>NZ_JANXTC010000406.1:0-9571 GCF_025356345.1 Tardiphaga sp.
GCGGTGATCAACACCGCGAAAGTCGAACGCGGCGCCAAGGCGATCGTGTTCGGCCTCGGCGGCATCGGCCTCAACGTGCTGCAGGGCCTGCGGCTGGCGGGCGCCGACATGATCATCGGCGTCGATCTCAACAATGAGCGCAAGGCGTGGGGCGAGCGGTTCGGCATGACGCATTTCGTCAACCCGGGCGAACTCGGCAAGGACCTGGTGCCGCACCTCATCAACATGACCAAATCCGGCGCGGACCAGATCGGCGGCGCCGATTACACCTTCGACTGCACCGGTAACGTCACGGTCATGCGCCAGGCGCTGGAAGCCTGTCATCGCGGCTGGGGCGAATCGATCGTGATCGGCGTGGCGCCGGCCGGCGCGGAAATCTCGACGCGGCCGTTCCAGCTGGTGACCGGCCGGGTGTGGCGCGGCTCAGCCTTCGGCGGCGCCCGTGGCCGCACCGACGTACCTAAAATCGTCGACTGGTACATGGAGGGCAAGATCCAGATCGACCCGATGATCACCCACGTGATGCCGCTGTCCGACATCAACAAGGGGTTCGAGCTGATGAAGACCGGCCAGTCGATCCGCGGCGTGGTGACGTTCTAGGCGCATCGCAAGGGCCATCCGTCAGGGCACGGTCCCGGACGCGGCGTCATGCGCCGCAGCGCCGGGACCGCCGGTGCCCGATACGCTCCGCGTCCGGAACACGAAGCCGATCTTTCATATCTCGGGGTCGGCCAAAGGCCGGTGCCTCGCAATGACGGAAAGACATAACGATGCCTCTGCGATTCGAGACCGTTGACGTGTTCACCACCGAGCAATTCACCGGCAATCCGCTGGCGGTGGTGCTGAACGCCGAAGGCCTGACGACCGCGCAGATGCAGGCGATCGCCGCCGAGTTCAATCTTTCCGAGACGACCTTCGTGTTGCCGCCGAGCGATCCCGCGCATACCGCCACGGTCCGCATCTTCACGCCAAAGGGCGAGATGCCCTTCGCCGGGCACCCCAATGTCGGCACCGCCTTCGTGCTGGCGCGCGCCGGGACCAGCTATGGCCAACCCGTCGCCGGCGACCGCGTGGTATTCGAGGAGAAGGCCGGGCTGGTGCCGATCGAAATTCTGCGCGACGGCGCGGTGGTGACCGGCGCCAAACTGGCCTCGCCGCGGCTACTAAGCATCGGGGCGGAGATTCCGGTCGAGCTGATCGCATCGGCCTGCGGTCTCTCGGTGGACGATATCGAGACCGCCAACCACCGGCCGCTGATTGCGTCCTGCGGCGCCGCGTTCATCCTCGCCGAGTTGAAGAGCACCGCCGCATTGCAGCTCGCCACCGCCCAGGCTGACGTTTTCCGCCGCGAGGTGGCGAAACATCCGGTCACGAGCATTCTCATCTATACGCAGGTCGACGAACCGCATCTCGACATCCGCGCGCGGATGTTCGCGCCGCAGCACAACATTCCCGAAGATCCCGCCACCGGCAGCGCCAATGTCGCGCTGATCGGCCTGCTGGCACAGTTGCGGCCGGAGCCAACCCTGACGCTGAGGAAACGCATCGCCCAGGGCGTGGAGATGGGACGACCAAGCCTGCTGCACGCCGAAGCCACCAAGCAGGACGGCGTGGTGACGGCGACCTATATCGGCGGAAGCTGCGTGCCGGTGATGACGGGAACGATCGAAGTCTAGCTGCCAATGGCCATCGTCAGAAATCTTCCGGACAGGGATCGACGATCTTCCACAGATCGACGCCGTTCTTGATCTTCTTCATCTCGGTGGTCAGCCCGCCATTGCGGCTGATCCAGTCCTTCACCGGCTGCGGATAGTAACCCATCAGGTCGGAGGTGCCCTCGTAGCTGGTCACCTTGATGCCGAAGGTGAAGGCCTTGTCGTAATAGGCCTGATGGAAGCCGAGGCTGGCGCGCGGGGTGACGCAGACCTTGTTCAGCGGCACGATGCCGAACACCATGGTACAGGCCGAATTGCAGATGCCGTCGATGATCACGCGCTCCTTGCGGTCACGGATGCGCTCGTACTTTTCCTTGTACTCCGTGACATAGCCGCCGTGATCCCGGGTAATGCGCAAATCGGCGCGCGCCGGCACGGCGCTGAGCAGCAGCAGGGTCAGGATAGTCAGCAGCGAGAGGCGCATGAAGCAACCGGAACATTAAGGGGCTATCGGGACGGGCACCAACGGGCAACCGCCCGCCACCTACTCTGGCCAGACTGTATTGGCATTTCGTTAAGCATCCCGATTGAGCCAAAAAAAGGCAGAATGCGGCACAGCGCCACGTAGAGCCTGAAATCAACCTCTGGACACCGCGCGCCCCAATCGCCCAGCGCCAATAGTCCTAGCCGTTCAAAAACATCTGATAGGCCGGGTTGATGGTCTCGTCCTCATAGGGATAGCCCAGCGCGTCGAGCCGCGCCGACAGGCTGGCGCGATCGGCCTCGGGGACCTGGAGGCCGACCAGCACGCGGCCGTAATCGGCGCCGTGGTTGCGGTAATGGAACAGCGTGATGTTCCAGTCCGGCCCCATCTGGTCGAGGAACTTCAGCAGCGCGCCCGGTCGCTCCGGGAATTCAAAGCGCAGGATCATCTCGTCACGCAGCGCCGGCGGCGCGCGGCCGCCCACCATGTAGCGGATATGCAGCTTGGCCGTCTCGTCCGCGCTGATGTCGAGCACCTTGTAACCCAGCGTTTCGAGCTGGCCGATCAGCTCGGCCTTCTCGGAACGCGCGCCGCCGAGCTTGAGGCCGACAAACACATTGGCCTGCTTCTGGTCGGCGTACCGGTAGTTGAACTCGGTGATGTTGTGGTTGCCGATGGTCTGGATGAAGCGGCGATAGCTGCCGGGCTGCTCGGGGATGGTGACGCCGAGCAGGATCTCGCGCGCCTCGCCGACCTCGGCGCGTTCGGCGACATGGCGCAGCCGGTCGAAATTCAGATTGGCGCCGGAGTTGATCGCGACCAGCGCGCCGGAGCGCTGCGGATTGGCGGCGACGTAGCTCTTCAGCCCGGCCAGCGCCAGCGCGCCGGCGGGTTCCGACAGCACCCTTGTATCCTCGAAAATGTCCTTGATGGCCGCGCACATCTCGTCGGTGTCGGCGACGATGACGCTGTCGAGCAATTCGCGGCAGATGCGAAAATTCTCGGCGCCGGCCTGGCGCACCGCGACGCCGTCGGCGAACAGGCCGACGCGATCGAGCACGACGCGCTCGCCGGCCGCGATCGCCGCCTTCATCGAGGCGGCGTCGACCGGCTCGACGCCAATCACCTTGGTCTCCGGCCGCAGGAATTTGATGAACGACGCCACGCCGGCCGCGAGGCCGCCGCCGCCGATCGGCACGAACACCGCCTCGATCGGATCGGGGTGCTGCTGCAGGATTTCCATGCCGATGGTGCCCTGCCCCGCGATCACGTCGGGATCATCATAGGGATGCACGAAGGTCAGGCCGTGCTCGGCCTGCAACTGCCGCGCATGCGCCGAGGCCTCGTCGAAGGTATCGCCGAACAGCACGGCGTTGCCGCCCCAGTATCTGACGGCGTCGACCTTGATCGGCGGCGTGGTGACCGGCATCACGATGGTGGCCTTGATGCCGAGCCGTTGCGCCGACAGCGCCACGCCCTGGGCATGGTTGCCGGCCGAGGCACAGATCACGCCGGCCGCGCGCTGCGCCGGCGAGAGCTGCGAAATCTTGTTATAGGCGCCGCGAATCTTGAACGAGAAGATCGGCTGCAGATCCTCGCGCTTCAGCAGCACCGCGCAGCCGAGCCGCGCGCTGAGCCGCACCATCGGATCGAGCGGCGTGTTGACCGCGACGTCATAGACCCGGGTGTCGAGGATTTTGCGGATGTAGTCCGTCACGAACGATTCCTAGCAGCTGATGGCAGCGGACGCGCGCCACCACCGGCCGCGTTGCCCCGTGACAGGATGGGCACGCAAATAGCCCGAAAATCAACCCCGGTTCCGGCTGCCGATCGAGCGCTGCCGGCAGCAAAAAGCCCCGCGCGAAGCGGGGCTTTTCACTACAACGACTTCTGATCTTAGCGCGTGCCCGAGGTCGAGGAACTCGATCCGGTCGGCGCCAGGGTCGAACCGCTCGGCGACGTCCCGGCGCCGATCGTGCTGCCCGACGGGTTCATCGCGCTGTTGGCGCCACTGTTGACGGCGCCAGAGGTGCCGGCGGAGGACGTGCCGGATCCGGTGGAGCCGGCGCTGGTCGAACCGGCTGCGCCGGCCGAACCGCCTGCGCTGCCGCCGGTCTGAGCCAGGGCCAGCGACGAGGTCAGTGCGAGGGTGGACGCCAAGATAATGGTCGAAATCTTCATGTCATGTCTCCTGTTGATGGAGAGCAAATGATCGCTGGCGTCCATCGTTCCATATTGGACCGCGGAGCCCATCTCGACCGATTTTACCTGCTCGGGGGCTGGCAAACGCGGCATTCGCCGCTATGGTGCCGCCGTCGCACTCGTAGCTCAGCTGGATAGAGCATCGGATTTCGATTCCGAGGGTCGGGCGTTCGAATCGCTCCGAGTGCACCAAGAAAACTTCAATTATTTCAGATACTTAATTCGGTATCGGGTTCGTTCTTTTCTGAAAATCCGCGTTGCATCTCGTATTCGTCAAAGCCCGTCAGTTATAGGCTTTCCCGTTTAGTCCCGATGAGCGCACGCAACACGGCTGCAACACGAAAGCCTCGATTCGTTCTCCAGACAGCATGATGCCCGGGACTAGCCCGGGCATCGCTGTTTAGACACCGATCGATAATCAACGAAGGCTTCGCGCGGCCCTCCTGGCCAGCCTAATGCTCACCTGCAGGACAAGCCTTGCGACATACGGCCGGATCAGACGCATCTCCGCACCTTGCTCTGCTCGAACCGGTTGAGCCGGGCAGCCACTCGCTCCCCGATCTCTTTGGGCTCGACCGCGTGATTGACAATGTCACGCAGTAACCGGTGAATGCCGTCCATCGCTGAATTGGCGTCTGGACCAACAGTCAAAACGCAAAGCAGCTCAGCACACTCCACGACGACCTGACACAAGGAAGGACCTTATCATCCGGCGGGCTGGCACAGCGGTGATCGCGGTTATGCCCCTGTATTCAGCGTGGCATCGTCGGAAGTCGTCACCGAGAGGCAATTTTGTGCCAGGTGTGCCTGCAAAAGGCCTCTGGATTGCCGCGTCGCTTCGCTCCTCGCAATAACGAGAAGGGCCGATGAACCATTCGATGTCATCCCGGCCCAGTGAGCGAGGCGACCGCCGAGCCGGGATCCATAGCCGCTATCGTCATGAGGCGGCAGAACGGCGGCGTCCCCGCTTCACCAACTCTTCGGAGCGTATGGGTCCCCGCTTTCGCGGGGACGACACGGGGTGAGGTCGGGCGATGATCGCCAACGCTGGTGGTTTAGCTCGCCAGACGTGGCAGCAGCTTCAACGCATTGCCGCGCTCGATCGCGGCGATCTGGTCGTCGGAGAACACGCCCGCCTTGCGTAAGCCTTCGACGTGGTCGAGGCTCTTGCGGTAGGGGAAATCCGTGCCGAACAGGATCTGCGATGCCGGGATGATGGCCGCCAGCGCCGACAACGATCCCTTGTTGGAGACCTGCGCGGTGTCGTAATAAAATCGCTTGAGCTCGGCCAGCGTCCCGTCGGGCACGGTGTCCTTTGCCCTCGGATCCAGCATCGGATTACGCACGAAGCGCTCGATCAGGAACGGCATGGTGCCGCCGGCATGCGAAAAGATCCACTTGATGTCGGGGAAGCGTCGCGCATTGCCGCTGAACAATATGTCCGCGATGGTCCGCGTCGTGTCGGTGCCGAACTCGATCATCACCGGCTGCTGCGTCGGCACCAGATTGACGCAGCAGTTTGCCGCCGTGGGGTGGGTGTAGACGACAGCCTTGCGGCGGTTAAGCTCTTCCATCACCGGGATGAACGAGGGATCTCCGAGCCACTTGTCGCCATAGCTGGTCATCAGGCCGATGCCGTCGGCCTTCAGCATATCGAGCGCGTAGGTGATCTCCTTCAGGGCGCCCTCGGTGTCGCGCAGCGGCACCATGGCGAAGCTGCCGAAACGGCCGGGATGATCGGCAATCAGCTTGGCGGCGTATTCGTTCGATTCCCGCGCCAGCGCCCGGGCCTGCCCTTCAGGTATGGTGTTGAGCGCCGGCGTCGTCACGGATAGCATGGACACCGCGACACCGGCCTTGTCCATGTCTTCGATCGACTTCGACGGCATCCAGTTCTTCATCAGCGAGTCGCCGAAATTGCCGACGTTCGACGCCGCGATGTAGGTCGGCGGAGAAAGATGATGATGGACGTCGATGCGGAAAGGCGCGCCGTCAGCCGCTGCGGCGCGCCTGGCGGCGCCGGTCGTCGCCAGTGCCGCAGCGCCGGCTAGTCCGAGCATAAATCCACGCCGGCTCGGCGTGGTGCATGAGAACGCCCCGAAGCCGGAATGGCACCCGCACCCGCCGATTCCTTTTGCTCCACCCAACATTGTCATCTCCCCTGGTTGTTGTTTTTATTTCGTCGTCATTCAGTCGAGGATGGCCACCGCCCTCGCGCATCCGTTAGGCTCTGATATCAATACCTTGTCTATCGGATGTTGTATCATGGCTAAGTCTTTTATTTCTTGATTATATTTCAACTGACTTGGGTATTGTACCGGGCTGGAACATTAGTTGAGCAGGGCGTGTCGCAGCCTATTCATGGCCCATGCCGAGATGCGATCATGCCCGCGGATCGCGTTGACGTAGGTGCCCTGCGCTAGGCCAGCTCGACGAGCGAACTCATGTTGGGACAGGCCGAGCACTATTGCGCTCTGTTTCAGACGGCCTCAGGCAATCGTGATGGCAACTTTCGCAGGGGCGCAACGTTGAAAGATCAGAGCACCGATCCCAGCCCGCGCTCTACTCGTGAAAAACCCTGCCACCCCCCGATGGCGGGGTTTTTCTTGACCGGTCCTGCGAGTTAGCCTGCGAGCCGGCGCCACCACGGGCGCGTTTTTAGGCGTCACTGGACCTGGCGTCGGCCAACTGCCGGGTGATCGCCTGGGCTTGGTCCCGCCAGGCATCCCGGTCCTCGCGGGTATCGTTGAGCTGACGCTGGAGAATGATTTTTTAGAAGGCGCACTCACCAAGGCGGGATTGCTGAGCGCAAGACGATGATCGACCGTGAACACGACCTGTCGATCGCACGGCAGGCGGAGGTTTTGAAGATCAGCCGCGGCAGCGTCTATTATTTGCCGTGTCCGGTGCCGGATGCCGACCTTGCGATCATGCGGCGGATGGGAATCGAGGCGCTGTACCGACGGCCGCGCACCACCCGGCCCGAGCCCGGCCACAAGATCTATCCCTATCTGCTGCGCGGCATGGCGATCATACGGCCAAACCAGGTCTGGGCGATGGACCTCACCCACATTCCGATGGCGCGTGGGTTCGTCTACCTCGCCGCGGTTCTCGACTGGGCTACACGCCGGGTGCTGTCATGGCGGCTGTCGATCACTATGGAGGCTGCGTTCCGCGTCGAAACTCCGCAGGATGCTTTGGCGCGCCATGGCAAGCCGGAGATCTCAGCGCGATGCGAAGCATCGTCGCGACAACACCGACCAGGGTTCGCAGTTCACCGGCCAGGCCTTCACCGGCGTGCTCGCTGACAACGGCATCGCCATCAGCATGGATGGCAAGGGCGCCTGGCGGGACAGCGTGTTCGTCGAACGGCTGTGGCGCAGCGTCAAATACGAGGGGGTCTATCTGCGGGCTTACGACAGCGTCGGCGATGCGCGACAATCGATCGGCCAATATCTGGACTTTTACAATGGCAGACGGACTCACTCCAGCCTTGACGGCCGGACGCCCGATCAGGCCTACTTCACTTCGTTGCCGGTCCGCATGGCAGCCTAACCCCGGCAGAGGCTCCACCTATCGACGCGGAAAATCTGTTCAGACAACCGGGACCACCTCACTAGAGAGCATGACAACTCACAGCTTTTGAGCGAAGGGTAAGGTTCTCCCTAATTTTTTCCGGAGCTCATGATGACCTTCCCGCGCGCCTCGGCCGCCCTCGCCCGCTTTACCGTGCTCGACCTTACCCGGGTTCGCTCAGGGCCCACCGCCGTGCGGCAACTCGCCGACTGGGGTGCCAATGTCATCAAAATCGATGCCTTGACCGATGATTCGGGTGGCGAGCAGCCCGGCGGACCGCGCCAGGGCTCGGATTTCCAGAATTTGCACCGCAATAAGCGCGCGATGACGCTGAACTTGAAAGATCCGCGGGGACTCGCGGTGTTCAAGCGCCTCGCGGCCAAGGCCGATGTTGTGATCGAGAATTTCCGCCCCGACGTCAAAGCGCGCCTCGGCATCGATTACGAGAGCCTGCGGGCGATCAATCCCGGCATCGTCTATGGCAGCATCTCCGGCTTCGGCCAGGACGGCCCCTACCACAAGCGTCCGGGCTTCGACCAGATTGCCCAGGGCATGGGCGGGCTGATGTCGATCACCGGGGCGCCAGGTGAAGGCCCGATGCGGGTGGGCATCCCCGTGGCCGACCTCACTGCCGGACTGTTCTGCGCCATGGGCGTGCTAACGGCGCTGCTGGAGCGCGACGTCTCGGGCCAGGGCCAGTGGGTGCAGACCTCGCTGCTGCAGGCGCAGATCTTCATGCTGGATTTCCAGGCGGCGCGCTGGCTGATGGAAGGGGACGTGCCGCAGCAGGCTGGCAACAACCATCCCACCAGCATCCCCACCGGCGTGTTCAAGACCTCGGACGGCTACATCAATATCGCTACCACCGGCGGCAAGATCTGGGAGCGCTGCGCGCAAGCGATCGGGGCGCCGGAACTGCTAACCAATCCGGATTACGCCACCGGACCAGCCCGTTCCAAAAACCGCAACACACTTAACGCTGCGATCAACGTCTGCACGCAGAAGCGCAGCACCGACGAATGGGTCAATGAGTTGAACGCCGCCGGCGTGCCGTGCGGGCCGATCTATTCCGTCGATCAGATGTTCGCCGACGAACAGGTCAAGCATCTTGGCATCGCCCAGAACGTACCCAATGATGAGGGCCGCAACATCCGCCTCGTCGGCCAGCCCTTCACGCTGTCACGAACCCCCAGCAAGATGGCGGTGCGGCCACCGGAATTCGGCGAGCAGACGGCCGAACTGCTGGCAGAGTTCGGCTTTTCCAGCGGAGAAATTACAGCGCTGAGCCGTGATAAGGTCGTATAGGGCCCGCTTTCAGTGCAGCTTACCAAACAGTCTAACGGCGCAGCAGCCGTGGAAGAGCGATAGCCCAATGTCCGAATCTGCCGCAGGTGGCCAACCGTCAGGCTGGGACTTATGGTGCGCTTCGCCCATGGTCCTGAGCAAAACGCGCGAAAGCTGACAGACGAATGATCCACGCCTCCACCTCGCCGATGGCGAACAGTGCCCTTGGCCAGAATCTGCTCGTTGCCCGGCAATATGCCGCTGTGGTGACGGCATTCACGCTGCCGTTTTCGACCAGCGGGCAAGCCATCGCGGTCTCGGTTTTGGCTGTGCTCGCCGTGCTGACGCTGGACCGTCCGCGCCTCGCCGC
>NZ_JANXTC010000015.1:0-8926 GCF_025356345.1 Tardiphaga sp.
AGCGTGAAGTAGGGGTCGCCCCTGCACAGCTGGCTCCAGACGAAGACCATCGCCGTGCAGGGCGCCGCCGCCAGCAGGATGAGGCCGGCAATGTAACTGTCGATCTGCTCCGGCGGCAGGATCGGGGCGAACACATGCCGAATGAAAATCCAGCCCAGCAGCGCCATGGGGAACGGCTTCACCGCCCAGTTGATGAACAGCGTGACGCCGACGCCGCGCCAGTGCTTTTTCACTTCACCGAGCGCGCCGAAATCGATTTTTAGCAGCATCGGGATGATCATCAGCCAGACCAGCCCCGCCACCGGCAGGTTGACCCGGGCGATCTCGGCGCCGGCGATGGTCGCAAACGCGCCGGGCAGAACGTGGCCGAGCGCAATGCCGACCACGATGCACAGCGCGACCCAGAGCGACAGGAAACGTTCAAAGGTGGTCATGGCTCAGGCCACGCCCGGGCGCGACGACGTCGTGCCTTCAGCCTGGCCAATCTCGCGCAGCCTCGCGCCCAGTGACATCCGGTCGATGCTGCCGAGCGGCAGGCTGGTGAAAATGTTGATGCGGTTCTTCAGATAGCGCAGCGCGGCAACGAAGGCGGCTTCCTTTTCGAAGTCGGGCCCGGTAACGGCCGCAGGATCTTCGATACCCCAATGCGCGGTCATCGGCTGGCCTGGCCAGACCGGGCAGGATTCGCCGGCGGCGTTATCGCAAACCGTGAACACGAAATCCATTACCGGGGCATCCGGCGTCGCGAATTCCTGCCAGCTCTTGGAGCGCAGTCCATCGCTCGGATACTGGAAGCTCTCAAGCACTTTCACCGCGAAGGGATTGATGCTGCCTTTCGGCTGGCTGCCAGCGGAAAAGGCGTGGAACTTGCCGCCGCCATCCTTGCGCAGGATGGATTCCGCCAGGATCGAGCGGGCCGTATTGCCGGTACAGAGAAACAGTACGTTGTAGATCCGGCCGGAAAGAGCGTGATCAGACATGGGCCTTGGCTTTCTGGGACTTGCCCTTCGATGTGGGCGGACAGCATGGCTTCAGGCTTTCGATCAGCGGCGCGCAGATTTCGGCGCGACCGCCGCAGCAATCTTCCATCAGGAACCGGATGACTTCCCCTACCCGTGTGACGTCCGCCCGATAGCTGATCGAACGGCCCTGTCTCAGGGCCACCACCAGTCCCCCGCGCGCCAGCACCGCGAGATGGGAGGACATTGTGTTCTGTGGCACCGCCAAGGCGCGGGCAATGTCGCCGGCGGCAAGCCCGTCCGGCTCGTGCGTCACCAGCAAGCGAAAGACTTCGAGCCGGGTGGGTTGCGCGAGCGCCGCGAATGCAAGGATGGCTTGTTCAAATTCCATGTATCTAGATTTATCGATATTCAAGCCGGCGTCAAGATGCCGTCGTCTATATTTCGAATATTCCGGAAATATCGATTGACGGTTCTGGCGTTGTCCGCCAATTTGTTGCGGTGAAAGTCGATGACGCCGCCGCCAAGCTCGAGGCCCTGGGCAATTCGACCCGGCTCAGGATCTATCGCTCGCTGGTTCGCGCCGGCGCGGCAGGCCTCGCCGTGGGACGCCTGCAGGAAAAACTGAAGATCGCGCCATCAACGCTGTCCCATCATATCAAAGCCCTGGTCGTCGCCGGGCTCATTACCCAGGTCCGCGATGCCACCACCCTCGTCTGCCATGCTAACTACACCGTGATGAATGGATTGGTGGAATTCCTCGTCGCCGAATGCTGCGCCGATGCGGCAGACAACATCACCACCGATTCTTCCGCCTGAGGGGTCTGTTTGGATTTCGATGATAACGTTAGCTATGGCGGTCAATGCTCGCCGCAGCGGTTCATCGGCAGCGCCACACGACAACGAGACCCGATCCCGATGTCCCCGACGATCAAATCGACCAAATGACCCCGCGCCAGCTTCCCCTCATCCTCGCGCTCGGTACCACACAGACCCTGGCCTGGGCTTCCAGCTACTATCTCCCCGCGATCCTCGCCGATCCGATCGCGCATGATCTCGGTATTTCCAGCAACTGGCTGTTCGCGGCGTTCTCGGCGTCGCTGGTGATCTCGGCGCTGCTCGGCCCGCGGGTCGGGCGGCAGATCGATCAATTCGGCGGGCGCCAGGTGTTGTCTGGCTCCAGCCTGATCCTGGCGGCAGGGCTGACGGTGCTGGGCTTCGCGCACTCGATCCCCGTTCTGATGCTGGCGTGGTTGCTGCTCGGCGCCGGCATGGGCCTCGGCCTGTACGACGCCGCCTTCGCGGCGCTCGGCCGGATCTATGGCGAGCAGGCGAGGCGCGCGATTACCGGCATCACGCTGCTCGCCGGCCTCGCCAGCACCATCGGATGGCCGCTGACGGCGTGGGGGCTTGAGACGATCGGCTGGCGCAACACCTGCTTTGCCTGGGCGGCGGCGCATATCGTGATCGGCCTCCCGCTCAATCTGATCTTCCTGCCGTCGGTAAGCCGCGAGAAGTCGGGCGCGCCGAAAACCGCGGTGGCGAAGCCGCATCTTCCGATTGACCGCGGCATGATCCTGCTGGCCTTTGCCTTCGCCGCCGCCTGGAGCGTCACCGGCGCGATGGCGGCGCATCTGCCGCGCATCATGGAGGCAGCCGGCGCCACCAGCGTGCAGGCGATCACCGCGGGCGCGCTGATCGGCCCGGCGCAGGTGCTGGCACGAATCCTCGAAGCCGGCTTTCTCAGCCGCTTCCATCCGCTGTTGTCGACGCGGCTGGCCTGTCTCACCCATCCGATCGGCGCCGGCATTCTGGCGCTGGCCGGCGGCGGCGCAGCCGGTGTATTCGGAATCTTTCATGGCGCCGGCAACGGCATCCTGACCATTGCGCGGGGCACGCTGCCGCTCGCAATCTTCGGTCCGGAGAATTATGGCTACCGCCTCGGCCTGCTCGGCGCTCCCGCGCGAATGGCGCAGGCCGCCGCGCCGCTGGCCTTCGGTTTACTGATCGACATCATCGGCAGCCGGGTGCTGCTGGTGTCATCGGCGCTCAGCCTGTCGGCCTTGCTCGCGTTATGCCTGCTGCACAGCACGTCGCGTGCTACGCCGGTTGTCCCGCGAAGCGAGGATGATCCCGCAGCGATCGAAACCTGAAAGCCAAGCGGGCATTTAGCGCCGCTATTCGTCCCGCGCTTATTTCGCCTGGCTCGGCACTGCAGCATGGTCTCTTCTGGACGGCACGTTGGAATTCGGTAGTCTGGCCGAAAATAAACGACCAGGGGAGGAAGACCATCGTGGCATTCAAGACGACGCGTCCGCTTGCAATCACCATTGCGGCCATTGGCCTGTTCTACAGCGCGGCGCCCGCGCTGGCGCAACAATCGATCACGGTCTGGTTCAGCAAGGGGTTTTATCGCTCCGAGGACGATTCGCTGATCGCGGCGATCAAGAAGTTCGAGGCCAAGACCGGCATCAAGGTCGAGCTGTCGCAATATGCCATCCAGGACATGATCCCGAAGACCGTGGCGGCGCTGGATTCCGGCACGCCGCCGGACGTCGCCTATGCCGACACCTATGACGTCCAGGCCTCCGGCAAATGGGCGTTCGAGGGCAAGCTCGAGGATCTCACCGACATCCTGGCGCCGATGAAGTCGGCCTTCGCGCCCAACACCATCGAGACCGCCTATCTCTATAACGACCAGACCAAGAAAAAGGCCTATTACGGCTTCCCGCTGAAGCAGCAGTCGATGCATGTGCAGATCTGGAGCGACATGCTGGAGCAGTCCGGTTTCAAGGTCAGCGACATTCCGACCGACTGGAAGGGCTATTGGTCATTCTGGTGCGACAAGGTGCAGCCGGCCTATCGCAAGGCGTCCGGCACCCGCGGCTACGGCATCGGCATGCCGATGGGCGTCGAATCCACCGACTCCTTCCAGTCGTTCTACACCTTCATGGACGCCTACAATGTCCGGCTGGTGGATGATGACGGCAGACTGCTGGTCGACGATCCCAAGGTTCGCGAGGGCCTGATCGGCGCGCTCAAGGATTACACCGATCCCTACATCAAGGGCTGCACGCCGCCCTCCTCGACGACCTGGAAGGACCCCGACAACAACGTCGCCTTCCACAACCGCACCACCGTGATGACGCATAATTTCACCATCTCGATCGCGGGAAAATGGTTCGAGGATTCGCAGAACCAGGCGCTGACGCCGGAGCAGCGCGCGGCCGGCAAGAAGGCCTATGAGGAAACCATCATCACCGCGGCGTTCCCCAACAAGCCCGACGGCACGCCGATCAAATATCGCTCCGACGTCAAGACCGGCATGATCTTCAGCGCCTCGAAGAACAAGCCGCAGGCCAAGGAATTCGTCAAATTCCTGCTGCAGGAGGAAAACCTGCAGCCTTATGTCGAAGGCGCGCTGGGCCGCTGGTTTCCGGTGACGATCGCCGGACAGGCCAGCCCGTTCTGGCAGGCCGATCACCATCGCAAGGCGGTCTGGAACCAGTTCAAGGCGGGCACCTCGACCTTCGATTTCGTGCGCAACTACAAGTTCACGATCCTGAACAACGAGAACGTCTGGGCCAAGGCGATGAACCGCGTCGTCAGCGAAAAGGTACCGGTCGACAAGGCGGTTGATGAGCTGATCGCGCGGATCAAGCAGGTGGCGGGTTAGCAGTCACTGTCGTTCCGGGGCGAGCGCGCGCAGCGCGAGCGAACCCGGAACCTCAGGCGGCTCTGTCCCTGTACCTCTCATTTCGGGATTCCGGGTTCGCAATCGCCTCGCGGCGCTTGCGCCCCGGAATGACCGATTGGGGTTGGACGAAACGATGATAGGCAGTGCATGACCTCGATCACGCTCTCTACCCGCCACGACACCATCCCGCGAAAGCCGTGGTCGTCGCGGCTGTCGACGCCGCATGTCTGGGGACTGGCGCTGCTGGCGCCATATATGCTCGTGTTCGCGGCCTTCGTGGTCTATCCGGTCGGCTACGGCCTGTGGCTGGCCCGACACCCGGCGAGTTATGTCGCGTTGTACAACGACCCGATTTTCGCGCGCGCGGCGATCAACACGCTGATCTTCCTGGTGATTGGCATCAACATCAAGATGCTGATCGCGCTCGGCCTGTCGGGATTCTTCATCCAGTCGCGGACCTGGATCAAATGGCTGTCGGTGCTGTTCATCCTGCCCTGGGCGGTGCCGTCGATCCCGACCATCCTGTCGGTGCGATTCATGTTCAATCCCGAATGGGGCATGGTCAATAATCTGATCTTCAAATTCACCGGCGAGGACGGACCGAACTGGCTCAACGATCCCACCATCGCGCTGACCATGGCGATCGGCATGCATATCTGGAAATCGCTGCCATTCTGGACGCTGATCCTGATGACCGGAAGGCTGGCGATTCCGGACGACCAGTTCGAGGCGGCGGAAGTCGACGGCGCCAGCTGGTGGCAGAAATTCCGCTTCATCACCTGGCCGTCGATGCGCACGCTGTACATCACCTGCACGCTGCTCTCGATGATCTGGACGCTTGGCGATTTCAACAGCGTCTATCTGCTGACCGGCGGCGGCCCGGCCGATCTCACCCATGTGTTGGCGACGCTGGGCATTCGCTATCTGCGTCTCGACCAGCTCGATTTGTCGATGGCGGCGATCGTCTGCGCGTTGCCGCTGGTACTGCCGCTGGTGTATTTCATGATGAAACGGTTGTCGCGATGAGACTCCCTTCCCTGCGCGAAGTTGGCGCCGAAGCAAAGCTGCTGCTGATCGGCATTCCCGTCTTCATCTGGACCATGCTGCCGATCTATCATCTGTTCCTGTTCGCGATCTCACCGAAGCAGGATGCCTTTGCCGGCAAGCTGTGGCCGGATCATCCGACGCTGCACAATTTCGAGATCGTGTTCCGCCAGCAGCATTATTTTTTGCGTGACTTCTGGGCGCAGTTCTGGAATTCGACGGTGATCGCCTTGTCGGCCGGCGTGCTGACGCTGCTGATCGCGACCGCGGCGGCATTCGCGATCTCGCGGTTGCGGGTGCCGGGTGGGCGGCTGGTGATGAACCTGGCGCTGTTCACCTATTTCATTCCGGCGGCGTTCCTGGCCGTGCCGATGTACCGCACCATGGGCAATTACGGCCTGCTCAACAATCACTGGGCGCTGATCCTGGCGATGGTGACGATCGCTTCGCCCTATGCGATCTGGGTGCTGAAGCAGGCTTCCGACAAGCTGCCGGTCGAACTCGACGAGGCTGCGATCATGGACGGCGCCACCACCATGCAGCTGTTTCGCATGGTCTATCTGCCGCTGATGATGCCGTCGCTGGTGGCGGTCGGCGCCTATGCCGTGCTGCTGGCCTGGAACGAATATCTCTACGCGTTCCTGCTGCTGTCGAAGGATACCGAGATCACGCTGCCGGTGGCGCTCGGCAACTTTCTCGCCGCTGACGATTCGCCGTGGGAATTGCTGATGACGACCGGCCTGATCTACGCCCTGCCGCCGGCGGCGATGTACTACGCCTTCAAGCGCTACATGGTCGGCGGTCTGACGGCGGGCGCGGTGAAGTCGTAACCGCGCGTCACGCCACCCGCGGGATCCCCGCCCTCATTTGTTCGCCAAAAATCGACGCTTGCGGACCAGTCGTCGCAGGAACGAGCGGCGGCGCGGGGGTGGTTTCGGGAAACGAGCCGATAGCGCCCGCTACCTCCCGGAGCGGTTTCTGCTTGTCGGCCCAGTGCAGGGCGGTGTAGTCGAAGCCGAGTTCGATGGTCGGTTTGACGACGTCGAAATAGGGCGAGATGTCGAAGTCCCGCGGCATGTACAGCGAGGAATCGCGGATGTGCAGGATTTCGCGGCGCGCCTGGCGGCTGCCGGCGCGGGTGATCTTCGGCAGGATCGGATAGCGCACGGCGTCGAAGGCCTGCGCGATCAGCGCCGAGCAGATGATCTTGGTGGGATCTCCGGAGCCGAATGCGATCATGCGGCGACGCCAGCGCTGCGGCACCGGCAGCGGAATCAGGAAACGCATCAGATCGACGATGTTCTTGGTGTCGTAGCCAAAGCCGATCCGGTTGATCGCGTAGCGGCACACGGTGGTGCGGTCCTCGAAGGACAACCCGACCGGCCGGCACAGCCTTGTGTGATACGAGAAATATTTCGATAGCGGCGCCGAGGTCACGCCTTCGCCGATATTGGCCTCGATCAGCACATGCGGCTCGCCGTCGGGTTCGGAAGCGCCATCGATCACCCCGACATAGAGCGCGGCATGCGACCAGGTCGACTGGGTCAGATATTTGATGATGCCGGAGATATGGTTGTTGCCCTCGACCAGCAGCACGTCGCCTTCCTGGATCACGTCGCGCAGGCGTTCCGGATCGCTGGGTGTGAAAGGCTCATAGCCCGGCAGCTCCTTCTGGAGATAGCCCGCAATCCATTTTCCGACCGTATCGAGCACCAATCCCATGATCGTCACTCCCCGCGGCTCGTAACGGCCGCTTCCTTCAGGTCAATCATGGTCAAGAGCCATTTCGATTTGGTTCATGCGGCGCGCGGCCCGTCATGCTTGATTCACCATGAGAGTTGCCGCTCCCCGGTGAATCCGGCAAAGTTTGCCGGACATCCTCGCGCTTCTCAAAGTTTCGGAAACCATGCCATGACAATTTCGCGCCGCGACTTCCTGTCGGCGTCGACGGCATTGGCGCTGGCGCCGCTGCTCGGCGCAAGGGCGTGGGGCGCGGCATTGCCGCGCGAGGCCGATATTGTCGTGATCGGCGCCGGTGCGGCCGGCATTGCCGCCGCGCGCCGGGTGATGGCCGCCAACCGCAAGGTGCTGGTGCTGGAAGCGTCCGGCAAGATCGGCGGCCGTTGCAGCACTGATGCCACGACTTTCGAGGCGCCGTTCGACCGCGGCGCGCGCTGGTTGCATACGCCGGAAACCAATGCGCTGGTCAAGCTGGCACGCGGTGCCGGCGTCGATGTCGCGCCGTCGCCGCCCAGCCAGCGCCTGCGCATCGGCCGCCGCAATGCCCGCGCCGGCGAGACCGAGGATCTGCTGGCGACCCTGGTGCGCGCCAACCGCGCCATCGACGAGGCCGCGCGCAAGGGTGGTGACGGCGCCTGCGCGGCGGTGTTGCCGAAGGATCTGGGGGACTGGGCCGGCACCATTGATTTCCTGCTCGGCGCCTCGGCCACCGGCAAGGATCTCAAGGATCTGTCGGTGCTGGATCAGTTCCGCGCGCAGGACCGCGCCATTGCTGTCGCCACGCAGCAGGGCCTCGGCGCGCTGCTGGCCAGGCTCGGCGAAGCCATCCCGGTGGCGCTGTCGACACCGGCGACGCGCGTCGTCTGGAGCGGCCGTGACATCGGGGTCGAGACGGCGTCGGGCCGTATCGCGGCGCGCGCGGTAATCGTCACCGTGTCGTCCAATGTGCTGGCGTCGGGTGCGATCCGGTTCACGCCGGAACTGCCGAAGCGGCAGCTCGATGCCGCGGCGAAACTCAACCTCGGCAGCTATGACCGCATCGCGTTGCAACTGGCCGGCAATCCGCTCGGGCTTGGACGAGACGAGACGCTGATCGAGCAGAGCCTTGATGGGCGCACGGGTGCGCTGTTCGCCAATATCAGCGGCACGTCGTTGTGCACGGTCGATATCGCTGGCGCCTTCGGCCGCGATCTGTCGGCGCAGGGCGAGGCGGCGATGGTTGGCTTCGCGGTGGAATGGCTGACGAAACTGTTCGGCAGCGATATCAAGGCAGCGGTGCGGAAGAGCAGTGCGACGCGCTGGAATGCTTCGCCGTTCGTGCAGGGCGCGATGTCCGCGGCGGCCCCCGGCGGCCAGGCGTCGCGCCGGACATTGATTGAACCGATGGGGAATTTGTTTCTCGCTGGCGAGGCCACCCATGAGACGCTGTCGGGCACCGTGGACGGCGCCTGGGAAAGTGGCGATCGCGCCGCCGAAGCGGCGCTGA
>NZ_JANXTC010000054.1:0-10354 GCF_025356345.1 Tardiphaga sp.
GAGACTACGATCAACAACTTGAAGTCATACGTAGCAAGTAACGACATGTCGGTTGATAGCGCCCGCGGCGCGCAGATGGCGCTGGTTAAAAACAAAAACACCAAGCCTGAGCTTTTTGTCCAGGACATCGTGAGCGATTTGCGCTTCAAATTCGTCGCTCACAGCCCTGACGTTTTTGGCAATCCTGATCTGGTTTTTCCGCGCCGCCGCAAGGTGATTCTTGTTCATGGATGCTTCTGGCATCGGCACGCCAAGTTGGGGTGCTGGCGAAGCAGGCTACCTAAAACCCGGCTTGATTTCTGGGAGCCCAAGCTCGCCGCGAACGTCACGCGCGATCGGCAAGTTAGGCGGCAGTTGCGAAAAAGTGGCTGGAGTTCTTTGGTGATCTGGGAATGCGAGGCGATCCCAAAAAACAGGACAGTTCTTGCTCGCAAAATTCAGAAGTTTTTGCGAGCTTGAGGTCTTGAGAACGAATCACCGCTTCGCCCCCACCGCCCTGATGATCGGCAATTTCGTCAGCGGCATCGCGCTGCTGGCGCCGACGGCGATGCTCGGGCAATTATCCGCCGGGCTGGGCGTCACCATCCGCGACGCCGGGCTGTTGATCACGTTTGGCGCGCTGGTCTTGTGCGTCGGCGCGCCGGTGATGGCGTGGCTGACCAGCCGGGTCGAGCGCCGCCATCTGCTGATGGGCACCATCGCGGTGGTCGCGGTAGCCAATTTCGCCTCGGCGCTGGCGCCGGATTACGCGGTGCTGCTCGGTATCCGCCTGCTGATGGCCGCGGTCGCCGCTTTGTACACGCCGCAGGCCGCCGGCACGGTTGGGCTGATCGTGCCGCCCGAAAAGCGCGGCTCCAGCGTCGCTTACGTCTTCCTCGGCTGGACGCTGGTCGTAGCTGTCGGATTGCCGCTGGTGAGCTTTGTCGCCAGCCGCTATGGCTGGCGCGTCGTCTATGCCGGCATCGGCGGGATGAGCTGCCTCAGCCTGGCATTGCTGGCGTGGCGGCTGCCGCGCGGCCTCTATGGCACGCCGGTCGATCTCTCGACCTGGACGGGACTGGCGCGCAACCGGCTGGTCGTGCTGCTGCTGCTGATCACCACGCTGCAGATCTCCGGACAATTCGCCGTCTTCACCTTTCTCGCGCCGCTGCTCGGGCAATTGACCGGTGCCAGTCCGGACGCCGCGGCCGCGATCTTCGCGTTGTACGGAATCTGCGGGCTGATCGGCATCCTGACGGCGACGCGCATCGTCGATGGCTGGGGCGCCTTCAACACCTCGCTGCTGGCGACCTCGCTGCTGCTCGCTGGCCTGTCGGTCTGGAGCTTTGGCGCCGGCCATCTGCCGGTGATGGCGTTCGGCGTCGCGATCTGGGGGATGGGCTTTGGCGCCATCAATTCGATGCAGCAGGTGCGGCTGATCTCGGCGGCGCCGGACGCGGCCGCGGCCTCGGTGGCGCTCAACACCTCGATGCTCTATGTCGGCCAGGCGATCGGCTCGGGCAGCGGCGGCCTGCTGTTCGCCAGCGGGCATTTTCATGCCGCGGGCTTCATCGCCATGGGCTTCATCGCCATGGGCTTCGTCGCACTGGCGCTCGCGGCCATTCTGTTCAGCCGCCGCCTCGCGGCAGGGCCCGTCAGTCGCTGATACGGATCAGCGAGGCCTTGAAGCTGACGCCCGGCAATTGCAGCGCGGTGCCTTCGAAGTCGACGACCTCGCCATTGACGCTTCCGTTGAGCGCCAGGGTGACGCCGTCCAGCCCGAACAGCGATTTCAACGCCGGATCCGGATTGTAGCGTCGCGTCGACACCTTCACCGTGGTGCTGTCGCCCTTGTTCTGGTAGTTGCCGAGGAAGGCAAAGGCCGAATTGCCGCCGCGCAGCCGGCCATTGATGGCGTAGATGACGCCGGTGCCCGCGCCATGGACCGAGTGGAAATGAACCTCGTACAGTCCCTCTTGCACGTCTGCGCCCCCCGTTTCGTTTAAGGTATGATCGTACGAAATTGAATGCACGCGAACAATGGCCATCGCCGGTTTCCCGCTGCTGTCAGTATTAGACTTTCGATCGCGACGGGAGATGGCCGATCAAGGCGCGCGACGTATCGCATCGGCGGCAGCCGATGCGCGTCACGGCTGTGAATGACTATCGGCTGTCATTGACGCCGCGCCAGCGCGCATAGCGCCAGGGCCTATACCAGCGCGCGGCGGGCGACAGCGTCGCCGGCACATTGTCGATGCCCGAGGTGCCCCAGGGCTGGCAACGCAGCAGCCGCGCCAGCGTCATCCAGCCGCCGGCCCACAGGCCAAAGCGCCCGATCGCCTCGTCGCCATAGACCGAGCAGCTCGGCAGATGCCGGCAATTGTAGCCGACCAGCGGCGACAGCGTATGGCGGTAGATCCAGATCGCGCCGCGGCCGGCCTGGCGCGGCAGCAGTCGGATGGTACCGGCGCAGCTCGGGCAGGGCGATGAATGTTTCATGGGCGGATTGCTACCATATCAGGCCCGGTTTGCACGGTTTTTCAGCAGGGAACTCAACGACTTATGCAACGGGGACACACCTGCCGGTTTTGTGGCCGCAACGCAGCAAATCGAGCTGGACGGCAGCCATGGGGACGTTAGGTTTTTAGTTAACGTCTGTGTGACAGATTCATGGACGTTGATTTGGGGCCAGTACCATTGCTCGATAGAGCGGGGAAGGAACCGATTTGAAACGGGTTAGATCGCGTCGATCCACTCAGGCCGCACTGTTTCGTGCCGCTGCCTTTTGCCTCGCCTGGCCAGTCCTGCTGGCGGCCTTTGGCGCCATGGCCCAGGCCGGTGCTGTTCTCGAAGAACGCAAGCTGCCGATGCGCTTCACCTGGGTTGAATGCGCGCCGGATTGCCGCGGCTGGATCGGCGCGGTCGGGATCGTGACCGGCGACACCGTTCGGGATTTCGATGAATTCGCCAGGGAGCGCGACCTCAAGGGCGCCACGGTGGTGCTGGATTCCAGCGGTGGCTCGGTCAATGACGCCATTGCCATGGGACGGCGCTGGCGCAAGCTCGGGCTGCTCACCACCGTCGGCCTGACCGTCGAGCAGGACACCGCGTCCGGCCCGCGGCCGGTGGTGATGCCGCAGGCCTATTGCGAATCGATGTGCGCGTTCCTGCTGCTGGCTGGCCAGACCCGTTACGTACCGGACGGCGCCCATGTCCGCGTCCACCAGATCTGGATGGGCGACCGTGCCGACGATCCGCGCGCAGCCACCTATACCGCGCAGGACCTGATGATCGTGGAACGCGATATCGGCCGGCTTGCCAAATTCACCTTCGACATGGGCGGCAGCGGTGACCTGCTGTTGCTGTCGCTGAATGTGCCGCCGTGGGAAGATCTGCACGAACTCTCGGTGCCGGAATTGCGGCTGACCAATCTGGTCACCACCGACAATGTCGCCGATGTGCTGCCGGAGAGACGGACGGACGTGCCGGTCGCGGCCCTGGCGCCGAAAGCGGTGCTGGATCGTTTTGTCAGCGCGACCGACGAACCAACTCCGCTGGCGATGGTGTCTCCATCGGCGCCGAAGCCGACCAAGACCGCGGAAGCGGCGCTGCCGACCGGCGGCCTGGTGCTGGCGCCGGTGAAGTAGATCCGCTCTCCACCGCACTCAGTCCGTGTCCCGGACGCAGCGCAGTGCGCCGCCCTCTGGCGGCGTCGTGCGCTGCAGAGCCGGGACCGCCAAGAACGCCGGTGCCTGGTGCGGTCCCGGCTCCGCGGGAGCGGCACGGCGGCGATGCAAGGGCATCGCCTGAGTGCCGCACCGCGTCCGGGACAAGTCCGGGTACAATCGATCAATCAGCCTTGCGCCGGCGCGAGCTGGCCGGGCGCCGGGGTCACGGCATGGCCCGCCTTCGCCTCGATCTGGCCGATCGCATCGACCACCGCGTCGAAGGTCAGCAGCGTCGAGGCATGGCGCGCTTTGTACTCGCGTACCGGCTCGAGCAGGCTGAAATCGGCCCATTTGCCGGTCGGCGGCGCGCCGTTTTCCTTCAGCATTTTTCGCATCGTCTCGCGCAACTCGCGCAATTCCGCGGCGGTGGAACCGACCACATGGCTGGCCATGATCGAGCACGAGGCCTGGCCGAGCGCGCAGGCCTTCACGTCATGGGCGAAATCGGTGACCACCGCGCCGTCCATGGTGAGGTCGATCTTGACGGTCGAGCCGCACAGTTTGGAATGCGCCGTGGCGGACGCATCCGGCGCCGGCAGGTGGCCGAGCCGCGGTATATTGCCGGCCAGTTCGATGATGCGCTTGTTGTAGATGTCGTTCAGCATCGGAATTCAACCCTGATGGCCAGCGGCAGCCGCGGCCGGGAAAGCCGCCCTTGGCTGCCGTGGAACTATCCCTATATAGGAAGGCCAGGCCACGATGAGAATAGTCCGGCGTTCTTCAGATCGCCGGAATCTTGCAATTCAATTCAGTCGGGTTGGCGCTATGTTTGACCGATTCAGGCGTTGGGCGGCCGTGGCCGCTCGGTCTGCCCGGTGACACTCCGGTCTCCTGCGAGGCCGGTCGAACGGAGTTATGATGGAAGCGATGATCAAGCCGCTGCGCGGCGCCAAACCTGACAGTAAGCCCGGCTTCCAGCCGTCCGAGCTCGATCCCGCCGAATTCATGGCCCCCGCCGTGCATGCCGACCAGCCGCGCCCGTCGCGCACCGAGGCCGAGCAGGCGGTGCAGACGCTATTGGCCTATATCGGCGAGAACCCGCGGCGCGAGGGTCTGCTCGACACCCCGCGCCGGGTTGTCGAGGCCTATGACGAACTGTTCCAGGGCTATTACCAGAATCCCTCCGAAGTGCTGAACCGCACCTTTGGCGAGACCGCCGGCTATGACGATTTCGTGCTGATCCGCGACATGAACTTCACCTCGCATTGCGAGCATCACATGATGCCGTTCTATGGCAAGGCGCATATCGCCTACACGCCGGTGGAGCGCGTCGTCGGGCTGTCGAAGCTGGCCCGGCTGGTCGACATCTTCGGCCACCGGCTGCAGACCCAGGAACATCTCACCGCGCAGCTCGCCGCGGCGGTCGACGAGGTCCTGAAGCCGCGCGGCGTCGCCATCATGGTCGAGGCGGAACACACCTGCATGTCGGCCAGGGGCATCCGCAAGGAAGGCTCGCGCACCTTCACCACCCGTTATACCGGCAGTTTTCGCGACAACCCGATCGAGCAGGCGCGCTTCATGTCGATGATCACCATGCCAACGCGCTGATCCCGTCACCTCTCCCCACCGGGGAGAGCGGGCATTCAGCGCTCTTGCCATCGCTACGCGCTTCATTTCTTGCTGAAAGCTCGCCGTGTCCCACTCCCACGACCTCGAAGAAGCCCTCGCGCTGACGCCGAAATTCGATGCCGCGGGCCTCGTCACCTGCGTCGCCACCGACGCGGGCTCCGGCGACGTGCTGATGGTCGCGCATATGAACGACGAGGCATTGCGGAAGACCATCGCGACCGGCGACGCCTGGTATTACAGCCGCTCGCGACAAGCGCTGTGGCGCAAGGGCGAGAGCTCCGGCCAGACCCAGCGCGTCGTGGAGATGCGGATGGATTGCGACCAGGACGCGATCTGGCTCCGGGTCGAGCAGATCGGCGCCGCCTGCCACACCGGCCGCCGCTCCTGCTTCTACCGCGCCATCACGAAAGGCGAGGACGGCGCGGCCAAAGTGTCGTTCGTCGACGCCGAACCGTTGTTCGACCCGGCCGCAGTTTACAAGACGCCCTGATCGTTCCCCGGACGCGGTGCACGGCGCCGCGGCTTCGCGGCGGGGTGCGCCGCAGAGCCGGGGCCCCGGTAATGAACGTGAGTAACCGGGATCCCGGATCTGCGGAGCGGCACTTCGCGCCGCACCGCGTCCGGGACACGTCTCCTTAACGCGTCGTTAACCACAATGCCCTGAAGGTGACTGAACGTGGCGCCGCGTGAGGCGCCCGGGGCATCCCAAATGACGGTCGAGGCGACCAGCATCACAACAGCAGCCATCGCGTCGTCGCGCAGTCAGGTGACGGGCGCGATCAAGAATGCTGCCGACACCACCGGTACCAGCTTCGAATATCTGCTCTCCACCGCGAAGATGGAATCCAACCTCAACCCGTCGGCCACCGCCTCGACGTCCTCGGCCAAGGGCCTGTTCCAGTTCATCGACCAGACCTGGCTCGGCACTGTCAAGGAAGCCGGCGCGAAGCTCGGCTACGGCCAATATGCCGACGCCATCCAGAAATCCGAGTCCGGCAGCTATTCGGTCGCCGACCCCGCCGCCAAGGCCGAGATCCTGAAGCTGCGCGACGATCCCGCGGCGAGCTCGGCGATGGCCGGCGTGCTGACGCAGTCCAACAGTTTCAAGCTGGGCGAGGCGATCGGCCGCCGCCCCAACGACGCCGAATTGTACATGGCGCATTTCATGGGCGTCGGCGGCGCCTCGAAACTGATCAACGCCGCGCAGAGTACCCCGAACGTGTCCGGCGCGGCGCTGTTTGCCAATGCCGCCGCGGCCAACAAGTCGATCTTCTACGACCAGGGCGGCGCCGCGCGCAGCGTCTCGCAGGTCTATTCGGTGCTGTCGACGCGCTATGACGCCGCCGCCAGTTCCGCTACCACCCGCGATGCGATGGCCACCTCCGGCGTGGTGACGGCGCGCGCGGTGACGCCCTCGGCGCCGGTCGATAATGCCGCCTATCTGTCCAGCTTCCCGGATCTGCGCAACGCCCAGGTCGCCAGCTTCGCCTCGGATAGTTCGGCCGCGGCCGCGCCGGAGCCGCCGATCTTCCGCTCGCTGTTCCAGGGCGGCGAACGCACCCAGCCGGTGTCGCGCGCGGTGCAGGAATTATGGGGCAACGGCTCGTCGCTGACCTCGGTGTCGCTGCCGAAAGCCCCCGAGGTCGGCGTGCCAAGGCCGCTCGATCTGTTCAGCGACCGCGCCGGCGCCTTCAGCAACTAACAAAGCGCGCCTCGAACTACACTTCACCGAATGACGCGTAGACCCATCCGTCGTCATTGCGAGGAGCCGTTGCGACGCGGCAATCCAGTAGGCGGCAAGCGAGAAAGAACTGGCTTGCTTCGTCGCAAGGGCTCCTGGGAAGAAAGGGCACTTGTCCCGGACGCAGCGCAATGCGCCTCCGCGGGAGGCGTCATGAGCCGCGGAGCCGGGACCGCCAAAAACGTCGTTGCCTGATACGGTCCCGGCTCCGCGGAGCGGCATGGCGGCGATGCAAGGGCATCGCCTGAGAATGCCGCACCGCGTCCGGGACACGAGTGTTATCTTTGATATCTCAGGATCAGCCAAAAGGCCGGTCCCAAACTCGCAATGACGGCTGACAGGGCTGGCGCCGCCGTACTACCCTTAACAAAACCTCAACAAACGCATCAGCTTATGGTGAACCCTTTGTTAAGTGGAATGGTTTATTTTCTCTGTCAGTGGCATCGCGTTACGGTGTCGATCGGGTTGCGTAAGCCGGCACAAAATGATTGTCCGCCAGTTCATTAGTTGGGTACGAACCGCTCCTGCGAGCGAACGCGCCGAGGCGACACGGGCGCTGGCACGGGCCTGGATTTTCTCCGACCTGTCCGAAGATGACCGCGCCGCCGCCGAAGGCGCGCTGTTGATGCTGCTCGACGATCCCTCGCCGCTGGTCCGCCAGGCAATGGCCGATGTATTCGCCCGCGCGCCATCGGCGCCGGCGGCCATCGTCCGCGCGCTGTCGGTCGATCAGGACAACGTCGCACTGCCGGTTCTGGAATTCTCGCCGCTGCTGATCGATGCCGACCTCGTCGACATCGTCGCCACCGGCAACAGCGAGCTGCAATGCGCGGTGGCGCGTCGCGTCTCGCTGCCGGCGTCGATCTGCGCCGCCATCGCCGAGGTCGGCTCGGCCGCCGCGGCGCTCGAGCTGATCGAAAACCCCTATGCCGAACTGGCGCCGTTTTCCTGTGACCGCATTGTCGAGCGTCACGGCCATCTCGCCGCGATCCGCGAATCCATGCTGGTGCTCGAGGATCTGCCGGCTGCGACGCGGCTGGCGCTGGTCGCCAGGCTCGCCGATACGCTGGGCCGCTTCGTGGTGGCGCGCAACTGGCTGTCGGCCGATCGCGCCGGCCGCCTCACGGACGAGGCGATGGCCCGCTCCACCGTCAACATCGCCTCGCGCTCGCATCTCGAGGAGATGGGCGACCTGGTGCGGCATCTGCGCCAGGCCGGGCAGCTCACCGTCGGGCTCATTTTACGCGCGCTGTTGTCCGGCAATCTCGAATTGTTCGACCAGGCGCTGGTGGAATTGTCCGGCCTGGCGCCGGACCGTGTCGCGGCGATCGTCTATGACGGCGCCGGCGCCAGCCTGAACGCGCTGCTCGGCCGCGCCGGTCTGCCGGAGAGCACCTATCCGGCGTTCCGCGCCGCGCTGGAAGCGCGCCACCAGATCGGCTTCATCGGCAGCGTCGGCGGCGCGGTGCGGCTGCGCCGCCGCATGGTCGAGCGCGTGCTGACGGTGTGCGAGACCGACGAGACCGTGTCCGAGCCGCTATTGATCCTGCTGCGCCGCTTCAGCACCGAATCCGCCCGCGAGGAAGCCCGCGTCTTCTGCGACGAGCTGGTCGACCAGGTCGACGCCATGTCCGACTACCAGCCGCTGGCGGCGTAGCGCCATCTCGTTTCCCGGACGCGGTGCGGCGCGTAGTGCCGCTCCGCGGATCCGGGATCCCGGTTGCCCTGCGACACCACCGGGACCCCGGCTCAGCGGCGCACCACGCCGCGAAGACGCGGCGCAGTGCACCGCGTCCGGGGAACGATCCAGCCCCGTGAATGCCGCTAATCCGCCGGCACGATGCCCGGCGCCTGGATCGCGGCGAGGCGGTCGGGGTGGCCGGCATTGACCAGCATCAGATAGTCGTCGGCGATGCCGCGCAGCCGCTGGCTGAGTTCGGCGGCGACGCCGGCGCGGTCGATGGTGGTGTGCTCGCGCACGATCGCCTGGATGGCGTCGACATGATGCCGGATCAGCTCATTCGGCACCGCCTCGAACTCCGGCGCGTGCTCGATGATCCGGCACAGGCTTTCGGCGGCGACGGCGGCGGTCGGGAAGCCGAAGGTGACGGCGTCGCCCTTGATGTCATGGGCGGCGCGAAACAATTCGTCGCGGCGCCGATCGCTGGCGCCCTCCGCGACCAGCCCGGCATAGGCGGCGCTGAGGCGGTCGCATTCGTCGCGCATCCAGCTGCCGAATTCGCTCGATAGTCCAGCCAGCGCCTGTTCGGCGCGGCCGACGGGATCGTCGCTATCGCGGTCGACGACGCGGCGGATGGCGCGGCGCAGCGTATCGGGCGGGGTGATGATCTGGTGATCGGCGAAGGCCTCGACCTTCGGGGCCAGCATCTTGTCGCGCGACATCCGGTAGGTCTCCAGCGGGCTGCGCATCACGAGGTGACGCGCGCCTTGTCCATCAGCGACGGCTGCTGCAGGACTTCGGCCTCGCCGCCATTGCGGCGCTCCGGCCCGATATAGGCCACCGTGGTGTTGCGGCGGCGATCCGGGCCGAAATAGTTTTTCGTCTTGATGAAGGGACGCGGATGCGCCACCACGCTCATGATGCGCAGATACAGCCCCTTGGCCGAAATCGGCTTGGCGAGGAATTCGGTGACGCCGGCATCGCGCGCCATGGTGATGCGGCGCTTCTCGGAATGCCCGGTCACCATGATGATCGGCGCGTAGGGATTGCCCTTGCTATCCGGCTGCCGGATCATCTGCGCCAGTTCGAGCCCGTCGAAGATCGGCATCACCCAGTCGGCGATGACGATGTCGGGTACGTAATGCGAATACATTTCCAGCGCGGTGGCGCCGTCCTCGGCCTCATAGACCTCGCGCGCGCCAAACGAATGCAGCAGCGTGCGCAGGATGCGCCGCATGTGCGGATTGTCGTCGCACACCAGGAAACGCAGCTTGTTGAAATCGATACGGAACATGAGGCGCTCGAACCGGGCAGGGCAGGTTACCCGCCATTAACGATAGGCCGGCACGGTTAATGAAGGGTTGCCTTGGAACGTCGTGCGCCGCGCCGCGGCAAAGCGTAGGGTGGGCACAACGAAGCGTGCCCACGCCTTTCATGTTGCGATAGCCATCATGGTAGCCCGGATGAGCGCGGCGAGATCCGGGGCCTGCGGTCGCAGGGTGCCGTTCCGGCTTTAATCGTTTCATCGCGCAGCCGAAGGTCCCGCGGCGGAGCTCTCCCGGATGTCGCCGCGCGCATCCGGGCTACGGCTTGCTGTCCGACAAGGTCGCCAACCTCGTCGCGGACGGCGTCGATGTCGCCATCCGCCATGTCGTC
>NZ_JANXTC010000092.1:0-12291 GCF_025356345.1 Tardiphaga sp.
CGAACCTTCTAACCGTTTGGACTCAAATCCGTCCGACCCCATGACCCCGGACCCCACAATAAAATGCGAACTGTCTGAACAGCGACAGCCACCTCGCGAGTCCATCGATGACAATTCATGATGACACTCCGCGAATCTCGCAAGGTTAAGATAACACCCTCGCCTGCTCCGCAAAGACAAAAAACGAACACAGTGCAAGCTTTGAACAGCCTTGCATTTGAACGAATCACTTGTTCACCGGATTGCTACGAGATGGCGACGGCCCGCGTGAAGTCGCCGCGGATCGGGCAATCGGCGTCTACTTCCACATTCGCTGATCATGATGATGATCGGCAGTTTACGCCGGCGCACCGCTGCCGGACCGTGGCCAACGTCCCGTCGGCGCGCGGTTAGCGCGAGCGTCCTCCGCTGGCGCCGAGATCAGAAAATCCTCGCGCTTCTTGCCCGCGGCGATTTCCCGGGCCAGCCAGCCGGCAACCCCGCCGCGACCTGTCCAGGTCTCACCGGTGCCCGGATGGCGATATTTCGGCGGCACTTTTACACCCTTGGCGGCACCGATGCCCTGGCGCTCATCGCCGCCGATTTGTGCCAGCTGCGCCTGCAATTCGGCGCGGCGCGCCTGCAACTGCTTGTCGATCTCGTCGCGCAAGGCGAGCAGTTGGGCCACCGAAAGCGACTTGATATTGGGGGTTGGCATAATGAGCTCCGCTAAAAACGACGTTGCCGCGCCCCGGAGGAGGTTCTCGAAAATGCTCTGGAGCACGTCTCACAATAATTGAGCACGCTACGGTGCTAATACACCGCGACGGGATTCAGCGAGCGAAAAAAATAACGATCGCCGGCCCTGACGCAAAGATCAACGGCTGACGCGCGGTCAGGCCGCGCGGGATTTCGGTTCCGGAGCCGCGGGTTCCTTGGACAATTCTTCCTTGGAGGATGGCTCCCTGGCTTCCTCTTTCGGTTCTTCCTTCTTCGGTTTGGCGACCGGCGTCGCCTGCGACTTCTTCACCGACTTGCCGTAATGCGACAGCTTCTCGAGCTCGGCTTCGAGCTCCGCCTGCCGCGCGGCGACCTTGTCAGCTAGCTTGTCGGTAGCCCGATCACGCAACGCGGCCAGTTCCTCAATATTCAGCGAATCGAGATCAATCTTGATCATATGGTTCTCCGGTTGGTTTCGGGCTAACCGGATCGCCGCTGCGCCGCAAGCTGTCCGTCGTCTTATCCACCATGGGACCGGCAAATTCTGCTTAATTCAATTGACGGATTCATACGACATCGGTGAGATGACCCCGGGATCGGGGTTACGTTACATGACATCGTGGATCAAACAGCGCGACGAGCTGCTGGCGCAGACTCTGGCCTTCGTGCGCCAGGTCGAGGCGGAAGCGCCGGCGAAGACCGCCCGTTCGGCGACCGGGCTGCCCGCCACGCCTCAGCCTCCCCGGCTTCCGGCGACGGCGAAACCTCCGGCGACCACGGCGGCTTCCGCCACCGCGGTGGCCCCCGTCACCTCACCGGCCGTGGCGAAACCCGTGGATGCTCCCCGCCCGCGGGCCGCTCCCGCCGACCCGGCGCCACCCGCCGCAGCGGTCCAGACCGTCGTCGCCGATCATCCAGCCAAAGCGCGGATCGCGCCGCCTGTCCTGTCGGAACGCGATGATATCCAGCGTCGGGTCGCGGCGTTCCGGGCGCGACAGCAGGAGATGACACAGGAGAGGGAAGACTATTACGAGTCGGTCCAGGCAAAAATCCGTAACGTCCTCGGGAACGGTTCAGGCTCCGACCAGTTGTAACAATGGAGCAACTACCCCGATGCTTCATCTCCAGAAAGCCCCGTCCTCCCCCGGCGGGGCTTTCGCCTGTGGTCGCTGGACGGGGTAAGTTGCCGCGACTGCCGCATTAGGTCGATCGCCCAGCCGAAGGTCATGGCGCCGCGGCAGGCCGCCGACGCCGCGGCGAGCGTTGACGGCCGGTCTCCTGGGCCGAAGAGAATGTGAATTACAGCAGGCTTCCCAAAGACGCCTGCACCTCGCCGAGCGGGATACAGACCTTCTTGCGCCGCAGGCCGCGGATCGCACCGGTGACCTTCATCACCTTGCCGATGCCGCAGGACCCATCCTGCACCACCACGATCTCATAAGGCGCCAGCAACAACGGCTCCGAAGCCCGGATCACCTGCGCCGTCGATGGCGTCGCCGCCGCGCACAGCCCAACTATCCCCAACACAATGATACGCATGGCCAAGTCCCCATAACCCCACTAGCCGTCAAACACCGTTCCGTGGGTCAGGTTTCGCGTCCCAGTATATACGACCCCATTCAGACGGAACCGCTGCGGCCGATGATGGCAAAGACGGCCGCCGCTGCCAATGGAATTGTGCGCGACCGTTCATGCAACGGAAACCAGCGCCCGATCAGAGCGAGGCCTGCTTGTGGCCGCATTCCTTGCAGACATAGGACACCCGCGCGACCCCTTTGGGAGCCAGCACCTTGTTCGGCGCGCCGCATTTTCCACAGGTTGTCATAATGCGTGTATCGCCCTGCTTCACGACCAGCGCCTTGCGCTCCATCGTTTCGCGGATCAGCCGCTCGGCCTCTTCGCGCATTGCCTTTTTGTCCACCATGCCGTTCCCCTGATCATAGCCGGGCCCGTGGCCGGTCTGCGGACTCTATAGCCGGTTGCTGAAGCTTGCCAAACCGCGCGGATGAAATTCACGAAATCGGAATTGTCCGTCCTCGCTACCGCCCCGATTCGCGCGTCTCTATCCGAATGGCGCATCGGTCTCGGCACTGGACAAAACCCGCCAAAATCATCAGAACAAAAGAAGAACATATTTCTGCTGACATCATGCCTTCATTCATCGCGCAGATGAATGCGGGCGCTTGGCCAGACGACATCAGGGGGACCAACATGGATCTGCAGGCGCGCATCGAACTATGGAAAAGCATCGACCCGGACCCGGCCTTCTGCCGCAAGGCGGAACGGGACATGCTGATGCTGAGTTCGAGCGATGAGAACTGGGTTTCGGAGCGCATGCGCGATTTCGAGCGCGCGCTCGACCAAAAGATAACCGAATAGGCCGGAACCATCAGCCGGCAGCACGGTTCTTCTCCGATCGCCCATTAGGCGAAACAAGCTCCGCTTCACGATGCGTGATGCGGAGCTTTTTACTGGAGGCCATTTCATGAACGCCTGGAGCAAATATTTGCGCGAACAAGCCGTCCTCGCCGATCGGGTATCCCGAACCATGACCAGCCGGGAGTCGCAGAAGGAGTTCGAGGACATCGCGGCGAGTTATCGCCGTGACGCGGATCTCGAAGATGCTGCCAAGGCGCTGGATAGCAGCCGCGCCTTTACCGGATCGACCAATCCCGGCTATCGGGCGATGCGAGGCGTCCAGCCGAACGGTCATCACGCGGCCTTGACAATCAATGCAAGGTCAACGGGTGCGGCCGCGACTGGGTTGGGATGACAAATCGGCGCGGAGAGATCGCCGCATCATCAGCATCATGGCTCGATGAGGGTAACCCGACTAGCGCGCCGGTGCCGGCGTTCCCGCCGTCCTCACCAGCCGGTCGGCCTTCCGCATCGCGTAATGATTTTCAGGCTGTTCCCGGGCGAAGAAGCTGATCAGCACGAACGCGGTGCAGAACAGAAAGCCCACGCCCATGATGCGACGGTGGGTATGCTTATCGGCATGATGCAATGAGCTGGACATGATGACCCTCGGCGAAACCAATCATGCATGTTCCGCGAGTGCCGACAATCGAACTCACCATTTAACCTAACTTTTGAAGGTTACTACGGCCCGGCAATTTGAACGATCCTGTTCGCATCCATTAACGACCAAGAACCGCGCGCACCGGCGATAAGGATTTCGACGTCGTCGCCCAGGAACGTTTGCCAGCCTCGTCGGTTTTTCCCGGACAGCCCAAGGAGGGCCGCATGGTCATCGAAGCAAGCGAACAGGGTAATCTGATCGGCAGCGACAAGGTGGAGGGCACTGCGGTATACGGCGCCGATGACGCCAAGATCGGCTCCATCGAACGGGTGATGATCGACAAGGTGAGCGGCAGAGTATCGTATGCCGTACTTAGTTTCGGCGGTTTCCTCGGCATCGGCGACGAGCATTACCCGCTGCCGTGGCCGTCGCTGAAATACGACACCAACCTCGGCGGTTACCGCACGGGCGTCACCCAGGAACAACTGCAGGGCGCCCCCAAATATGGCAACGACAATGCCTGGAACTGGGCCGACGCATCGCGCGCCCGCGCCGTGAACGACTATTACGGTGTTCCAGCGGGATTCTGAACGCGACGGCGGGCCAGGTGGCAAGTCGCAAGCTTGCCGCTCACCGCCGTCTTGCGTTGAACCTTTAGACCGACCCTGTTGACCTACCCTCACTGTGGATTTCAGGGCCCAGTTGATACGGCGGCGTCGCGAGCGATCATATTGCGCTCACCGGCGCCGTTCGTCGTTTGCGCGCCAGGATCTCGACAGCCGCTTCAGGCTTCAATTTAACGGCATGAAGCATGGGGGACGGCTTGGACGCCTGCCTTTTTACGCATTTTGCTGATAAAGAGAGTGTCCGTAAGCCAATATGGCCACGACGTAGCACTGCCCTCAGGGAGCCCCCATGCGATACCTTCACACCATGCTTCGTGTCCGCAATCTGGACGCGGCCCTGAAATTCTACGCCGACGCGCTCGGCCTCAAGGAGGTCCGCCGGATCGACAACGACAAGGCCAAATTCACTCTGGTGTTTCTCTGTGCCGCCGAGGACGAGGGCCTGCTCGCCGAAGTGACGGGACGCGGTGCCCCGCTGGTCGAGCTGACCTACAACTGGGATGAAGAAACATATGGCGAGGATCGTTATTTCGGTCATCTCGCTTACGAGGTCGACGATATCTATGCGACTTGCGATCGGCTCATGAAGCTCGGCATCACCATCAACCGCCCGCCCCGCGACGGCCAGATGGCGTTCATCCGTTCGCCGGACTTGCACTCGATCGAACTGCTGCAGAAGGGCGATGCGCTGCCCCCGCAAGAGCCGTGGACGTCGATGCCCAACACGGGACATTGGTGATAGCAAACCTGTTGCTTCGTTCGCCGCGCGGCGGAACCCGATGCGAGGTTTCGCGTTCATGATGCGAGGTTATTTTCATGGAGGCGACGACGATGGGACGCGGACTTTTACTCTGGCTGCTGGGTGTGCCGATTCCGGTGATCATTTTGCTGTGGCTGTTCTTCGGCCGCTGACCTCAGTGCCAGGGCTTTCCCAGATCAGGCTCCGCTCGCGCGGGGCCTGATTTTTTTTGGGACCGCGTTATGCGCCACCGCGGCTTGCCACCGTTCGCGGATGCTGGCTAAAGCTGCGCGAACGACGTCGTCGGGGGACCACCATGCCAATCGAACCATCCACCTTGCAGATCTGGGGCCGCGCCAATTCGGTCAATGTACAAAAAGTGCTGTGGTGCTGTCGCGAGCTCGGGGTCGTCTATCAGCGCATCGACGCCGGGATGGCATTCGGGCGCACAGGTGACGCCGACTATCTGGCGATGAACCCGAACGGACGCATTCCCACGCTGGTCGAGGGCGACTTTGTGCTCTGGGAATCCAATGCCATCATGCGCTATCTGACGCGGGTTTATGGCCGGCATTCCGGTCTATATCCCACCGATTCCAGAATTTGCGCCGGCATGGAGCGCTGGCTGGACTGGACGCTGTCCACGCTGCAGCCGGTCGAGCGTCCGCTGTTCTGGGGACTGGTACGAACCCCGCTGGCGGAGCGCGATATGGCGGCGATGCAGCAGGCCGCCGACCTCGCCGCCGTGCAATGGCACATTGTCGATCGCCAGCTGGCGCAACGCGACTTCATGGAAGGCGATCAGCTCAGTCTCGCCGATATCGCGATCGGCACTTACGCGCGACGCTGGCTCGGCGTCGAGGGCGTCGCCCGCCCGGCGCTGCCGAACCTGCGGCGCTGGTTCGATCGGATTTCCACCCGCCCCGGCTTTCAGGAATTCGTCGCGCCCGCGATGTCGTGAGCGTCAGCGCAACGCCCGCTCGACCAGCAAGACGAGGGCGATCAATCCCAGCGCGATCGCACCGACCAACAGTCGCGTGGTCCAGCCCATGCCGCGGCCGATCCACCACAGCAGCGCGCAGCCCATCAACACCGGAATGATAATTTCAGGTTGCAAAAGGTCCTCGAATCTAGCGAACGAAGCGCACGCCGATGGTCGTGCCGCGGCGCCAGACCACCTCGCAATTGCGGCCGGTGCGGGCGTCCCGCGTCAGTGCCAGCTTGATCTTGGCCGGCAACGCGGCGGGATCGTCGATCACGACTTTCGCGCCGGTGGCCGACAGATCGAGCACATTGCACTGCCGGGCCGCGAACCCGCCTTCCAGCGAGATCCAGCCGGGCTGCTGCACCGAGCGTCGCACTTCGCGTTTTTTCGTCACCGCCATCGAATCACTCCAAGGCATCATGTTAGCCGTCCATGCTTTAGGAAGCGTTGCGACGCGGCAGAAATCCCGGGGAATTGGGTCGCGGCGACGCTTTCCACGGCCTTGCGCGGGATGTTCCAGCAGATGACTTGCTCCATCGCACAAACGTCACTATACGTTCGGCCGCTGCCGCCCAACCACTTACCCGGTGCCGCGCAGTTCGCGACGGAGGAGCCCTAAAGCTCTGAAGTTGCGGGGCTATCCAGGATACTGGCTCAATGGCGGTTCCGACGACTCGCGAGAGTTGCACGAGCCCCGTTAAGCTCCCTTCGTCTATCGGTTAGGACGCCACCCTTTCACGGTGGAGAGAGCGGTTCGATTCCGCTAGGGAGCACCACCTTCCGCCCAAGGTGCTGATCAACTTCAGTTAATTCCTGGACCCGACCGTTATCCCCGCACGGGGTTGGCGCTATCGCGGCCGCCGCGTGCCGGATCCTCCACATTCGCAGAAATCTGGCTCGAGCGTCACGCAGTCGCGCGCGCCAGCCTGGCATTCACCGGTCGTCGCGGCGCCGGCGCCAGAGAGTCGGGCATCTGATCGCGAATCGCTGGGCTCGCCACCAACAAACTCCAACTTGCTGAGCGAAGGTCGCGGGATCAGGAGAGATCCGCCGCGCCCGCGTCGCTCCAAAGAGCCTGGTAGACGCCGTCCGGATCATGATCGGCCGCCTGCTTGTCCGGATTGAACCGCCGTCCCTGCCGCGGATCGGCGCCCCGTCCGGCGATGTACAGCCAGTTGCCCTGATTGCTGCAGACGTCGTAGTCGATCAGCCGCGACTCGAACCACGCGGCACCGGCCCTCCAATCGCAGGCGAGATCATGCACCAGATAGCTCGCCACGATCTGGCGCATCCGGTTGGATAGAAAGCCGGTCGCCAGCAATTCGCGCATGCCGGCATCGACGAAGGGATTGCCGGTGTCGCCCGCGCACCACCGCGAGAAGGCGTCCGCATGGTGGGACGGCGGTGGCTGGCGACCTAGTCCGCGGGACCGGAACAGTTGCGCCCCATGCTTCAAGCTCCAGAACCGGAAGAAGTCCCGCCACATCAGTTCGAACCAGATCCAGTAGGTGCTGTCATTAGCTCCGAACCGGGCTTCGTGCACCTTCAGATATTGACAGGCGGTGCGCGGCGACAGCGCGCCGACCGCCAGCCAGGGCGACAGCTTGGTCGAATAGCCGGCGCCTATCAACCCGTTACGCGTGGCCTTGTAGGAGCGCGGTGCGGTCGATCCGAAATAGCGTTCGAGATGAGCCAGGGCCACGACCTCTGATCCATGAAACGCGGGATCCTGAAACGGAAACGACGACGCGCCGGAGGCGGGCGCGAAACTGGCGGCCTGCCAGGCAGAGCATGGCGCACCGACGGCGGCGAGCGGCAACCGCGACGGCGCGACCGCCGGCAGAGCCGGCGCCAGGTCGGCGCGCTCCACCGCCTGACGGAAGACCGTGAAGATCTCCGGCAGTTGCTCGACCGCGAAGGGCAAGTCCGCCGGCTCCAGCAGGCTGGATTGCCACCGTTCACGAACCCGCAGACCGGCGCCTCGCAGCGCGGTGACCTCGGCTATCTCCTCAGGCGCGGCGATCGTCTCACAGAACACGCGATCCGCGCCGACGGCGCGGGCCAGCTCCGGGATCGCCTGCGACGCCGGGCCCTCGACGATCTGCAATTCGCCGCCGCGCCGGGCAATCTCGGCGACGAGACCTTGCAGAGCCTGATCCCGGAACGCCACACGATGCGGGCCATGGCGCGGAAATCCCCATGACGTCAACTGCGCATCTTGCGACGAGATCACATAGACCAGCAGGAGTCGGTCGGACGCCGCGCACGCCTCCAGCAGCGCCGGATTGTCGCCCAGCCGCAGATCGCTCCGGAACCAATAGATCGCGTTCGACATGGCTGGCTGACACTCCGCCGGTCCGGTGAGTTGTTTGTCCGCGCCGACCATGACTGATATCTCGCCGCCCGACCATCGATAGGTGCCTCGAACCCATCCGGGGCGCACGTAATATCTTTTCTGTCTTCGTGATCCAAATCTCGCGTGTGTGCGTATTGAGGCAGGAGAGCGTTCATTTTGCGCTACTCGGATTTCAAAATTAATCACGTCGAAGCGGGAGATCGTCCATTGGCCTCAATTCAGATCTGGCAATACGAGCTGGTATATAACGCGTTTTCCTTCACCATCGCGGTGATGGGCTCGGCGACATTGTTCGCCTTCTTCGGGCGATCGCAGGTCGCGCCAGCCTATCGAACGGCTATGACGCTTACCGGACTGGTGACGTTCATCGCCCTCTATCACTACGTCCGCATCTTTAATTCATGGGATGCCTCCTACACCGTGATGTCCGGCCAGATCAAGGAAACCGGCGTCAAATTCAACGATGCCTACCGTTATGTCGACTGGTTGCTGACCGTCCCGCTGCTGCTGATCGAACTGATCCTCGTGATGCGGCTGTCCCCCAGCGAAACAACAGCGAAGGCAACCAAGCTTGGATTGCTTGCCGCGCTGATGGTGGTGTTGGGTTATCCGGGAGAGATATCCGACGTGAGCAGCACGCGCTGGATCTGGTGGGGACTGGCGATGTTGCCATTCCTGGTCATCGTCTTTGACCTGTTCATCGGTCTGAGCGACGCCATTGCCAAGCAGCCGGCATCGGCGCGCGGTCTCATTCGCGTCGCGCGCAACGTCACCGTGCTATCCTGGTGCTTCTACCCGATCGTCTTTATCTTCCCGATGATCGGATTTACCGGGAGCGGAGCGGTGACCGCCGTGCAGGTCGGTTACACGGTGGCGGATATTGTCGCCAAGGCCGCGTTCGGCGTTCTGATTTTCCTGATCGCACGGCGCAAGTCCGAAGCCGAGGGCTTTATCGACAGCCCAGGCAAGCTCGCCACCGCGAAGTAATCAAACGCTTACTGGACATGATTCCGGCGCCGCAGCTTGCCGCGCCGGAATGCAGTTTTTTGGGATATTGCCATGTACCCCTCCTCCACAGCTACGTTTCGGGTCCACGATGACGGCGGCGATCAGACCAGCGGGTTTGATTCCGGGCTGTTGAAATTGCTACAGCCCGATACCGACGCCATGACAAGCAGGACCGAGCCGGCCCACGCCGCGCATTATCATCTCGCCGCCGGCGGTCAGCGGATCCGGTATCGCTTCGCCCATGACGCCGCGCAGGCGCTCGGAATGAGATCCGGCGACGCCGTTTGCATCGCCACCGTGGCGGAGCTTCTTCACAATGCCTCGCTGGTGCATGATGATTTGCAGGATCGGGATCGAGTTCGCCGTGGACAGCCCAGCGTATGGGTTGCCTTCGGCGAGGATGTTGCGATCTGTTCGGGAGACCTTCTGCTGTCCGCCGCTTACGCGGCGCTCGCCACCTTCAGCAGACCCGTACTCCTGCCGAAACTGATCGCCCTGATCCACGCGCGCACCGCCCGCGCGATTTCCGGACAGTGCGACGATCTGTGGGCTCGCGAACAGGTCGCTGTTGAACTCGGCGACTATGAAAGGATCGCCGCCGCCAAATCCGGCGCCCTGTTGGGATTGCCGCTCGAATTGGCGCTTGCGGCATCCGGTCACGACGCATCCTGCGTCGACGCACGGCGCGCGGCAGACGCGTTTGCGCTCGGCTATCAGATCGCCGACGACATCACCGACTTTGACAGGGATGCCGTGACGGAAATCGCAGGCGTTGACGCAAGGCCCGCGTCATTCAACATCATCACGATATTGAGGGCCGCCGGGCATGACGCCGATGCCGAGCAGCTGGCGCGCAACCTTGCTCTCAAACATCTGCGCATCGCCGTCGACGCGGCGGCGGACCTGCCGGGGCGGTCGGGGGACCTGCTGCGCCAATCCGCCTTGTCGCTGGCGGCACGGCTATGACCCGTCGGGAATTGCCGAACCGCGCCATCGTCATCGGCGCCGGATTTGGCGGGATGGCGTCGGCGCTGCGTCTGCGGTCCAAAGGCTATGACGTCACGCTGATCGATCGATGCGTCGCGCTTGGCGGCCGCGCCCAGGTTTTCGAACGTGGCGGGTTTCGCCATGACGCGGGTCCGACGGTTATTACCGCGCCATTTCTGTTCGAGGAATTGTTCGATCTGTTCGGCGAACGGATGGCCGATCACATCAATCTGGTGCCGCTTACCCCCTGGTACCGCTTCTGCTTTCTCGATGGCGAGACCTTCGATTATGGCGGCACGCTCGAACAGACCCTGGCCGAGATCACGCGGATCGAGCCCCGTGATGGCGAGGGCTATCTCCGCCTGCTGGCGCATTCCCGGCGGATTTTCGATATCGGCTTCACCGAACTTTCCGCGCAGCCATTCGACCGCTTCATGACCATGGTTCGCCAGATTCCTCGTCTGCTCGGGCTCGGCAGCTATCGGACGGTGTGGGGCCTGGTGTCGCGCTATATTTCAAACCCGAAGCTGCGGCAGGCGTTTTCAATTCAACCGCTGCTGCTCGGCGGCAATCCGTTCGACACCACCAGCATTTACGGTCTGATCCACTTTCTCGAACGGGCTCATGGTGTTCACTTCGCCATCGGCGGAACGGGAGCGATCACAACGGCGCTGGGCGACCTGATGCGGCGACACCTCGTCAAGGTCATGCTGGACACCACGGTCGCCGCCATCGATGTCAGGGATGGCGTTGCCAGAAGTGTTACCCTTGCGGATGGACGAACTATCGACGCCGATGTGATCGTCTCCGATTGCGATCCCGCCCACCTCTATGGCGCGATGATCCCGAAAGCCGAACAGGCCCGATCGGCGAGGCTGAAACTGGCGGCCGCGCATTTCTCGATGGGATTGTTTGTACTGTATTTTGGCACCACGCGGACTTATCCAGAGGTCGCGCATCATACGATCTGGTTCGGTGAGCGATATCGCGAACTGCTGAAGGATATTTTCGACCGCAAAATATTGTCCGACGACTTTTCGCTGTATCTGCATCGGCCGACCGCGACGGATGCCAGCTTTGCTCCACCCGGCTGCGACAGTTTTTATGTTCTCTGCCCGGTCCCCAATCTTCAGGGTCAGATCGACTGGAGCCAGGAAGGCCCTCGGCTGCGGGATCGGATCGTCAAGGCGCTTGGCAGCAGCATCCTGCCCGAGCTGGAAGCGACGATTACGGCCGATTTTTTCATGACACCGGAGGATTTCGAGCGCGATTACCTCAGCACCCACGGTGCCGGCTTCTCGGTCGCTCCCCTGTTCCGGCAGTCGGCGTGGTTCCGTTTTCATAACCGCGCCGAGGGAATCCAGAACCTGTTTCTCGTGGGCGCCGGCACGCATCCGGGAGCCGGTGTGCCCGGGGTGTTATGCTCGGCCAAGGTGGTGGATACGCTGATCCCATCGATGGTGACGCCATGACGATGCGGCGGCCTGACAGCCAGAACGAAGTCCGCGTCTCGGCCGATGATATGCTGGCCACCAAGGGCCGCAGTTTCCACTGGGCGCGGCATTTGCTCAGTGCGGTGCACGCGTCAAGGGCGACCCGGCTATACGGCTTTTGCCGCCTGGTCGATGACCTCGCCGACAACGCGGTGTCGGTGGAAGCCGCCAGACTCGCGCTCGCCGAGGCCACGCTTGCGATCACGGCCGGTGCTTCCCACGATCCCACGATCCGCGACATGCTCGACCTGATGGACGAATGCCGGATCGATCCCGCTATCGTGCTGCAACTGATCGAGGGAGTGGCCTCGGATCTCGAAACGGTCCGCTTCAACGACATGGATAGCCTGCTGCGCTACTGCTACCGCGTCGCCGG
>NZ_JANXTC010000103.1:0-13924 GCF_025356345.1 Tardiphaga sp.
TTTAGCGAGAACCCCGGGGTGTTACGCAACGGTTCGTTAATCTTTTGGAAACTCGCTCCGCCTAACCTCTTTCCTTGACTTGTTCGCCTTCCGACAGACAGCCGGAAAGCTGTTTGTGAACAGCACCTTAGCTAGAATAGCGACCTGATCGGCCAACCGGGCCACGCGTTTTGTCCGGATCGGCGCTTCGAACAGGAAAACACCGGGGGTCTTTGGGCACAATTTCGCCTCACGAACCGGTGATCAAGATAGAAATTGGGACGGGGAAGTAAATGCTTCGTACAACCTTGGCTTCCTCGCGCACGTTGCGAGTTTGCGCTCTCGGGCTGGCTACCTTCACGACGGCGATCCTGATCACGAGCGACAGCGCCGAAGCGCGCCGCTACCGGCATCGCCACGTTGTCAGCCAGCACCGGACCCACGTTGAGCGCGAGAGCTACAGCCCGCAATTTTCGTCGATCATCGTCGACGGCAATTCCGGCGCGGTGCTGACCTCGAACGCCCCCGACGGCAGCCGTCACCCCGCGTCGCTGACCAAGATCATGACGCTCTATCTGCTGTTCGAGCGTCTTGAAGCCAACAGGATGAACCTCGACACCGAAATGGACGTGTCCGAGCACGCTTCCGAACAGGCACCGACCAAGCTCGGCCTGCGCCCGGGCCAGACCATCAGAGTCGAAGACGCCATCAAGGGCCTCGTCACACGCTCGGCCAACGACGCCGCCGTCGTGATCGCCGAAGCCATCGGCGGCGATGAAGACGACTTCGCCAAGATGATGACGCGCAAGGCGCGCGCACTTGGCATGACCAAGACCACCTATCGCAACGCCTCGGGCCTTCCCAACGACGAACAGGTGACGACGGCGCGTGACCAGGCCACCCTCGGCCGCGCCATCCAGGATCGCTTCCCGCGCTATTACCGCTACTTCTCCACCGCCTCATTCAATTTTCGTGGCCACAGCATCCGCAACCACAATCGTCTGATCGGCAGCGTCGAAGGCGTCGACGGCATCAAGACCGGCTACACCCGCGCTTCCGGGTTCAACCTGGTCACCTCGATGCGCCGCGGCAATCGACATCTGGTCGGCGTCGTGTTGGGCGGCCGCTCCGGCGGCGCCCGCGACGCCACCATGCGCAGCCTGCTTGCCGAGAATCTCGAGAAGGGCGCGACCCGCCGCACCGTCGCCGCGATCACCGAGCGCAACCCGTCGGAGGCCAATGCCGATGTCGCCGAGGCCGCCGCCGAGGCGCGCCCCACGCAGGTCACTCAGGTCAACGGCGCCGTTCAGGTGGCCGCCGCCGCCGCCGAGCCCATCGAGACACCGGTTCGCCCGGCCGCCCCGGTGCTGTCTCGCTCGGTGCTCGCATCGGCGGCCGCAGCATTGCCGGCGGCGCGCAAGCCTGAACCGGGTCCGCTCAACAGCGGTGTGATCGAAAGCCCCGCCATCTCCGCGATTCCCGGCTCGTCGGAGCCAATGAAGCCGGTGCGGGTGAAGACCGTCCAGGTCAAGTCCGGACAGATCAAGCTGGCTTCGGCCGGCTCGGATCAGCCTGCCACCACGATCACTAACACGATCTCCCGCACCGACGCCCCCGATCGTGCTGATGCACCGCAGGCCTCCAACTCGCTCTACCAGCGTTCCGAAATGCCAAAACAGCCGGCCAATTTCGGCACCGGTCAGGGGCTGCTCGGTGTACTGCCCGCCTCCAGCGTGGCGCCGCAACACCAGGCCATGGCCTATGCCGAGCCATCGCCGCGCTCCGTGCCGGCACCGCAGGCGGTGCAACAGGGCGGCGCGATCAAGCCGGTCGCCAGCCATACCGGTTGGATCATTCAGGTCGGCGCGCTCGACAGCGAAAGCGAAGCCCGCCTCCGCCTCGACGCCGCCCGCGAACAGTCGCGCGGCCTGCTCGGCAAGGCTGATCCATTCACCGAGACGGTGGTGTCGAAGGGCGACAAGAAACTGTTCCGCGCCCGCTTTGCCGGACTCGATCGCGAACAGGCCGAAGCCGTCTGCAAGACGCTGAAGCGCTCGGAAATTTCCTGCATCACCATCAAGAACTAAGCGTCCAACCTTCATGCGCTGCGAGAAATGGCCGGGACCTTGTCCCGGCCATTTCTCGTTTCAGGGTAAAGAAACCCGCGCCTGAAAACCTCTCGTCAAGACTTCCCGGCTACACATCACAGCAAGGGAATGATCGACCACGCCGGACAACGGCGGGCGACACAGCGTCCACAGAGAACCGGAGAAACTCGCAGCTTGTGTAGCGTTGATAGCGTACGGAGTTAGTTGCGATGCGTGCGAAGCAGAGTGTCTTTAGCCTCGTTTACCCTGGCCGCGAGGTACGTCGAGCCCCCCTGGTCGGGATGCAGTTTCTTCATGAGCGATCGGTGCGACTGCCCGATCGCCTCGCGGCTCGCCCCCGGCTGCAGGCCAAGGATCTGATAAGCCTCCTCGTCCGTCATTTTGCCGCTCGACGTCGCATGGCTCTCCCGCTCTGCCCCGTCAAACTGCGCGTCCTGACGCCAGGCGGGAAACCGGCGGTCCAGATAACTTTCAAGTAGCGCGATACTCTCGGCATCGAAGCCGGCCATCATCGCGGCGAGCTGAGGCAGGTCGAACGCGTCAAGCGACTGCCCGGCATGAGGGCCAGCGATGATCCGGCCGGTCAGCGCGCCGCTGTCGTGATCCAGCGTCATGTCGAGATATTGCGAGCGGACCGCCGAGGTCTGGCCTGCCGACTTGCGCGCAGCGCCGCCCCCGAACATGCCGCCGATGCTGCTGAAACCTGAAGTGCCGAACGGCGACCAACCGAGCAGGCCGGCACCGAAGATGCCGAGCGGAATGGCCACCGCCAGCTCACCCTTGATGCCGGTGAACGCCGCCACCGCCAGCGCGACGATACCGCCGCCGATCTTGACGCCGCGTGCCAAAATGGCCGGGTTGGCCGCCCGCAACATCTGCAGCAGCGTGTAGAGAATGAAAACGGCGAGCGCGCCGGCGATCAAAGTAGGCATGATTTACTAGATAGGCGGTCGCAGGGCGAAGCGAAAGCGTGACGTCAGGTCATCTGTCCGAGCAGAAGGGCGGCGCCGGGCGCCGTCTTTGACAACCGCGTCAAGGCGTCGCGGCCGCCGGCGGCGTAGGCCGCCACCGCCCGCAGCAGCTCGCGCAACTGCGTGGCAGCGCCCGGATCGAATCGGCACCACGCGCCGCCGGTCAGCCGGGCGATCTCGCGAAACGCCTGTTCGGCCGCCGGGTCGTGGCCTTCCTGGAACATGAAGACGGGAACCTTGAGCAGCCCAAGCTCGCCGGCGCTGGCACACAGCGTATCGACATGTTCTTCCATCGCGTCGCCGACAAACACCAGCGCCCGCACGCCCGAGGCCACCGCCTCGCGCCGCGTTTCGCTCAACACCTTGCCGATCTGGGTCTGGCCGCCCTGGCAGGTGATCTTGCCCATCAATCGGGCCAGTTGGGCGGTGTCGGAGATCCAGCCGCTGGCCCGGCACTCGCTCATGCCCCGGAAATACACCAGCCGGATGTCGAGGCTGCCGACCGCCGCCGCCTCGCGAAACATGTCGGCCTGCAGCGCGCAGGCCATGTCCCAGGTCGGCTGCCGGCTCATGGTGGCATCCAGCGCGAACACCAGCCGGCCCTTGCCGCCCGCCGACGGCGGCGACATCGCCTTTGCCTTGGCCACGAAAGCCGCGATATCGGCCGATGCCGACGGCCTGGTCGTCAGGGTGTCGCTGGCCGATTTTGGAATCGTGGGATCGCGGGACATGGAAGCTCGCTATGTGATGCGAACCCTATGTGGAGATTGTACCCAGTGTGGTCAATCTGTGCCCCTTGGGCTCAGTTCACGCTTGGCGTATATTGCGCGACCTTGCCCTGCGGCACATCGACCTTGCTCTGCGGCGACGGCGTCTGGATAATTTTCGGCCTGCCGGCGACCGTCGACAGATCACTGTCTTCGTCAAGGAATTTGTCGAGCAGACCCTGGATTTTTGTCTTCAGCGTATCGGGACCACGATCGCTCAAGTCGGTATGCTGGGCGCCGGTGTTGACCACCGTGATGCCAGCCTTTTCACAGATCTCGTCATCCGGGACGACGCCGGGATCGGGCTTGAAGACGGCATCCTGGGAACGGAACGACAGAATCTTGAACTTGCCGTCGGTCATGAAAGGCACGCGCAGATTATCCAGCGTCACGACCTTCTTCACCTCTTCCGGATGCATCTTGGCGAAGTACATCGAGATGTCGCCGCCATTGGAATGGCCGACCATGGTCAGACGGTCATAATCGGAATTCGGCTGGATTGACTTCAACTGCTTGATCGCGAACAGGATGTTCTCCACGCCACGCTGATAGACCGGCAGACGGCCGACATAGAGCTCGCCGACCTTGGTGACCAGCGGCGCGTCGGAATCCAGATCGTGCTGGATGCTGACGGCCATGTAGCCGCGTGCCGCGAACACGTTGGCGAGGAAGGAGTACTCGGTAAACTTGACGGTGTTGCCATGGTTGAGCACGGCGACCGGCAGGGTAATCATACCGGCATTGGCCTGCATTTCCTTGTCGCGACGAACGGCGACATCGACCTGGACCGGACGATTGCGGGCAGCATCGAAGAACGTCAGCGTCTCATGCCGGATCGCCCACTTGCTCGCGGTGAAATACGCGGCGGTGGCGAGCACGCAAACCGAAAGCAGGATGAGTATTCCGCGTTTCATGTTCGTCCCTGTCGGCCGGAGCCGGATGCAGTTTTCTAGATCGAATTCGTCCCGCGCCCTTGTCCAGCATACATGTCACAGCGTGGTGACATAAAGGTCAAATAATGTGATTTCACCGCCATAACATTGTGCGCCGCACCCGTTAATTGTGCAGTTGCTCAAGAAAGCCGTACTCCGATAAGGCGAAATTTAAGCGATTTACGCAAGAGAACCGAATTTCAAAGTCACCCGCTTGGGCGTCCGAAATCAACGTCTGGAATCACCGCTCGTTCCCGGCGGAATCGGATGGTAGCGGTGCTAGCCGACTCAGGCGCCGAGGATGTCGTGGACTTCGAGCGGCTTGTCGACCTGTGAAAACCATTCGGCGCGGTTGGCGGCGCGACGCCGGCCGCGTTCATCGAGCGGCAATTTCAGCTTGCGGAGCAATTCGGTCACCTCCTCGCGCGCGGTGACATGGCCCATGCTCGGACGCCGGCCCAGAGTCACCTCATTGAGGTCATCGAGCGCCGTCAGGCCGCGCGGAAAGAACTCGCGATACATCACCCGTTCGGCAAGCCCGTCGACCGCGCGAAAACCAAGCTGCAGGGAAAGCTGGTCGAGTACGCCGGCGACCAGCATCTTGTTGCGCGAGCCGGCCATCGATAGCCGGTTGCGCACCACGATCCAGTCGGTGCTGGCGCCGTCGACCTGGCGGCGCTGGCGCCGCGCCGCGCGCACCATTTGCGCGTAATGGCTTTCGCCGGTCACGGAATAGGTGGCAGCGTCGACGGTCCCAAGCACATCAAAATCGAGAAAGCTGTCATTGATCGGCGTTACCAGCGTATCAGCCATCGCATGCGCCAGCCGCATCAGATAGCTGTCGGTGCCCGGCGTATCGATGACGATGAAATCATGCGTCCGCTCCACGGCGCTGACGGCACCGGCGAACTGCTCGAGCTCGGTCGCTTCATTGTCGGCGATCTGCATCGCGGTGCCGAGCGTGAGGCAGCAATGCGACGGCGCTTCCAACTCCACGCCCGAACGCTGCGCCCAGGCCTGGCGGTTGCCGATATAGCGCGTGAGACTCTGTTGGCGGCAATCCAGATCGATGGTGGCGACGCGCTGGCCAGCCTTCAGCAAAGCCACGACGATGTGAAGCGCGGTGGTCGATTTGCCCGACCCGCCCTTTTCATTGCCCAGCACGATGACATGCGCGGCGCCCGACTGGCCCCGACTGGTCTGCATCAACATGGATCGATCCTCTGATTGATCTTCAAATCGGCGGCGGCCGCGGTCAAGCGAAATGCTGTCCCGGACGGGGCCCACTACGATCCGGCGCGCTTAATGATGAATCCCGGCCATTGCGCGGCGTCCCGGAACCCCGCCAGTTGGCATCGCCGCGCCAGCTTTGGTAAGCAAGACCCGGATTTGCCCTTAACCGAACATCGAGCTGCGATGCCCCGACCTCCGATGATTGCCCGCACGCTCCCTGCCCTGCGCCGAGCGCTGGATGGGTTGCGCGCCCGCAAGGCCACCGTCGCGCTGGTACCGACGATGGGCGCGCTGCATGACGGCCACGTCTCGTTGGTCCGGCTGGCGCAGCGCCGTGCCGGCAAGGTGATCGTGTCGATCTTCGTCAATCCGGCGCAGTTCGCCCCGACCGAGGATTTCGGCTCCTATCCGCGTACCTGGAAGGGTGATGTCGCCAAACTTACCGCCGCCGGCGTCGACCTGATCTGGAATCCCGACGTCAAAACCATGTATCCCGACGGCTTCGCGACGCAGATCCTTACTGGCGGGCCGGCCACCGCCGGACTGGAAGACCGTTTCCGTCCGCAATTTTTCGGCGGCGTCACGACCGTCGTTGGAAAGCTTTTTACCCAGACGCGGCCCGACTTCGCGTTCTTCGGGGAGAAGGATTTCCAGCAGCTGAAGGTCGTTACCCGGATGGCGCGGGATCTCGATCTCGGCGTCAAGGTGACCGGCGCCACCACGGTGCGCGAACGCGACGGCCTCGCCATGTCGTCACGTAACGTCTATCTGTCGCCAGAGGATCGCGCCACGGCGCCGGTATTGTACCGGGCGATGAAGGAGGCGGCGAAACGGCTGCGCGCTGGCGACGACATGACAGCCGCGATGACCGACGGCGCCGCGCTGATCACCGTGGCCGGCTTTGCCGTGGATTATTTCGAGGCCCGCCATGCGGAATCGCTGGCGCCGGTTACCAGCCTGAAGGATGGGCCGGTCCGTCTATTGGTCGCGGCCCGCATCGGCAATACCAGGCTGATCGACAATATCGGGGTGTGAGTTGCTACCCGTGTCCCGGACGCCCTGCAGCGTCCTTAACGCTGCTGCGCAGAGCCGGGATCGCCCGAAGCGCCGTCGCCCGCGACGGCGGCTCTGCGAGGCAATACTTCGTATTGCGTCGCGTCCGGGGCAACATAAATGTTCGCTACAACAGGCCCAGTTCGCGCAGTTCGCGGCGCATCGGCTCGGGCATTGCCTCGATAGAGGCCGCGGCCTTGCCGAGATCGGCCGGCGCATCGCTGTCGGTCAGGTAACGCCAGCCCTGGAACGGCCGCAGCGGACGCGGCGACACCATGAACACCTTGGGCTGCAGCACCAGCCGACAGCGGTTGATGCCGTCCTGGTCGCGGAACGGCTCGATCGCCAGCAGCTTCTCGCGCACCGCGATCTCACCCTTGATCACCCAATACAGCGACCCGCCGTCGAGCAGCTCGGCGTCACGCTTCGGCACCATGCGGGTAATGTGGTTGTGTTGCGGCGGTTCACCCCGCCGTTTCGCCGCGGCGATGCGATCCGCGATCCAGCCCTTGAATTCCTTGATGGATTCGCAGCCGACGGCAAGTTTGATCAGATGTAAGGCCATGGTTCCGAAGTCGGCATCGCGGCGGGAAATTACAAGAGCTCAGTTATCGGGGTCGGACGCGATTGGCGCAAGCTGAACCGGCCCCGAGGGCGCCGCTGCCTGTGGACGGGCCGCTTTAGGCACGGCGGGTTTCTTTGGCGTGGGCGCGGTCGTCGTCGCGGGAGCGGCGGTCACCGCGGGACGCGGCGCCTGGGCGTTGGCGGCCGCCGGTGGCCGCGCTGGCGTCACCGGCTCCGGAGTCATGATGTTGACCGGGGGTATCGACGCCGCCGAGGGAAAATCGGCAGTGGTCGGCTTGCCGGTCGGAACCGACACCAGCAGACCGCCCGCGCCGCTGACTGGCGGGGACGCATTCCAGACCGCGGCGTAACGGGTCACCAGACCGTCAAAAGTTCGCTCGTCCATGTTGGCGGCAATCTGCCGGTGATCGGTCAGCGCCGCATAGGCCGCACACTCGTCGGGATCGCAGCGATCGCGGATCTGCAGCACATAGGCGACCAACCCGTAGCGGTCCCGCTCCAGCGCGTGGCGCAGCACCAACAGGTCGGACGTCATGGCCTTGTTGGCGGCGGCGACATTGCCGTAGGCGGTCAGCCAGCCGAGTTTCGCGGCGGTCGCGGACACCGCCGCGGCCACGGCGTCCGCGGAGCCGAACAATGCCTTTTCGCAGGCCGCCAGCACGACGTCGCCGGCCAGATCGTCAAGACAAGCCAGCGCCGGCAAAGACGCGGCGACCCGCGGCGGCGGCGGCATCATTGCGGTCGGTGCCGCCCCACCCTGACCGCCGGCTTCCAGGCTGCGGATCGTCGCCGCCGCGGCCACCGCGATCGCCAGCAGCGCGATCACGGCGAGCGCCCCGCTGGCGACGGATTTTTCAGCGCGCAACAGCGCAACCAGTGCCAGCAAGCCAAAAAACAGCGCGCCGCCCAGCGCCAGCCAGACCGGGAAATCTGGTGATCGCCAAAGTTGCTCGAGCCCGGATGCCCATGCCCAGTTCATCGAACCGTCCCTGTTACTGTGAGTTTGAATTGATGGCGACCATGCGCCCGCAATGCGCGGTTGTTATGGCAACGCCCGACCGGATCAGTCTTGTTCAAGGCGTTCGATCACCAGCGTTTCGGCAAGGCCTTCCGCGGTCCATTGCCGGAATGCCGGCAGCACCTGCATCGCCTCCATGTATGCCCTCGATTCTGGCGTGACATCGATGGCATAGCCCAGAAACCGCTGGATCACCGGCGCGTACATCGCGTCCGCCGCGGTGAAATGGCCAAACAGATAGGGCCCGACGCGGCCGTAGCGCATCCGGCACTCCGACCAGATCTGCTGGATGCGCGTGATGTTGGCCTGCGCGTCCACGGATAGTACCTTGGCCCGTACCGGACGATGCAAATTCATGCCGCATTCGTTGCGCAGCGCCATGAAGCCGGAATGCATTTCCGCTGAAATCGCACGGGCATGCGCGCGACTGGCGCGGTCTTGCGGCCACAGCCCGGTGTCGGGGAATTTTTCGGCCAGATATTCGATGATCGCCAGCGAATCCCAAACCGTCACATCGCCATCGACCAGCGCTGGCACCTTCCCGGAGGGGCTGAAACCGAGAAGCCGCTGCTTGTCGGCGGCGCCCGTATAAAGCGGAATCATCACTTCCTCGAACGCGATGCCACTCGCTTTCATCGCGATCCACGGCCGCATCGACCACGACGAATAATTCTTGTTACCAATGACCAGCGTCAACGACATCGAGCACTCCCTGCGCGACGTCAGGGTGCCACGCATGCCCGGGTGCAATCAAGCCGCGCGCATCCCGGTTGCCGCGACTCCGCATGCGTGGCAACGTGGCAACCTCTCCTGCAGGTGTGGCATGATCAACTATTCCTTGATTGACGTTGTTGCGGTCGGGTTCTTCATCCTGGAATGGACCACCTACGCCATCACGCTGGAGCACACCGCTTATGGGCGCGACAGCCTTTCGGCGCGGATGAATGTCTACCGCGAAGTCTGGATCCGGCGCCTGCTGGAGCGCGAGGCTCGGATCGTCGATACCCACATCATGACCTCGCTGCAGAACGGCACCGCCTGGTTCGCCTCGACCACCTTGATCGCGATCGGCGGCTCGCTGGCATTGCTGCGCGCCACCAACGAGGTGATGCCGATGCTGCAGAACCTGCCGATCGGCTTCAGCGCCGCGCCGGCGCTGTGGGAGATCAAATGCATGGGGCTACTGCTGATCTTCGTCTATGCGTTTTTCAAATTCGCGTGGTCGTACCGGTTGTTCAACTATGTCGCAATCCTGATCGGCGCGATGCCGCTGGCCTCGCAGCGCGACACCCCGGAGGCCGAAGCGCATGTGCTGCGCACGGTCCGGCTGTTCGGGGCCGCGGCGCGGCAGTTCAACCGCGGCCAGCGCGCATTCTTCTTCGCGCTCGGCTATCTCGGCTGGTTCGTCAGCCCGTGGGTGTTTTTGGTCTCCACCGCGGCGGTGGTGATCGTGACCTGGCGGCGGCAGTTTGCTTCCAACGCCTGGCGCGCGATGGCGCCGACCGGCTACGCGCCGGTCAACCGGCAAAATCCTGCGGCGTGAAGGCGAGATCGAGCACCTTCCACTCGTTATACTTGTCGGCGGGCAGCATCGCATAAGGCTGGCACGCTTCCAGCGCCCGCATCGCCGCCTGCATCAGCAGCGGACCCTTGGCCGAGGCGCTGGCCTCGATCAGATTGGGCTCGGTGACCAGCCGGCCGGCCGGCGACAGAAAGGCGCGCAGCACGATCCGCACCTTGTCGTTCGGCATCACCGCGGCTGGTAGTCTCGAACAGGTTTTCAGGTGGCGCCGGAAGGCGACGATGTCCAGCGGCGCCAGATCGGCCTTGCTCAACGCGGTCGATCCGCCATTGCCGTCCGGCAGACCGAGCATGACGCCGTATTTGACGGTGATGTCGGGTTCCGCGGTCGGCGGCGTCTCCGCCTGCGACGTTGCTGCCGGCGGAGAGCCCCGCGGCTGCGGCGCGGCCTGCTGTTGCGCGGCAGGCTGTTGTTGCGGCGGTGCGGGCGGCTGGGAAGCTGGCTCCAGCGAAGGATGCCCAGGGGTCGGTGGCGGCTGCTGCTGTGACGGTTGCGGCGCAGGCGCCTGTTTCGCGGCAGCCTGCTGTGCCGCTGCCTGCGATGTCATTTCGCTGGTCGGCTTGTCGAGGTCGGGAAGCCGGAATTCCGGTTTCGGCTTCTCGGGCGGCGTCGGGTCGGGATCGGGCTGCTCGACAGCCACCGCCGCCAACTGGTCGGGCGTCACGATATCGACGGCGATATTCTCCGTGACCGATGGGTCGAACGGTCGCGCGTCGGCGAAATAGACGCCGAGCGCCAGCGCCAGATGGCCGATCACCGAAACGGCGATGGCTACGCGAAGGAGAAGCCGTGATTCCATACTACAGACATGACATGTTGAACGCCGTCCCGGCGATTATATCGACATGGCGCGTCATGCGCCACGCTTGCGCAGGCGGGACCGATCCGGCATGGCATGGCATGGCGATGTCAAACCCAGATTCGCCGCCGGCCTCGGCCGTTCCGCTCGAAGATTCCATCCTCGACGTCCTTGGCCGCACCAGCGGCACGCTCAGCCCGCCTGAGATCGCCCATGCGATCACGCCGGATGGCGACTGGCATGCGCTGCTGATGCCGATCCGGCGCGTCGCGGTCACGCTGGCGATGGCCGGCCGGCTGGTGATCTACCGCAAGGGCAAGCCCGCCGATCCGCAGGATTTTCGCGGTGTCTACCGCCTCGGCCTGCCGCGGCAGGACTGAGCACCTTCAGCGCCTTGGCGGGGCCGGAAACAGCGCGCTGCCGCGCCCGGTCAGCCAGTAACTGACCAGTCCGGTCCATTCGTGCATCGCCAGGTCGGTAAGTCGCAGGCCGCCGCTCAGCGAATCGAACGGCGTAGCGGCGTCGATCCAGCCCCGGCTGCGCCAGTCCACCGGATAGGCCTCCACATCAAAGCCGGCGGCACGGAACGCGCCGATCGACCGGGGCATGTGAAACGCCGATGTCACCAGCAGCCATCGCTCGCCCGGTTTCGGCAGCAGCAGCCGGCGCGTGAAAATGGCGTTCTCATCCGTGGTGCGCGACGCGCTTTCCAGCAAGACGCGATCGGCGCTGATCCCGAACCGCTGCAACAATTGTCCGGCCACTGGCGCTTCCGGCCGAGAATTGTCCAACAGGTTGCCGCTGCCGCCGGTAAACACGATCCGGGCGGCGGGATAGCGCCGCGCCAGATCCAGCATCGCGAAGATCCGCTCGGCGGCACCGTTGATCTCCAGCGCGTCGCGCGCGGCCGACAAATCGGAATCGATGGCGCCGCCGAGAATGATGATGCCATCGGGATCACGTCCGTCGGACTGCCAGGCGGGAAAGCGTTCCGTGAGCGTCAGCAGCAACACATTTCCGGCGGGCGAATAACCCGCCAGCAGCAGTAGCAGGATGCCAAAGGTCAATGTCAGCGTCCCCGCCCGCTGGCGCCGCAGCAGCAGCAGCACGGCGCCGATCGCGCACACCGCGGCGATCACATTCGAGGGGGTCGTAAAGAACCCGAAGATCTTTGAAAGCGCGAAAAACATCAGGGATACCGTAGGCCGGATTGGCCCATGGCATGGGCGATCCGATCGGCAAGATCAATGCGGAAACGCCGGTTGACAGCCGCGCTCAGTCCCATTTCGGCGCGAAACCGAAATTGGTTAGCCGCCCGTCTTTTTTGGCGAGGCCATGAATCTCCGCCATCTCGGCATCGGACAGCGCGAAGTCGAAAATTTCGATATTCTGCGACAGCCGCTCGACCTTGGAGGTGCGCGGAATCACCACCACGTTCTGCTGCACCAGCCAGCGCAGGCAGATCTGCGCCGCCGTCTTGTGGTGCGCGGCGCCGATCCTGCCCAGCACCTCGTCACCCCGGATCGTTCCCTTGGCGATCGGGCTGTAGGCCACCAGCGCCAGCCCGCTGCGCGCGTAGGCTTCCAGCAGCTTGGACTGGTCGAGATAGGGATGATACTCGACCTGATTGCAGATCAGCGGCTCCGGGCAAGCGGCCACTGCCTGTCGCAGCAGCGCCACCGTGAAATTCGAAACGCCGATGTGGCGCGCCACCCCCATTTGCTTGACCCGCGCGAGGGCGCCCAGCGTCTCTTCCAGCGGCACATGCGGGTTGGGCCAGTGCAGCAGCAGCAGATCAACCTCGCTCATGCGCAGCCGGACGAGGCTTTCTTTCGCCGAACGTTCGAGGTCCCGCGGGGCGAAGTGGGTGGTCCAGACCTTGGTGGTGACAAAAATGTCGTCGCGCTTGACGTGCGAGGCACGAACGCCCTCGCCGACCTCGCGCTCGTTTTCATAGACCTGCGCGGTGTCGATGTGCCGATAGCCGAGCCGGATCGCCTGCTCCACAAGGCGCGCGCAGCTATTGCCGCGCAGATCCCAGGTCCCGAGCCCAACCGCCGGAATGCGGGCGCCGTTGACTTCGACATTTAGCATGAAGGCCTCCCTGATCGAATGGACGGCGCAACGATCGTGCAATATCGGTCCCGCCGCGCGAGGCTAGAACGCAATCAGAGGTCGGTCGCGCCCGTCGCCAGCGCAGCGAACACGGTCTCCGGGGCGTGCGCAATGACCGCTAGCAGCGCGCGGGCCGGACCACGCGGCGTAGACTTGCCCTGCTCCCAGTTGCGGATGGTTTCGACGGGGACGCCAAGCCGGGCTGCGAATTCGGTCTGGGTGAGCTGCGCGCGCCGTCGCAGGTCGCGGACCATGGGATTGATCGACCGCGCGGCCAAGGGCGCTTCCGGCGCGAGCGCGAACGCGCCGCCGTCATGCAATTCCACGATCCGTCCGTCCGACTTCAGCCGCAAGCGCATGTTCACCTCACGACGAATGCTCGGCCATTGTCGTTAACCAGAGGTAAATGAATGCTATTTCAGCCCGAACCACAACGTCGCAATGCCCAGGAAGGAGAAGAACCCGACCACATCGGTGACGGTGGTGACAAAGGTGCCCGATGCCACCGCCGGGTCAGCCTTGACGCGCTCCAGCACCATCGGGATCAGAATGCCGCCGAGTGCGCCCGCGATCAGATTAACCAGCATGGCCAGCCCGATCACGACGCCAAGCGCCGGGATCTTGAACCAGGCCACCGCCGCGACGCCGGTAATCAGCGCAAAGGCAATGCCGTTGATCAGGCCGACCAGTCCCTCGCGAATCACCACGCGCGACGCATTATTGGGATTGAGCTGGCGCGTCGCCAAAGCGCGGACCGCGACGGTCATGGTCTGCGTCGCCGC
>NZ_JANXTC010000128.1:0-9007 GCF_025356345.1 Tardiphaga sp.
ATAATACAGGATTCGCTCGGTGGTCGTGGTCTTACCGGCATCGATATGCGCCATGATACCGAAATTTCGGTAATCCTCGATGGCATGAACGCGGGGCATGGGCTTGTCCTTAAATCCGTTGTTTCGCCGTTACCAGCGATAATGCGAGAACGCGCGATTGGCTTCCGCCATCCGATGCACATCTTCACGCTTCTTAACGGCGTTGCCTCGGCCGTTCGACGCATCGAGCAGCTCGGCGGAAAGGCGTTCCGTCATCGTCTTCTCGTTACGATCGCGAGCGGCCGTGATCAGCCAACGAATGCCAAGCGCCTGGCGCCGAACACTGCGGACTTCGACCGGCACCTGATAGGTGGCGCCGCCGACGCGACGGGAACGAACTTCAATCGTCGGCATCACGTTTTCCAGGGCCTGCTCGAAAACCGGCAGCGGGCCCTGCTTCGTCTTGTTTTCGATCATCTCGAGCGCACCGTAAACGATGCTCTCGGCGGCAGACTTTTTGCCGTCATACATGATCGAGTTCATGAACTTCGTGATGATGATGTTGCCGAACTTCGGGTCCGGGTTCACTTCACGCTTTTCAGCAGAATGGCGACGAGACATCGTTTATTTCCCGCTTATTTCGGACGCTTCGCGCCGTACTTCGAACGACGCTGCTTACGGTTCTTGACGCCCTGGGTATCGAGGACGCCGCGGAGAATGTGGTAACGCACGCCGGGCAAATCCTTGACGCGACCGCCGCGGATCATCACCACGGAGTGCTCCTGAAGGTTATGGCCTTCGCCCGGAATATAACCGATGACTTCGAAGCCATTGGTCAGACGCACCTTTGCGACTTTACGAAGCGCCGAGTTCGGCTTCTTCGGGGTCGTGGTATAGACGCGCGTGCAAACGCCACGCTTCTGCGGCGACTGCTGCAGCGCCGGCACCTTCTTGCGCGACTTCTGCACTTCGCGCGGATTGCTGATCAACTGGTTGATCGTCGGCATCTTCGCCTTCACCCTTGTTCGCGCGAAACCGTAACGGCTTCGCAAATTGTTCGGGGTCACCTACCCCATCGTTCGGCTCACATGAAAGGATTCACGCAAAACGAAATCACGCCAACCTCTCATCACTGAGCGGAAAGCGTTTAACGCCACAGAGGACCGCGATCGTGACTACCCGGCTCTCGCCTGATAGTCTGCACCGAGGTCATGCATCCGAATAAGCCTCAGAAGCTGATGCTTCAAAAGCAAACGTCGTTTTGGCATTGCCTAGCTATAATCGACAGCGTTTGAGCTTCTTGGGTCGAGGTTGGTGCCCGATCTGGTCCCGAAAGACTGATTGGGTGGTCCGTTCCGACACTGGCGAAGCTCACCGCCTGTCGGTGAGTGCGCGGGTTTTATCCCCGGGGTCACCCCAAGTCAACACTAAAGCGCATTCACGGAAACGCTTCTGTCAGCGAGGGATTTAGCACGTCGGCGATGGCAAAAGCACGCTGGATTCAGGGTGGAACACGGACTTCTGGAGAGAATCGCACTGCAGCAATGTTGCGGTTTGATGAACGCCGCGGACACGTTGTTGGCAGGTCGCGGCGCCCGTGGTCGGCAGTTTTTGCCGAATCTGGCGAATCTGCCGCCGAATCGTGATCGGGCATGGAATCAGCCGTGGAGCCATTTCCGCGCCGGGGTCATTTGGTGAGTTCGGGTGTCGGCAATGTCGTGGCCGCCATCTTGTTCGGCCGCCGCCGCCAGCGCCACGCCCGCAGCCGGTTCCGCAGGCTGCGCAACCAATTATATCCGCGTTGCCGGGCAGCCTCGGCAATGAAGGCCAGTGCCCCCCCCGGAGCGACCTGAACCAGCAGATCGACCATCATCCGTCGGCCGGTCCAAAGCTGGGCCATGAAACTGCCTTCCACGGAACAGGAATCGATGGTCTCGATACCAGGGGTCGCGAACAGCTCTTCGGTCACCTTGTCGATCAGCAAGGCGCCGGGGGAGTATTTGGCAAAGCCGGCATCATAAGCGGTCTTCCACGTATAGGCCGTGGAGCCGCAATACATCAGCACCTGGGCGGCGATCGCCCGGCCGTCGATCCGCAGCAGCGCCACCGAGGCATTGCCCTGCTCGGACAGCTCGCCCACCAACCGGCGCACGAAGCTGGCATCGGCCTGGTCGGACAACAGCGCCGTTCCGCTTACCCCCTTCCAGCTGCCGGCTTCCAGCGCCAGGAAGGTCTCGAACGCCAGGCGGACGTCGGCGGGCGCGCGGGCGTTGACGACATCGACGACTCCCGTGGCGGACAGCCGGTTCCAGTCCTGCCGCAGCTTCTTGCGGGTCGAGCCCGACTTCTTGATGCCGGCCCCGCGCGTAGCGATTGGTCGAGCACTTTCAGTGAGTTGCATCGGAACGCTGCCCCGCGACGCGAGCGCCGAACGGAGCGCATCGTAGCTCGGCGATTCGGCGTCGAAGTCGCGCAGGCTGAGCACTTTCGGCAGCGGGCTTCTGGCCAGCGCCGCGAGAAAGGCAGGAATCACCTCGGTGACAAAAACCGGGTCGACCACCGGGCTCGACAGAAAGGCGTAGTTGTAAGGCAGGGCTTCCAGCAGCGTCGGCCAAAACGGCGCGATCCGGCGCAGCTGCAACGCCCATACCCCGACCAGCCGGGCCGGCTCGGCGCCCTGCTCCCAGGCCAGCAGCATCTGCACCTTGGCGAACCGGCTGTCGCAGGCGGCCTTCACGGCCACCGGGTTCATGAACACGTTCGATGACGCGCGCTGCGCCAGGTCCTGCCACGGCGCGGCCAGGCTGCTATCTGGTGAACAAATGCTTACTGAAATCATCGAAATGTTGGTCCGGATGAGCGCTTATCATCGCCCCCCCGGATTGCTTTTCAGTTAAGTCAGATTCGCTGATCCGCGCGGTCCGTAGCATTGGATTCAGCGTTTATTCGTCTTTTGCGGCGCATAAACAGCGCGGGGCATGAAGGCAGATCAATGCGTTATACGGATATTGCCATTATCGGCGGCGGCCTGGCCGGATCGATTGCCGCGGCCACGCTCGGCCGCGCCGGCATCTCGGCCGTGCTGATCGATCCGCACACGGTCTATCCGCCCGATCTGCGTTGCGAGAAGCTGGGCAGCACCCAGATCGCTATTCTGCGCAAGACCGGCCTGGCCGAGGAGACGCTGCGCGCGACCACCCTCGACGGCGAAGTGTGGGAGGCACGGTTCGGCTATGTGGTCGACCGCAAGCCCAGCGACCAGCAAGGCGTGATGTATGACACGCTGGTCAACACGTTGCGGGCAGCAATCCCCGACTCGGTTCCCCTGATTCACGCCAAGGCGACGGCGATCCACACCAGCGCAGAGCGGCAGCAGGTTGCGCTGTCAAATGGCGAGGAGATCTCGGCACGGCTGGTGGTGCTGGCCAATGGCCTCAGCGTCGGGCTGCGCGACGCACTCGGGATCCAGCGCCGGATCGTCAGCGCCTGCCATTCCATCACCATCGGCTTCGATGTCGCGCCGCGCGATCGCGAGGCGTTCGATTTCCCCGCGCTGACCTATTGGCCGAAACGCTCCAGCGAGCGCATGACCTATCTGACGCTGTTTCCGATCGGACGGACCATGCGCGCCAATCTGATGGTGTATCGGCAGATGGACGATCCGTTCCTGCGCCGCTTTCGGCAGGCGCCGAAAGACACCATGCGCGCGATGATGCCGAACCTCGATCGCATGATGGGCGATTTCGAGGTGGTGGGACCGGTCAAGGTCCGGCCGGCGGACCTCTACGTCACCGAAGGCCATCGCCAGCCCGGCATCGTGCTGATCGGCGATGCGTTCGCAACCTCCTGTCCCGCGGCGGGTACCGGCACCGACAAGGTGTTCACCGACGTCGAGCGGCTCTGCAACGTCCACATCCCCGCCTGGCTCGCCAGCGACGGCATGGCGGTCGACAAGATCGATGCATTCTACGACGACCCGGTGAAAACCGCTTGCGACGATTGGTCGGCTGCCAAAGCCTGGCACCTGAAATCGCTGACGCTGAACAACAATCCCTACTGGCGCGCACAGCGCTGGGCACGCTTCCTGGTCCGGTTGGGCCAAGGCACCCTGCGATCGTTACGCCGGCGCCTCCATGGCCGTCACACGGCTCCACGAAGCACCGTGGCGCGCGAGCAGGCGGCGCATGGCGAAGGCCGGTTGGTATAGAGCCGGGTTGGCTACTGCCGACTACGGCTTCGGCAGCAGCGAGCTCAGTGGCACATCGAGGGCGTAGACGAAGCCCGAGGGCTCGTAACTCAGCCTCACCTGCCCGCTCAATTGCTGGCCAAGCGACCCCATCATCCGCGTCCCAAAACTCCGCCGGGTCGGCGCCTGCACCTTCGGGCCGCTGCTTTCGCTCCACAGCAGCCGCAGACGCTGCGTGGCCTCATCGATCTGCCAGGTGACGGCGACGCGGCCGGTCGGGACCGACAACGCGCCGAACTTCGTGGTGTTGGTGCATAATTCGTTCAACGTCATCGCCAGCGCGATCACGGCGCCGGAAGAGATCCGGATGTCCGGTCCGTCGATGGTGAAGCGCCCCTCGCTCTGACTGTCATAGGCCTCGACGGCGCCGCGCACGATGTGCGCCAGACCGGCATTGGCCCAGCTGACCTGCATCAGAAGGTCATGGGCGCGGCCAAGCGCGACGAGACGGCCCTCGATCGCCTGCTGACCGTGCTCGAGGCTGGTCGCATTGCGCAGGCTCTGCGAGGCGATGGCACTGACCGTCGCCAGCGTGTTCTTGATGCGATGATGCAACTCGTCGAGGATCAGTTTCTGCAGCTTGTCGGCGGCCTCGCGCTCCTCGGCGTCGATGCCGGCCTGAGCCAGCAGCACGTTGGCGTCGATCACCGCCTGCTCGAGCAGCAGACGAAGGCTGTCATTCTCGGCCGTGAGGAATTCCTGCGCCGTCGGATGATGCTCTTCCTCGAGTAGAACGGCCGGCTTGAAGGAGACCGGCAATGTCGTCATCTCGGCGCTGACTGCCGGCACGATCTGCAAGACGCCAGCTCCCACCATGTCCTGAATCTCGGCGACCATTTGCGCCGCGCCCAGCGGCTTGCCAAAGAACCGGCTGTCTTCCGGCTTTTCGGCATCGGTCGGCTTGATCTGGCCGGAGACCAGAATGATCTTGATCGCTGGCCAGCGGTTATGCACCGCGTGGGCGAGCTTGAGCCCGTCCATGCTGCCCGGCATCTGGATATCGGTGAACAGCAGCGAGATGTCCGAACGCGATTCCAGGATCACCATCGCATCGTCGGCATTGACGGCTTCCACCGCGTTGAAGCCGGCGTCCTCGACGATATCGACGGCGCGCATGCGCAGCACCATTTCGTCTTCGACAATCAGGACGTTGGCGGGGGCGGCGGACGAAGTCGAATTCATGGATGGAGGCGCTTTGCTGAGGGAGCCATGGCGGTCATCGAGCCAGTTGCTCAGTGGCGTCGAACATACCGGGCCACGCTGATCGGCTATCCGCGCCGACTGAACGGTACCGGACATAGTTACGCCTTATCTTACTAAATTGCGAGTAAATTCAGCCCAATATGGTCGGTGGCTGAGCAAGGTATATTGATGAAGCGGCAACATAATCGGCGGAACAAATCCGCCATTTACGCACCGCACGCCGCCTATTCATCATCATCATCGTCGTCCGCGGCGCCGCTCGGCTGATGGCCCTGATCATCCCACAACTGACGATACATGCCGTTGCGCGCCAGCAACTCGGCATGCGTGCCGCGCTCGATCATCTTGCCGCCATTGATGACGATGATTTCGTCCATATCGACCACCGAGGTCAGGCGGTGGGTCGAGGAGATCATGGTGCGGCCCTTGGCGAGCTTGAACAGCGTCTTGTTCAGCGCCGCCTCGGTGGTCTGGTCGAGCGCGGAGGTGGCTTCATCGAGCAACAGCACCGAGGGGTTGCGCACGATAGCGCGGGCAATGGCGATGCGCTGGCGCTGGCCGCCGGACAGCGTGTCGCCACGCTCGCCGACCGGAGTGTCGTATTTCTGCGGCAGGCTCATGATGTAGCGATGGATTTCGGCCTTGCGCGCGGCCTGCTCGACTTCCTCGTCGGTGGCGCCCTCCTTGCCGAGCAGGATATTCTCGCGGATCGACATGTTGAACAGCATGTTCTCCTGAAACACCACGGCCATGCTCGAGCGCAGCGACTCGCGTGTCACCTTGCGGATATCGACGCCGTCGATGGAAACCTTGCCGTCATCGGGCACGTAGAGCCGCAGGATCAGATTGAGCAGCGTGCTCTTGCCGGAACCGCTGGGGCCGACAATAGCGACGGTCTTGCCGATCTTGATCTTGAGATTGAGATTCTGCAGCACCGGCGTCTCGCCGCCTTCATAGGTGAAGGTAACGTGGTCGAAGGTAATGTCGTTGACGATGCGCGGCAGGTCGGGCGCGCCGGCGCGGTCGGCGCCACGGGTGGGCTCGTCGAGCATTTCCTGAATGTGACGCACCGCGGCGGCCGACTGGATCGACACCGGGATGAAGTGCATAACATGGGCGATGTTGTACGACACCTCCCAGAACGCGCTTTCGAAGGTGACGAAGGTGCCGACGGTGATCTGGCCCTTGGTCGCCAGATAGGCGCCGATCGCCAGCACCACCAGATGCAGCAGCAGTACAGAGATGGTCACCGAGCGCTCGACCATGGTCGACAGGAAGGTCGCGGAGGCGATCTTGTCGCGGGCGGTATTGTTGCGCAGCCGGAACCAGCCCAGCGTGCGGCGCTGCAGGCTGAACGCCTTGATCACCGCCTGCGCCGCGACGTTCTCCTGCACCATGCCGAGCAGCGAGGCCTCGTTCAGCTTCTGGTCGTAATTGGCCTGCACCGCCTTCGGAGTCAGGATGCGCGGGCCAATCAGCGTGATCGGGAACACCAGCAGCGAAATCGCCGCCAGCTGCCAGTTCAGGAAAAACATCAAAATGAGGCCGGCGATCAGCTCCAGGAACGGCAGCACCGCGCTGTTGGAGACGCTCTTCACCGAGCCTTCATAGGCAGCCAGGTCGATCGAGAAGCGGGACAGGATTTCGCCGCGCTTGGTGCGGGCGAAATAGGCCGATGGCAGGTTCTGGATGTGCTCGAACAGTTTGACGCGAACATCGGAGATTACCGAGGCCGCCAGCTTGGCGTCCCAGCGCTCGTACCAGACCGCGACCATCGAAGTGATGATGCCGGCCACGGCCAGCACCGACAGGATCGTCACCAGTGCCTCGAAATCCTCCTCGCCGAGCGCGTCGTCGATCAGGAATTTCAGACTCAGCGGCATGATGACGTTGAACAGAGTCTCGATCACCAGGCCGACGCCGACAAAGGCCAGCATCTTCCTGTAATTCGTCAGAAACGGACGGGTAAAGGCGTAGATCGTGCCGATCGCGCCGGCGGCCTCACGGGCGGTGAAGACGACAAGATCTTCGTCCTCCTCGTCGTCCTCGTCGTCCGCCTCGTCATCTTCGTCTTCATCGTCGTCATCATCAACGACCGGCTTTGCCTTGACGGGCTTTGCGGCGGCAACCGGCGGCTTGACGCCGGGCACCGAGGCCGCCCCTACGCCGACTGGCAACGCGAACTTGTCATCGAGCGGCGACGTCGGTTCGCCGGGCGCCTTGTCGTCGACCGGCGGCTTGGAAGGTGGCTTTGTGGCCATGGAACGAACCGTTGCTGCACGGCCATCAGACCGCAGGAATCAAAGCGTGGCGTCGAAGCCACGGGCCATAATCGTATGCGAACAGAATACGTTCGGCAAAGCAACGCAGGTGAGGTCGCAGCCTTTCAAGACCGGACGCAGGGTGGGCAAAGGCGATCTTGCGCCATGCCGTCGCCTCGCGACGCGGGCACGGGACACATGGGCACGCCGCGCTTTGCCGACCCTACGAGCTGCCCGTTCAATCCTCCGTCTCAACCTTGTCGAAGAACGAATAGCGCAGGCTGTCGGCGTCGGCATACCAGTGGCCGGGACCCTTGCCGGCGGCCAGCGTCGCGGCCCAGACCGCTTCGGTGCAGTCGCGGCGGTGCATCGACAGATCGAAACCGTTGGTAAAAAACAATTCCGACCATTCCCACCAGGTGCCGAGCTTCTTGACGCCACGCAGCAGGTCGTAACGATCGATCAGCGCGGGCGCCATGTCGGAAGTGACCGAGCCGAACAACACGCCGGTCTTGACCACACGGTTGAGCTCGCGCACCGCCTTGGCGACCTGCTTCTCACCGACATGGCAAAGACTGGTCTCGAATACGAAATCGAATTGCTCGTCCTTGAACGGCAGGTCGGTGACCGAACCGAGCTGGTTGAATTTTCGCAGCGCCTTCGGCGTCTTGGCGTGAATAGCCCGGTTGTTCTCGACGCCCCAGGCATCGATGCCCTTGTCGCGCAGCGCACCGACCAACTCGCCGCTCGCGGAACCCGCGACCAGCAATTTGTAGCCCTTGGCCCTGCCCCAGACGATCTTGATCAGACCCATCAGATAGGCGGGATCAGTGAACTGGCTCCACACCTCGCTGTAAGGACCGGCGCCACGATAATTCTCAAAATAGTCGCGGTCGATCTTGTCCGAAACTACCGGACCGCCCTCGCCGCGCGCCCGGCGCAGCCGCATCATCTCGGTGAGGATGATGTCGGTGGCGGCGTCGGACGAATCCAGCAGGCCGTTCAAAGTCGAATCGAACAAATAGTCGCCGACCACGACGATACCGGGATGTTCCTTCGGCTCGGGGCGATGGTTGGTCATCACGTCGCGCGCCGGCATGCCGCCGGGGATCGCATTCACCGAAGACAGCCAGCGGTGGGTCTTGCCTTCCAGGAAATGGGCGCGGGCATCGCCCAGCGACGCCGGCAACGATTTCAGCGCCGCGTCGATCAGCTGCTGGTCATTGAGATTGGCGAAGGCCAGCGCGTCGGAGCCGGCGATCAGCCAGTTCAGCACACCGTGCTTGCCGACGTCGTGGCGCGCGCCTTCATTGTACAC
>NZ_JANXTC010000137.1:0-22756 GCF_025356345.1 Tardiphaga sp.
GCTTCCAGGCGCCCCAGCTGTACTGTCGTGGCGCCGGCAGCGCGAGTTGTGCGAAGGGGATGCAAGAATGGCTCGCGGGTTGGAACAGCTGATCCATTGATACCGGAAACGGTTTACGCACCATTAAGCTTAATAAAATAGCTTTTTACAGCGCCGTATATTGGGTGCGTGGTGGTACTCGATGTTTTTGAGAAGATTCAATTTAGCGCTTGTTTCCGAGGGATTTGACGCCGGACTCCAGAAACTCGGCGGCATCGGCTTGCGCGGGGAGCGCGATCCCGAACGGCTCGACGGCTCGAAACTGCCGCCGCCCGATTTGCTGGCTCGACTGCTGGTCGAAATTTCATCGGTCTGGCGGGCGCAGCATGGCGAGCCGGCGCGCCAATCGGAGCCTGTGCGCCATATCGACAGTCCAGAAGCGCTGGTGTCCTTCGCGGCAGTCAACGATATCGAAATTCTGTTCGAAAACCGGCCGATTGCTTCCCTGGTTGCGGAAGACCTGCCGGCGGTGATGCTCACCAATGACGGCATGGGGCGGATGCTGCTGGCGCGGCAGGGCCGCGCCTTCGTGGCGCGCCATGGCGGCAAAAATTATCTGATCGACAAGGACGCGCTGGCGGCTGAGGAAGCCGGGACTGTTTTTCTGGTGCGGCCGCGTGGTTCGGCGCCGGTCGGGAATATCGCGGAGTTGGTGTCGGATCTGGCGGGGCCGGACTCGGTCGATCCGGTGCGCGGCATCCTGAGTTTCATGACGGCGCGCTATCGCAAGCTGGTGGTGCAGTTGCTCGTCGCCGCGGCGTTCTCGAATCTGATGCTGCTCGCGCTTCCGATCTATTCGGGACTGATTTTCGACCGGGTGATTCCGCATTCGGCATTCGACACGTTGTGGGCGATTTCCATTGGCGTGATGCTGGCGCTGACGGCGGATATCGCAGTCCGCTGGGTCCGCCTCAAGATCCAGGATGCGCTGGCGAGTGCGGCCAGCGCCGCGCTGCAGGCCTCCGTGATGCGCAAATTGCTCGAAGCCAGAATGTCCGAGGCGCCGCGCTCGGCGGGTGCCATCGCGCTTCGGCTGCGCAATCTGGACGGCATGACCCAATTGGTGCCGCAGCTGGTGACGGGCGTCGCGGTCGATGTGCCGTTTCTGCTTCTGGTGTTCGCTCTGCTCTGGCTCAATGGCGGAGCGGTTGTGCTGGCGCCGATCCTGGGGATCAGCGTTCTCGCCGCCGTGCACCACTGGAGCAACATCGGGGCTGAGGCCGAACATGTGCGCTCGGCCGCCCTGGCGCAGCTTCAGGCCAACCGGCTGACCGAGACGGTCGAGGTTCTCGAGACCATCAAGGCGACGCGCACCGAGCTCAACGTGCTGAACCGCTTCGAGCGGGTGTTTGACGAATTTGCCTATAGCTCGCATGTGGTCCGGCTTTGGCAGGGTCTGGCGGCCTATGCCAGCGCCACCGTTGGCCAGATGATGGTGGCCACGGTGCTGATCATCGGGGCCTATGAAGTCTCCGCGGGCAGCATGACCGTGGGCGGACTCTCCACCTGTTCCCTTCTGGTCGGCCGCATCATTGGCCCGATCGGGCAACTCATTTCTGTCATTCACCGCATGATGCAGGGACGGGCGATGCTGAAATTGTTGATGCGCGATGCCAAGTATCAGAGCGAGCAGGCCGGCGACAGCAGCGGCGCGCTGCGCGCACCGGTAAGTTGCGAGTTGCGACTCAACAACGTGTCATATGCCTATGCCGGTCAGAGCTCGCCGCAACTCGACAATGTCTCGACCTCGATTCGTCCGGGCGAACGGGTCGCGATCGTCGGTCGTTCCGGCTCGGGAAAGAGCACGCTGCTGCGGGTGATCGCACGGCTGGCCGAGCCCGACAGGGGGGCGGTGTTGCTCGATGATTTCGACGTTCGGCAGTATGTGCCGGCGGATCTGCGCCAGGCGCTGGGCTATATGGGGCAGACCGCCGGACTCATCGATGACACGCTGATGCGGAATATCTGTCTGGGGCAGGGCGAACTAGACCGCGAGCACTTCGCCGCGATGATGCGGTTGACGGGCATTGCCGATTTTGCCGCCAGGCATCCGCAGGGCTACGGCATGTCGATTGGTCCGCGTGGCGAAAAGCTGTCCGGGGGCGAACGCCAGTCCGTGGCGCTCGCCCGGGTCCTGCTCGGAAATCCGAAAGTGCTGCTGCTCGACGAGCCGACATCGTCCATGGACACGATGCTGGAGATGCGGCTGGTCAGGAACATGGTCGAACTGGTCGGTAACCGCACCCTGATCGTGGCGACGCACCGCGCGCCGGTATTGCAACTGGTCGATCGCATTATCTGGCTGGACGCCGGCCGCATTGTTGCGGACGGCGCCAAGGCCGATGTTCTCCGGCAGATGTCGGGCGCGGCGGCCTGACGCGTCTGGCCGTGTTACGCGGCCGTCACGCGCCAGATCACATCGCCGACATCGTCGGCGACCAGCAGCGAGCCGTCGGGACCGAGCGTAACCCCGACCGGTCGTCCATAGGATTCCCGCTCGTCGGGCGCGAGGAAGCCGCTCAGAATGTCGCGCGGCGGACCGGACGGGCGGCCATTCACGAATGGGATGAAGACGACCTTGTAGCCGCTCAGCGTGCTGCGATTCCAGGAGCCGTGCTGGCCGATCACCATGCCGTCCGGAAAGCCCGGCAGAGTGCCGGCCGGCAGCCAGCACAGGCCGAGCGAGGCGGTGTGTCCGCCCAGCGCGTAATCCGGCGTGATCGCGGTGACGACCAGCGCCTTGTCCTGCGGCACGCGGTCATCGACGGTCTGTCCCCAGTAGCAATAGGGCCAGCCATAGAAGCCACCTTCGCGGACCGAGGTGAGGTAGTCCGGTGGCGTCTCGTCGCCGAGCCCGTCACGCTCATTGACCACCGTCCACAGCTTGCCGGTGGTCGGCTCCCAGGCCAGGCCGACCGGATTGCGCAGGCCGCTGGCGAAGATGCGGCTGGCGCCGCTCGCCACATCGAGCTCGTATACCGCGGCGCGGCCTTGCTCGGCCGCCATGCCCATCTCGGCGATGTTGGTGAGCGAGCCCACCCCGATGAACAGTTTCCGGCCGTCGGGGCTCGGCAGCAGGCTGCGCGTCCAATGGCCGCCGGATGTGAAGTCGGTCAGCTTTTGCCCCGGCGCGGTGATGCGATCAGCCCCCGCGACATACGGGAAGGCGGATACGCCGTCGACATTGCCGACATAGAACGTGTCGCCGAGCAGCGCCATGCCGAACGGCTGGTTCAGCCCTTCCATGAAGATGCCGCTGCTTTCGGCGACGCCATCGCCGTCGCGGTCACGCAACAGCGTGATGCGGTTGGCGCTTTCACCGAGCGCGGCGGCGCGTCGCATCGTGGCCTGCATCGCGTAGCCGAATACGCTGCGTACCGGACCGGCTACCTGCGACGCCTCGGCGACCAGAACGTCGCCATTGGGCAGCGCATGAATCCAGCGCGGATGTTTCAGGCCGGTGGCAAAGGCATTGACCTTGAGCCCCGGAGCGACGACCGGTTTTTGATCGCCGGTCCAGCCCTTGGCGGTCGGCATCTTGAGCGTGGGGATCGCACCCTGCGGCTCGGCTTCTGGCACCAATGGCGCGCTGCCCCAGGCAGGCGCATGCGCGCCGGCCCCTTGCAGCTTGCGCCATTGCAGCGCGCCTGCGCCGACCAGCGCAACAAAGCGCGCGAAAACCCCGGACATGCTCATGTCATTCCCCTGTTGATGGCGCGCACCCTATCCGACACGCTGGCGCGTTGAAACCGTGTCCTCGGCATGCGTGTGGGCCTGGATCTGCAACGCATGGCGCGATGTTGGCTGCGCGGATGGCCTGACCTGGAGTCTGATCCGTTAGGATGAATTACTGGTGTCCCGGACGCGGTGCGGCATTCTTATGCCGCTCCGCGGAGCCGGGACCCTACCAAGTGCTGAATTTCATGGCGGTCCCGGCTCCGCGGAGCACGACGCCTCCTTGCGGAGGCGCAATGCACCGCGTCCGGGACACGATTCGAGCAAACTGAATCTGGTTCTAGGAATGCGGTACCACCGGTCGCATCCATGGACGCCGACGTTCGTCGGCTTCCATGAACCGCGCGATCCGGGCGGATTCGCTGCGGGTCATGTCGATGTCGTCCCAGCCATTGATCAACTGCTTCTTCCAGACCGGGTCAATGGCGAACGACACCACGACATTGCCGACCGCGATGGTCTGTGTGGCGAGGTCGATCGTCAGCGGCCGTTGGCCGGCAAGGTCTTCCGCCTCGAGCAATCGGTGCGAATCCGCTTCGCTGACCTCGGCCACCAGCACGCCGTTCTTCACCGCGTTCGATGCAAAGATGTCGCCGAAGCTCGGCGCGATCACCGCGCGGATGCCGTAGTCGGCGAGCGCATAGACCGCGGCCTCGCGCGACGAGCCGCCGCCGAAATTGCGGCCGGCGACGATGATTTCGCAGCCGGCATTGTCGGGATCGTTGAGCGGAAAGTCCGGCCTGGCCCGGCCGTCGGCATCGAAGCGCAAATCATGCAGCAGGAAGTTGCCATAGCCTTCGCTGCGCGGGCGCCGCATGAATCGAGCCGGGATCAATTGGTCGGTGTCGATACCGGCGATCGGCAGTCGGCAGGCGAGGGCGGTCAGCGTGATGAAGGGGCGCATGGGCTAGGTCCGATGCAGAAAGCGGACGTCGGTCAGTTGACCGGCGACGGCGGCGGCGGCGACCATCGCCGGCGACATCAGATGGGTCCGGCTGCCCGGCCCCTGGCGTCCCTTGAAGTTGCGGTTGGTGGTGGAGGCGCAGCGTTCGCCGGCGGCGACGGTGTCGCCATTCATGCCGACGCACATCGAGCAACCCGAGCCGACCCATTCCAGGCCGGCGTCGATGAAGATGCGGTCGAGGCCTTCCTGTTCGGCCTGCAGCTTGACGGACGACGAGCCGGGCGAGACCAGCCCGGGCACCTGCGACCGCTGGCCGGCGAGCACCGCCGCCGCGGCGCGCAGATCCTCGATGCGGCTGTTGGTGCAGGAGCCGATGAACACGCGATCGATACGAATGCCATCGAGCCGCTGGCCGGGCCGTAGCGCCATGTAATCAAGCGCGTCGCGGACCGACTGCGCCTTGTCAGGGTTGTCGATGCTGGCGGGGTCCGGCACAACACTGTCGATCGGCGCCGCCTGTTCCGGGCTGGTGCCCCAGGTCACCACCGGCGCGATCTCGCGCGCGTCGAGCACGAATTCGCTGTCGAACGGCGCGCCCACGTCGCTGGCCAGCGCACGCCAGTCCGCCATGGCGCGCTCGAAATCGTCGCCATCGGGCGCAAAGGCACGGCCGCGCAGATAATCGAAGGTGATGTCGTCTGGCGCGATCAGGCCGAGCCGCGCGCCGGATTCGATCGAGAGGTTGCACAGCGTCATGCGGCCTTCCATCGACAGCGCGCGAATGGCGCTGCCGGCGTATTCGATGGCGTGGCCCTGCGCGCCATCGCTGCCGATCCGCGCGATGATCGTCAGCGCGATATCCTTGGCGCCGGTGCCTAAGGGCAATTCGCCGTCGACCACGATGCGCATGCGCTTTGGTCGCTTCTGCCAGAGCGTCTGTGTCATCAGCACATGGGCTACTTCGGACGCGCCGATGCCGAAGGCATAGGCGCCGAACGCGCCATGCGTCGAGGTGTGGCTATCGCCGCAGACGATCGACAGCCCGGGCAGAGTCAGGCCCTGTTCGGGCAAGGCCACATGCACGATGCCCTGCCGCCGGTCATCCTGTCCGAACGACACGATGCCGTGCTCGTACGCGTTGCGCGCGAGTTGCGCGATCATGCCCGCGGCTTCGGGGTTGTGCAGGCTGGAAGCCGGCCGCGTCGGCACATAATGGTCCGCGATGCCGAAGGTGAGGTCGGGCCGTGCGAGGCGGGCGTCACGTCGTCGTAGCTGATCAAAGGCATGGAACGAGCCTTCATGCAGATAATGCCGGTCGATGAACAGTAGCGACTGGCCGTCCTCGCGCGTCATGATTGCGTGGGCGTCCCATAATTTGTCGATGATGTTTGCCGCGCCCACCGCCATGTCCGCCTGTCCGCTGTTGTTGCCCACACGATCCGCATCGGCGGGGCTTGCAGTCTAAGTTGTATCATGCACTATACCTTTGAATGTATTAGGGGCAAGGGCACGGATGGCCGGAGTCGAATCGTCGAAAACCCGCCAAGTCTATCTGGTGCTGCGTGATCGCATCGCCGGTGGCCGGCTCGATAATACGGAATCGCTGCCGGCCGAACAGGCGCTGGCGGTTGAATATGGCGTGTCGCGGGTCACCGTTCGGCGGGCTCTGGCCGAGCTTGAACTGGAAGGGTTGATCAGCCGCCGTCGCGGTGCCGGCACCTTTGTGCGGGGCGGCGTCGCCAAGCCGATCGTGGCGGATTTCTCCGATGTGATGGCCAACCTCGTGGCGATGGGGCGCGATACGGCGGTGCGCCTACTGGCCTTCAGCTATCGCGAGCCGCCGGCGGCGATCGCCGAGGCTCTCCGGCTGCCGCCTGGCGCCAAGACCCAGTTCTCCGTGCGCGTCCGCCTGATTGACGACAAGCCGTTCTCCCATCTCACCACCTTCGTGCCCGAGCAGATCGGCGTCACCTATACCGAGGCCGATCTGGCGGCACGTCCGCTGCTGTCATTGCTGGAACGCTCCGGCGTCCAGATCGAGCGCGCGACTCAGCAGGTCACCGCCGTGCTGGCGTCGCCGGAAGTCGCGGCCGCGCTCGAGGTGGATGTCGGGTCGGCGCTGCTCGGCACCACCCGCACGGTGTTCGCTGCCGATGGCAGCGGCGTCGAGCATCTCATCGCGCTGTATCGGCCGGATCGCTACGCGCTGCAGATGGACATGGTTCGCACCGAAGCCGCGGGCGTGCGCCGCTGGGCCACCGTGCTGGCGTCCGAGCCCAACGACACGATTTCCAGAAAAGCCTCATGATCACGGTTTGCAATTGACCCCACGGATGGAGAAGCAGGATGACCAAGACATCTAACCACGGCTTGTCGCGTCGCCGTGTCCTTCAAGGCACGGCGTTGGTCGCCGGCTCGGTGGCAATGCCGTCTTTTCTGCGGGCGCAGGGCGCGACGATCAAGATCGGAATCCTGCAGCCGGTCACCGGCGCGTTGGCGTTCGACGGGGCGCAGGGCCGGATCGGCGCCGAGGCGGCGATCAAGGCCATCAATGATAAAGGCGGCATCAAGTCGCTGGGCGGCGCGAAGCTGGAAATGGTGTTCGGCGATGCGCGCTCGACTCCTGAAGGCGGCACCGCGGAAGTCGAACGCATGGCGGCGGAAGGTGTCGCGGCGATCGTTGGCGGCTTCGCCAGCCCGATCTGCCTCGCCGCCACCCAGGCCGCATCGCGCTACGACCTCGGCTATATCGTCGATGTCGGCGTCTCCGATCAGATCGTGTCGCGCGGACTGGCCAACACGTTCCGTTTCTCGCCCGGCTTTGGCATCGTCACCAAGAGCGCGCTCGACAACCTGTCGACCCTCAACGACGCGGCCGGCAAGCCGGCCAGGACCGTGGTACTGGTGCACGAGGATGGCCTGTTCGGCTCCGGCCTTGCCAAGCTGATGCAGACCGAACTGCCGAAGCGCGGCTTCGAGGTGCTCGACACCATCGCGCATCCGACGCCCGCGCGTGATATGTCCAACGTCGCGCTGCAGATCCGCGCGAAGAATCCCGATCTGATCATTCCGTCGAGCTACTACGGCGAGTTCGTGCTGCTGGCGCGCACCATGCAGCAGCAGAAGATCAAGCCGAAGGGCATCTATTGCGTGCTCAATGGCGCCGCCTCCAACTACCGCTTCGTCAAGGAATTCCCCGACGCAGCCCAGAACGTGATGGATTGCAACCACTGGCACGATCCGCGCAATCCGGTGGCCGAGGCGCTGAAGAAGGAAGTGGAATCCACCGGCAAATTCTTCACCTACAATGTCTCGCTGAATTATTCCGGCGTGCTGTTGCTGGCGGATGCGATTGAACGCGCGGCCTCGGCCGACCGCAAGGCGATCATCGCCGCGCTGGCTTCCTCGACATTTGCCGGACACATCATGCCCTATGGCCCGACGCAGTTCGTCAACGGCCAGAACATGGGCGCAGCGCCGGTCAACACCCAGGTCCAGGGCAACGACATCAAGGTGATCTTCCCGTCGAGTTTTTCCGACGCCAAGCCGGTGTTTCCGGTGCCCGCCTGATCGCCGCGTCCTGATGTGACGAGACCGGCACCCACCGGTCTCGTCACATGACGTCTCCCTTTCCCATGAAAGCCGAACTTCGCTGATGTCATCGCCCGATATCCTGGCTGCCGCCGTGCTCAACGGCCTGATGACCGGCGCGGTCTATGCGCTGATCGCGGTCGGGCTGACGCTGGTCTATGGCGTGCTGCACATCATCAATTTCGCCCATGGCGCGATCCTGAGTGCGGCGATGTTCGCGGTCTACCTCGCGTTTCAGGCCGGCATCGATCCCTATGTCGCGATCGTCCCGCTGGCGCTGATCTTCTTCGGCCTCGGCTACGCGCTGCAGCGCCTGGTGATTGGCCCGGCCAGCCATGGCGACGACCAGAACGTGTTGCTGATCACGCTGGGTCTCTCCATCGTGATCGAGAATCTGCTGCTGGCGGGTTTCAATTCAGACACACGGTCGATCGACGTGCCCTACGGTTTTTCGACCGTTGATCTAGGTTTCACCTTTTTGCCGCTGACGCGCGCCGTCGCCTTCGGCGTGTCCTGCGCCGTCGCATTGGTGCTGTGGGTGCTGCTGGCGCTGACCGATACCGGCAAGGCGATCCGCGCGGTGGCGAAGGAAAAGCTCGGCGCCGCGCTGACCGGCATCGACGTCGCCCACATCTATGCCGTGACCTTCGGACTTGGCGCGGCCTGCCTGGCCGTGGCAGCGTGTCTGTTGCTGCCGATCTATTATGTGCATCCGCGGGTCGGCAACGCCTATGTGCTGGTGGCCTTCACGATCGTGGTGTTGGGCGGCATGGGCTCGATCCCCGGCGCCATTGCCGGCGGGCTGTTCGTTGGCGTGATCGAGAGCCTGTCCGGATTGCTGTTTGGCGAAAGTCTCGGCCAGCTTGGTATCTTCGTGATTTTCATTCTGGTGTTGCTGCTGCGCCCGACCGGATTGTTCGGAGCCAGAGCATGAGCGGCATCAGGGCCTACGGTCCGATCGCGATCGTCGCGTTGTTGCTGGCGTTACTGCCCGCGGTGAGCGATTCCAACACGGTGATCAATGCGCTGGTCAATGCGATGATTATCGCGCTGGCGGCGCAGGGCTGGAATCTTCTGGCTGGCTATGGCGGCCAATTCTCGTTCGGTCATGCCGCCTTCTTCGGCGCCGGTGCCTATGGCAACGCGATCCTGCAGAACCGCTATGGCGTCAATCCCTATGCCGCGTTGCTGGCCGGCACCTGTCTCGGCGCCGCGGTGGGTGCGGCGATCGGCTATCTCAGTTTTCGCTCGGGTCTGCGTGGCTCGTACTTTGCCCTGATCACGCTCGCTTTTGCCGAGGTGTTCCGGATCGTCGCCAACGCCGCGCCGGTCACCGGCGGCGCGGCGGGTACGCTGATCAAGCTGCAGATGTCCGCCGCTAATTTTCAGTTCAGTAGCCGTGCGATCTATTTCTGGATCATTCTAACGCTGGTCACGGCTGCCATGGTGATGATGCGCGGCATTGAGCGCGGCCGCTTCGGCGCCTATCTGATCGCTGTGCGCGAGAACGAGAACGCGGCCGCCGCGCTGGGCGTCGATACGCTGATGGTCAAGCTCAAGGCGATCACGCTGTCCGCGGGCCTGACGGCGTTGGCCGGCGCGTTCTACGTGCAGTATTTCCTGTTCGTGGATTCCTCGATTGCGTTCGGTAGCTGGATTTCCGTCGAGGCCTTGCTGGCGCCAATTGTCGGCGGGCTTGGCACCGTGTTTGGTCCGCTGCTCGGCGCGCTGGCGCTGCATTTTCTCGGTGAACTTGCCAAGGCCTTCGCGGGACGCATTCCCGGCATCGATCTGGCGCTGTTCGGCGTCCTGCTGGTGCTGGTGGTGGCCTTTGCCCGTCATGGCATCCAGGGACTGCTTACCAGGCTGATGCAGCGCATCGGCGCAAGGAGGGCGGCATGAGCGCGCTGCTCGAAGTCCGCAACGCCAGCAAGCGGTTCGGCGGCCTCAAGGCCGTCGACGACGCCAGTCTCAGCGTGCAGGCTGGCACGATTACCGGGCTGATAGGCCCGAACGGCGCCGGCAAGACCACTCTGTTCAGCCTGATCTCCGGCTTCGAGACGCCGAGTTCGGGCTCGGTCGCTTTCGACGGTGCCGACATCTCCGGCATGCCGCCGCACCGTCGCGCCGCGCTCGGCATCGCCCGCACCTTCCAGATCGTGCAGCCGTTCGCCGGATTGAGCGTGCGCGAAAACATCGCGGTCGGCGCCTATCTGCATTGCCGCCATCGCGACGAGGCAATGGCGCGCGCCGCCGCCATCGCCGATCGCGTCGGCCTTGCCGCGCGGCTCGATGCCATGGCGTCCGGCCTCACGGTATCGGCACGAAAGCGCCTCGAACTGGGACGTGCTCTGGCGACACAGCCGCGGCTGCTGCTGCTCGACGAAGTGCTGGCCGGGCTGAACCCGTCGGAAGTGCGCGACATCATTCCGGTGATCCGCGCGCTGGTGGCCGATGGCATCACCATCCTGATGGTCGAGCATGTGATGCAGGCCGTGATGAGCCTGTGCGATCATGTCTATGTGCTGGCGGAAGGCCGCATGATCGCCGAGGGCACGCCGGCCGAGGTGACACGCGAACCGAAAGTGATCGAGGCCTATCTCGGGCCCGGCGCCGCCGCGCGGATTGCCGCGGAGGGCGGTCATGACTGAACCGCTTCTGGTCGTGAAAAATCTGCTGGCCGGCTATGACGGCACCTCGGTATTGAGCGGCGTCAGCTTCACCGTGCGGGCGGGCTCCATCGTCGCCGTGCTCGGCCCCAATGGTGTCGGCAAGACCACGCTGAACAAGGTGCTGTCCGGCATCGTTCGCCCGCGGCAGGGCGAGGTGTGGTTCGATGGCGCGCGTATCGACCGGCTCAGCCCGGCCGCGATCGTGGCGCTGGGTCTGGTGCATGTGCCCGAGGGCCGCCGGCTGTTTCCCGATCTCAGCGTGCGCGAGAATCTCGAGCTCGGCTCCTACCGGCGCGGCAAGCCCGAGCGCGCGCGCACCATGGAGCACGTGCTCTCGGTGTTTCCGCGCCTCAGGCAGCGCTTCGGCCAGCGCGCCGGCACATTGTCCGGCGGCGAGCAGCAGATGGTGGCTATCGGCCGCGGCATGATGGGCCAGCCACGGCTGCTGATCCTCGACGAGCCCTCGCTCGGGCTGGCGCCGGTGCTGGTCGAGGAAATGTTCAGGCTGATCCGCGGCCTCAACGAAAGCGGGCTGACGATCCTGCTGGTCGAGCAGAACGTCGTGCAGTCGCTCGAACTGGCGCATGCCGCGCACGTCATGGAGCATGGCAGCCTGGTGCTGTCCGGCACCGGCGCGGAGCTGGCCGCCAACAGCGAATTGGCCAAAACCTATTTAGGGATGTGACGATGCTGCAAGCTGCTTCCGCCGCGACGGCGCGCCCGTCATGGCTCGATCAATGGGCCGGTTTCGCGACCGGACTGACGATCGATCAAATTCCGCCTGATGTCATCGCGCGGACTAAACAGGTGCTGTTCGACTGCATCGCTGCGATGTCGGCCGGTGCGCAGGAGCCGGAAATGCGGCGGCTGACCGAGCGGCTCTGCCGCCGGTCGATCGGCACGTGCGGCGTGCCCGTGATCGGCGCCCGCCGCCGCGCAGCGCCGGGGACTGCGGCGTTCCTCAACGGGACCGCAGGCACCATGCTCGAGATCGACGAGGGCAATCAGTTCGCGCGCGGCCATCCTGGTATTCACGTCGTGCCGGCGGTGTTGTCGGCGGCGGAAGAGCTCGGCAGCTCCGGCGCCGAGGTTCTGATCGCCATCGTGCTGGGCTATGAGATCGGCTCGCGGATCGGCATCGCCTCGAAGCTGCGCGTCACCATGCATCCGCACGGCACTTGGGGCACGGTGGGCGCCGCCGTAGCGGTCGCACGGCTGAACCGCGCCAGCACCGAGCAGATGGCCGAGGTCATCAACGTGTCATCGACGGTGGGATTGGCGACCAGTCGGCGGACGATGCTGGAAGGCGGCACCGTCCGTAACTCGTTTGCGGGATTCTCCAACGAGATCGGCCTGCGCGCCTGGGACATGGTCGATGCCGGCTTCGTCGGCGAGGCCGACGGCGTCGGCACGATCTACGGCACCGTGATCTCCGACCAGTTCGAACCGGAGCAGATGATCGCCGAGCTCGGCTCGCGCTGGGAAATCGCACGCAACTATTTCAAGCGCCACGCCGCCTGCCGCTACAATCACGGCGCGCTAGATGCGTTGCAAAACGCGCTGGCCGGGGTCGGCGAGCTCATGGCAGATGAAATAGAACGGATCGAAGTCGATACCTATATCTGGGCGGCGCAGCTGAACAGTCCCACGCCCCGCAACATGCTGGCGGCAAAATTCTCGCTGCCGTTCTCGCTGGCGACGACCATCGTCCATGGCGCCGCCACGATCGGGGCCTTTCGTGATGAGGCCCGGCGCGACGCCGCGACGCTGGTTCTGGCAAGCCGCATAACGGTTCGGGAAGATCCCGCGCTGACGGCGATGCTTCCGGGCCTGCGACCCGCGCGGCTGAAGATCGCGCTGAAGGACGGTCGCGTGCTGTCGGCCGAAGCGATGACCAACAAGGGCGACACCGAAGATCCCTACAGCGCCGCCGAGATCGAAGAAAAGTTTCACGAGGTGACCGGCGACGTCTGGAATGACGACCACCGTGCCGCGATCCTTTCCGCCGTCGACGGCCTGACCGGTGCCGCGGATATGCGCTCGCTGTCCCAGATGCTTGCCGTCTGATCGAGAGAATGCTCATGACTGAATTCACGTCCCTCAAAACGATGCTGCATCAACCGGAAATCGTACTGGCCTCCGGCGTCTATGACGCGCTTACCGCGTCGCTGGCGACCGACGCCGGCTTCCGCGCGCTGTACCTGTCCGGTGCCAGCATTGCCTATACGCGGCTGGGCCGTCCCGATATCGGGCTGGTCACCATGTCCGAAGTCGCGGAGACGCTGAGCCTGATCCGCGACCGCGTCGCCACGCCGTTGATCGTCGATGCCGACACCGGCTACGGCAATGCCCTGAACGTGCAGCGTACCGTACGGCTGTTCGAACGCGCCGGCGCTTCGGCGATCCAGCTCGAGGACCAGAGCTTTCCGAAGCGCTGCGGCCATCTGCAGGACAAGAGCCTGATCCCGGCCATGGAGATGGTCGGCAAGATCAAGGCGGCGACCGACGCGCGGCGGAACGGCGAGACGCTGATCATCGCCCGTACCGATGCGGTCGCGGTCGAAGGTTTCGACCAGGCGGTGGAGCGCGCCGGGCGCTATGCCGAGGCGGGGGCCGATGTGCTGTTTGTCGAGGCGCCGCGCGACGAGGCGCAACTGGCGCAGATCACGCAGAAACTCGGCGCGCGACTGCCGCTGATGGCCAATATGGTGGAGGGCGGCCACACCCCGATCCTCAGCAAGGACCAATTGCAGGCGCTAGGCTTTTCGCTGGTGATCTTTCCCGGCGGCATCGTGCGCGCCGTCGCCAAGGCCGCGCAGGCGTTTTATGCGACGTTGGCGCGCGACGGCACCACCGATGCCTTTCGCGACCGGATGTTCGATTTCGACGCGTTGAACGCCGTCATCGGCACGCCGGAAATGCTGGAGCGCGGTCGCGTCTATGAATTCCCGACCAATGGTCCGGCCGGCAAGACTTCATGACAAAAGACAAGATGACGGAAGCACGTATGACCAGAACCATCGATCCCGTTACGCTGGCCGTGCTGAAGGGCCGCCTCGAGCAGATCGCCGACGAGATGGATGCGACGCTGTATCGCTCGGCGTTCAATCCGATCATTGCCGAAGCCCGCGACGCCTGCCACGGACTCTATCACGCCGAGACCGGTGCTACTCTGGTGCAGGGCACCACGGGACTGCCGATCTTCGTCGGCGCGATGGCCTTTGCCGTGAAGGCGGTGATCGACAAGGTCGCGCGCGACGCCGCCTCCGGCCGCGATACGCTGCAGCCCGGCGACACTTTCCTGTTCAACGATCCCTATGATGGCGGCACCCACCTCAACGATTTCCGCCTGGTGCGGCCGATCTTCCGCGACGGAAGAGTATTCTGCTGGATCGCCTCGGTCGGCCACTGGCTCGACATCGGCGGCAATGTGCCCGGCGGCTTCAACTCGCGCGCCACCGAAAGCTTTCAGGAGGGCGTGCGCTTCCCGCCGGTGAAACTGTTCCGCGCCGGAATCATCAACGAGGACCTGATCGACATTCTCGCCGCCAACAGCCGGGTGCCGACCTCGAATTTCGGCGACCTCAACGGCCAGCTCAACGCGCTGGCGCTGGGTGAGCGTCGGCTCGCCGGCCTGCTCGACGACTATAGCGAAGCGACGATCACCGCGGCGCTGGATCTGTTCACCCAGCGTGCCTCGGCCTTGATGCGGGAAAATCTCCGCGCGCTGCCGGACGGCGTCTACAGCTTCGAGGATTTTCTCGACAATGACGGCGTCAGCGACGAGCCATTGAAGATCGCGCTCGATCTCACCATTGAAGGCGAGACCATGGTGCTGGACTTTTCGCGTTCGTCGCCGCCTTGCGCCAGTCCGCTCAACATCGCCTATGCGACCGCGGCCGCCTGCTGCTACGTCGCGCTCAAACATGTCTTCACCGACGTGCCCGCCAATGCTGGCTGTCTCGAGCCGATCACCTTCATCATTCCGGATACGACATTGCTCGGCGTCAAGGCGCCGCGTCCGGTCGGCGGCTATACCGAGACCATCCTGCGCGTGATCGGCGTGGTGTTCGGTGCCATCGCGATCGCGGCTCCGGAGCGGGCGATGGCGGCGCCGTTCGGCACCATCAATGCGCTATCGCTCGCCGGCCACCGCAATGACGGCTCGCGCTGGGTGATGTTCTCGTTCTTCGGCGGCGGCCTCGGTGGCAATCCAATCAGCGATGGCCTCAACCACGGTAACAATCCGATCTCGATGGCCACCATTCCGCCGGTCGAGATTCTCGAAGCCTCCTATCCGGTGATGTTCACGCAATGGGCGCTGCGTCCGGACAGCGGCGGCGTCGGTCAGCATCGCGGCGGCCTTGGCGCGATCTACGAGCTGGAGGCGCTCGGCGACTCGGGCGCCGACGTCTTCCTACTCGGCGAACGCGGAAAATTCGCGCCGTTCGGGGTCAATGGCGGCGGTCCCGCCGCGCTGAACCGCTTCATCTATGATACAGCGGACGGCAAGGCCTCGCCGCCGCTGGCCTCCAAGATCACCGACGTGAAGATCGCCAGAGGCCAGCGCGTGCGGCTGGAAACCCCGGGCGGCGGCGGCTACGGCGACCCGGCCTCGCGCGATCCGGCGAAGGCCGCGCGTGATCTTCGCCTCGGTTACGTCATAGCAAATGCAGGTAAACGATCATGAGCGGCGCTTCCATCGTCGGCGTCGATGTCGGCGGCACCTTCACCGACCTGTTTTTCTATGACGAAGCGAAGTCCGAATTCCGCACCGCCAAGGTGCCGTCGCAGCGCGGCAACGAGGCGGAAGGCTTTCTGCTCGGTCTGAAGACGTTCGGCCATATCCGGGATTTCGGCGCCATCGTGCATGGCACCACGGTTGGTACCAATGCGCTGCTGGAGCGCAAGGGCGCCCGGGTCGGCATCATCACGACGGCGGGCTTTCGCGACGTGCTGGAAATGCGCCGCCGCGACCGTCCGCAGACCTGGGGCCTGTGGGGCGACTTTGTCCCGGTGGTCGATCGCGACATGCGCGTGGAGGTTGATGAGCGCGTGCTGGCCGATGGCAGCATCCGCACCGCCGTCGATCCGGCTGACGTACAGGCCATCGCGCGGCAATTGCTGTTGGCCGGTGCCGAAGCGCTCGCCATCATCTTCATCAATGCCTATGCCAATCCGGCCAATGAACGCGCCGCGCTGTTCGCGGCGCGCGAGGTCTGGCCCAATGACGACGTCGTTGCCTCGCACGAAATCCTGCCCGAAATCCGCGAGTTCGAGCGGACCTCGACCACCGCGCTGAACGCCTATCTGCAGCCGCTGGTCGGTCGTTATCTTGGCAAGTTGCAAGGCGTACTGGCTGGCGAAGGTTTTGGCGGCCAGTTTCATATCGTGCAGTCCAATGGCGGCGTGATGTCGACGGCGATGGCGCGCAAGTTTCCGGTGCGCACCGCGCTGTCCGGTCCCGCGGCGGGCGTGATCGCCGCAGGTGCCATCGCCCGCGCAGCCGGCTACGACAATGTCATCACCGGCGATCTCGGCGGCACCTCGTTCGACGTCTCGCTGATCGCTGGCGGGCAGGCCTCGCTGGCGGCGCAGACCACGATCGATTTCGGGCTGGTGATCCGCACGCCGATGATCGAGATCACCACTATCGGCGCCGGCGGCGGCTCGATCGCCCATGTCGATCGCGGCGGCCTGCTGCAGGTAGGTCCGGAAAGCGCCGGCTCGGTGCCGGGCCCGGTGTGTTACGGCGCCGGCAATGGCCGGCCGACGCTGACCGACGCCAATGTCGTGCTCGGCCGCATCAATGCCGAGCGGCCGATCGGCGGCAAGCTGGCGCGGCTCGATGTCGAGGCGGCCAAGGCCGCGATCCTCGCGCATGTCGGCACACCGCTCGGCCTTGATGCGATGGCGGCGGCGGAGGCGATCGTGCGCATCGCCAACGCGCGGATGGCCGGCGCGATCCGGCTGGTCTCGATCGAACGCGGTCATGATCCCGGCAACTTCGCCATCATGCCGTTTGGCGGCGGCGGCGCGCTGCATGCCGGCGCGTTGCTGCGCGAGGTCGGGCTCAAGCTGGCGCTGGTGCCGCGCTTTCCCGGCATCACCTCGGCGCTCGGCTGCGTGATCGCCGACCTCCGTCATGATCAGGTGCAGACCGTCAATCTGATGCTCGACGGGCTCGATGCCAGCGTGCTGGATCAGCGCATGGTGGTGGAAGGCAGGGCGGCGCATGACGTCGTCGCCGCGGCCGGCGTACAGGTCGACCGTATCGACATCGTCTATGAACTCGACATGCACTACGTCGGACAGACCCACACCATCGGCGTCTCGCTGCCCGTCAGTCTCGGCGAGGCGACCACGGGCATCGACACCGAAACCATCCGCGAGGCGTTTGAGCAAAGTTATCAGGCCCAATTCAGCCGCAAGCTGTCGGGTATCCCGGTGAAGATCGTGACGCTGCGCACGGCGGCAATCGGCCGTCGGCCGCATTTCGATCTTGCCGCATTGGCTCCTTCCGCGGATGCTTCGATCGACAACGCACGGCTCGGCGAGCGCCAGGTCTGGTTCGATGGTGCCTGGCACGTCACGGCGATCTGGGCGCGGCTCGACCTGCCGGTCGGCGCGGTGATCGCGGGTCCGGCGATCCTCGAACAACCCGATGCCACCACCGTGGTCGAACCGGGCCTCGCGGCGCGGGTCGACGCGCTCGGCAACATCCTGATCGAAAGGCAGATCGCATGAGCGATGCTTCCATTCCGATGACGCGCACTGGCCTGTTGATCGTCGACCTGCAGAACGATTTTCTACACGCCGACGGCGCCTATGCGCGCGGCGGGCAGGGCGCCGCCTCGATCGCCGCACTACCCGGCAGACTGAAGCCGCTGGCCGACGCGTTTCGCGCCGCCGGTGGCTGGATCATTTCGACGCATTTTACCCTCGTGCCCGGTAAGGGCGGCGAGCCGCTGATCTCGCCGCATCTGAAGACGTTGCGCCCGTTCTTGCGAAAAGGCGATTTTGCGCCGGGCAGTTGGGGCCATCAACTGGTCGATGAACTGGCGCCGTCGGATCTGCAGGTCGAGAAGGTCGCCTATTCGGCGTTCTACATGTCGCGGCTGGAATGGATGCTGCGCAAGAGCGGCATCGACCGGCTGGTGGTTGGCGGCATCGTCACCAATGGCGGCGTCGCCTCCACCGTACGCGAAGCCCATGTCCGCGATATCGAAGTGGTTGTGTTGTCCGACGGCTGCGCTGCTTTCGATGATGTCACGCACCAGACCGCCATTGCCGCGCTGAAACCCGTTGCCCGCATTGCGACCATCGCCGAGATGCGGGCGGAGGCCTCGGCGTGACCATCAAGCCGCTTCCGGCCAGTGGCTTCGAAACCACCATTCCCGTGCTCATCGTCGGCGGCGGCGCGGCCGGACTTTGCGCTGCGCTGGCCGCCCACGAGGCCGGCGTCGAGCTTGCCGTTCTGGAACGCGATCCGCTGCCGCGTGGTTCCACCGCGCTGTCGGCCGGGCTGATCCCGGCGGCGGCCACACGGTTTCAATTGGCGCTTGGTATCACCGATAGGCCCGAGCTGTTCGCCGACGACATCAACCAGAAATCGCACCATCAGGCCGACGCAGAGATCGTCGATCTCGTCGCGGCGCAATCCGGCCCCACCGTCGAATGGCTGGCTGATGGTTACGGGCTGCCGTTTTCGGTGGTCCGTGATTTCGACTATCCCGGCCACGCCGCGCGTCGCATGCACGGCCTGCCGTCGCGCTCGGGCGCTGAACTGATCGACCGGCTGCGCCAGGCGGTCGAGCAGGCGGGCGTGCCGCTGCTGACCGACGCCACCGTGACGGCCCTGTTCAGCGATGGCGACCATCGCGTGCGCGGCGTGGAAGTGACGCGGCCGGACGGCACGCTGGACCTGATCGGCTGCGACGTGCTGATCCTGGCCTGCAACGGCTATGGCGGCAACCACGCGCTGGTGGCGCGGCACATTCCGGAAATGCGTGGCGCGCTGTATTTCGGCCATCCCGGCAATCGCGGCGACGCCGTGCTGTGGGGCGAGGCGCTCGGCGCGAGGCTGCGGCACATGTCGGGCTATCAGGGCCATGGCTCGGTGGCGCATCCGCACGGCATCCTGATCAGCTGGGCCGCGATCATGGAGGGCGGCTTTCAGGTCAATGCGAACGGGCTGCGCTTCTCCAATGAGAGCCTCGGCTATTCCGAGCAGGCCGCCGCCGTGATTGCCGAGCCGGACGCGGTGGCCTTCGATATTTTTGACGCGCGGATCGCCGCCATTGCGCGGCAGTTCGAGGATTTTCGGCAGGCGGAAGCCGGCGGCGCCGTGATCGTAGCCGACAGTATTGAAGCGCTGGCGACGCGCCTCAAACTGTCCGAAGTCGTGTTGAAAGCGAGTTTCGATGAGGTCGAGCAGCTCAAGCGCGACCGCGGCAGCGACCGCTTCGGTCGGCATTTTGCCGGTGTGCCGCCGCTAGCGCCGCCATTCATGGCGGTCCGCGTCACCGGCGCGCTGTTTCACACCCAGGGTGGGCTGGCCGTTGATCGCTCCGCCCGCGTGCTGGATGGCGCTGGCGTGGCGATGCCGAACCTGTTCGCCGCTGGCGGCGCGGCCGCCGGCGTGTCGGGTTCGCAGGCCAGCGGCTATCTGTCCGGCAACGGCCTGCTGACCGCGACGGTGCTGGGCCGCGTCGCCGGAACTGCCGCTGCGAGCCTGGTTCGATCGTCGCAGCCAAGGACGGATGCGACCGATTGATCGGTTGGCGCGCAAGCCTTCCGGGACCTCGCCTGCCAGGCTGTTCTGTTACCAGTGCACGTGCTCGATCTCGACGAAATCGATCTTCGATCCATCGACGAAATTGATCACACCGCTGGCGTCGTTGGAAAGCGCCATGTCGTGGGCGCCGCTGCTCACGATGCTTCCTGACGTCAGGTGGATGGTCCAGTCGGTTGTCGGCTGCAGCGATCCCAGGCTTTGATCGAGGCTGATCGTGTCCACCCAGGAGGCGCCCGCGCCGCCCTGCACATGGTCGGAACCATGACCATGCATGTAGAGGAAGGTGTCGTTGCCGTCTCCGCCGATCAGCGTATCATTGCCGGCGCCGCCCTTGATGGCATTGTCGCCGGCATTGCCGACGATGACATTATCGAGCGTATTGCCGGTGGCGTTGATCGCGGCGGATCCGGTCAGCACGAGGTTTTCCACATTGGCGCCGAGCGCGTAGCTGATGCTGCTCTGGACGGTGTCGGTGCCTTGCCCGGCCAGTTCGGTGACGGCATCGCCCACCGCGTCGACCACATAGGTATCGTCGCCGGTACCGCCGATCATGCTGTCGTTGCCGGCGCCGCCATCGAGAAAATCATTGCCGGCGCCGCCGTTCAGAACGTTGTTGCCGGTATTGCCGGTCAGCATGTTGTCGAGCGTATTGCCGGTGGCATTGATCGCGGCCGCCCCCGTCAAATGCAGATTCTCGACATTGGCACCCAGCGTATAGCTGACGCTGCTCAGCACGGTGTCGGTGCCGCCGCCAGCCAATTCGGTGACCACGTCGCCGGTACTGTCGACGATGTAGGAGTCGTTACCGGCGCCGCCGATCATGATGTCATTGCCGGCACCGCCATCCAGAACGTTGTCGCCGGCATTGCCGGTCAGCGTGTTGGCGAGGGAGTTGCCGGTGGCATTGAGGTTGTCGGTGCCGGTCAGCAGCAGATTTTCGACATTGGCGCCGAGCGCGTAGCTGATGCTGCTCTGTACCGTGTCAGTGCCTTGTCCGGCCAGTTCGGTGACGACATCGCCTGTGGAATCGACCACATAGGTGTCGTTGCCGGCGCCTCCGATGAGAGTGTCGTTGCCGGCACCGCCGTCGAGGAAATTGTTGCCGGCATTGCCGGTCAGCACATTGTCCAGCGCATTGCCGGTGGCGTTGATAGCGGCCGATCCGGTCAGCACCAGGTTCTCGACATGGGCGCCGAGCGCATAGCTGATGCTGCTCTGCACGGTGTCGGTGCCCTGACCAGCCAGTTCGGTGACCACGTCGCCGATATTGTCGACGACATAAAGGTCGTTGCCGGCGCCGCCGATCATGGTGTCGCTGCCAGCGCCGCCATTGAGGATGTTGTTGCCGTCATTGCCGATCAGCACATTGTCGAGCGTATTTCCGGTGGCGTTGATCGCGGCGTAATCCGTCAATATCAGGTTCTCGACATTAGCACCGAGCGTATAGCTGATGCTGCTCAACACCGTGTCGGTGCCTTGCCCGGCCAACTCGGTAACCACATCGCCGACGCTGTCGACGACGTAGGTGTCGTTGCCAGCGCCGCCGATCATGATGTCATTGCCGGCGCCACCATTCAGGACATTATCGCCGGCGTTGCCGGTCAGCGTATTGGCCATGGCATTGCCGGTAGCGTTGATGGCGCCGGTTCCGGTCAGGACCAGGTTCTCGACATTGTCACCGAGCATGTAGCTGATGCTGCTCTGCACGGTATCGGTGCCTCCGCCGGCGAGTTCGACAACGACATCTCCGGCCGCATCGACCACATAAATATCATTACCGGCGCCGCCGGCCATGGTGTCGCTGCCGGCCCCCCCATCGAGAATATTGTTGCCGGCATTGCCGGTCAGCACATTGTCGAGCGCATTGCCGGTGGCATTGATCGCGGCCGTTCCCGTCAGTAGCAGATTCTCGACATTGTCGCCGAGCGCGTAGCTGACGCTGCTTTGCACCGTGTCCGTGCCTTCGCCGGCGAATTCGATGACCGTATCGCCGATCGTGTCCACGACGTAGGTGTCATTGCCGCCACCGCCGATCATCGTGTCGTTGCCGGCTCCGCCGTTCAGGAAATTGTCGCCGCTATTGCCGTTCAGCACGTTGTCCAGCGTATTGCCGGTGGCATTGATCGCGGCCGTTCCCGTCAGCGTCAGGTTTTCGACATTGGCGCCGAGCGCATAGCTGATGCTGCTCTGTACGGTATCGGTGCCGCCGCCAGTCAATTCGGTAACGACGTCGCCGACGCTGTCGACGATGTAGGTATCGTTGCCGGCGCCGCCAATCATGATGTCATTGCCGGCGCCGCCATCGAGGGTGTTGTTGCCGGCGTTGCCGGTCAGTATATTGTCCAGCGTGTTGCCGGCGGCATTAATCGCGGCGGTTCCGGTCAACATCAGATTCTCGACATTGTCGCCGAGCGCGTAGCTGACGCTGCTTTGCACCGTATCGGTACCTTGCCCCGCCAGTTCGATGACCACGTCGCCGACACTTTCAACGACATAGGTGTCGTTGCCGGCTCCACCGGCCATGTTGTCATGGCCGGCGCCGCCGTCGAGGATGTTGTTGCCGGCATTGCCGGTCAGCACATTGTCCAGCGTATTGCCGGTGGCGTTGATCGCGGCGGTTCCGGTCAGCGTCAGGTTTTCGACATTGGCGCCGAGCGTGTAGCTGTTGGAGCTCTGGACCGTGTCGATGCCTTGGCCGACAAGTTCGGTGACGATATCGCCCGTCGTATCGACCACATAGGTATCGTTGCCGGCACCGCCGATCATCACATCGCTGCCCGCGCCGCCATCCAGGATGTTGTCGCCGACATTGCCGGTCAGAATGTTAGCCAGGGCGTTGCCGGTGGCATTGAGATGGTCGGTCCCGGTCAACAGCAGATTTTCGACATTGGCGCCGAGCGAGTAGCTGATACTGCTCTGCACCGTGTCGGTGCCTTGCCCGGCCAGTTCGGTGACCACATCGGCTATGGAATCGACCACATAGGTGTCATTGCCGGCACCACCGACCATGGTGTCGTT
>NZ_JANXTC010000143.1:0-5017 GCF_025356345.1 Tardiphaga sp.
GTTTCGTGCTGCGCTTCGATGGCGAGAACCTTTGGGATCGGTTGCCGCTGTTGCTGACGATGCTCCCATACTTCATAATTTTCAGTTTCTTTGTTTGCTATTTTTTCGACCTAACGACGACCAAGTGGCGCTTTATTTCGCTGCCTGACATGCTTAACATTTTGCGGACTGCAACCGTTCTGTCTGTCGCACTGCTAGTGCTGGACTATATATTCCTTGCGCCAAACGTATATGGCATGTTCTTTCTCGGAAAAACTACCATTGTCATCTATTGGTTCGTCGAGGTCGCCTTTCTTTCGGGATCGCGCTTGGCCTATCGCTATTTTCGCTATACTCGCACCCGTAATCAGGCTCGCGCCATAGACGCCGCAGCAACGCTTCTGATCGGCCGCGCCGCCGACGTCGAAGTGTTTTTGCGCGGTATCGAAAGCGGGGCGGTGAAGAGGTTATGGCCAGTAGGGATATTGTCTCCGTCGATGTCCGATCGCGGTCAAGCGATCCGCGGCGTTCCGGTGCTGGGCAGAATCGACGACCTGGTCAATGTAGTTGATGACTTCAATTCCCGCAGCCGGCCTATCAAGCGCGTGGTGATGACGCCGTCGGCGTTCGAAACCGAGGCCCAGCCGGAATCGGTACTGATGTGGGCAAGAAAACTTGGCCTGATTGTCAGCCGACTGCCGTCATTGGAAGAGAGCCGAGATATGCCGCAACTGGCACCTGTTGCGGTGGAAGACCTTCTGCTGCGGCCGAGCGTCAAGATCGACTATGTGCGGCTCGAGAATTTCGTTCGTGGCAAGTCCGTTGTCGTCACGGGCGGCGGCGGCTCGATCGGTTTTGAAATCTGCGACCGCGTGATCTCTTTCGGCGCGGCCCGGTTGCTGATCATCGAAAATTCCGAACCGGCGTTGCACGCGGCGGTCGAAAAACTCTCGGCGAAAGTCACTGCCGCCATGATAGAAGGACGTATCGCCGACGTCCGCGACCGCGACCGCATTCATCAGTTGATGAACGCGTTTAAACCGGACGCGGTGTTCCATGCTGCCGCGCTCAAACACGTACCGATTCTTGAGCGTGACTGGGGCGAAGGAGTCAAGACGAACATTTTCGGTTCGGTTAACGTTGCGGACGCGGCCCTGGCGTCCGGTGCCGAAACGATGGTGATGATTTCCACCGACAAAGCCATCGAGCCGGTGTCGATGCTCGGACTGACCAAGCGCTTTGCGGAGATGTACTGCCAGGCGTTGGACGGTGACGCGATCAGTGGCCCTACTGCGAAGTCGCCAATGCGGTTGATTTCTGTGCGCTTCGGCAACGTGCTTGCTTCGAACGGTTCAGTGGTGCCGAAGTTCAAGGCGCAGATCGAAGCAGGTGGCCCGGTCACCGTGACGCATCCCGACATGGTTCGCTACTTCATGACTATCCGCGAAGCCTGCGACCTCGTGGTCACCGCGGCTACGCACGCGATGAACGCGCAGCACTCCGATGCGTCGGTTTACGTGCTAAGCATGGGCCAGCCTGTTAAGATCGTCGATCTCGCTGACCGCATGATCCGGCTATCCGGCCTGCAGCCGGGCTCCGACATCGATATTGTTTTCACGGGGGTGCGGCCGGGGGAACGGCTTAACGAAATTTTGTTCGCTGCACACGAACCAACCAGCGATATCGGTATTTCTGGCATCCTTGCCGCTAGGCCGAACGAACTGCCGCTTGAGATGCTCGAGGCTTGGCTGTCAACACTTCGTGTGGCAATCGACGCTGGTAAGTATGATGCTGTAGTAACTATTTTGAAGGAAGCAATTCCAGAATATCGTAAAATCTCGTCCCGCCATTGATCAAGCCTTAGCCCTGCATGTCGTAATCGCGGCGGGCGATGATCGACCGCATATTCGAGTGGGGTGAGTATCACGGCGCCACGCGCAAGATCGCGTTCCAAAACTGCTTGCCAAAAAGACGCCCGCCTCGCGTGCAATCCCCGTCAGGTGACGGTTCCGTTTCACGGGCTCGGTCTGAAGTTGGGACGAGACCTCAGTCCAGCCGTGGTCTTGCCGACATCACCACGGCTGTATGCTGAACAGCGTACAATATTCAAATAGAAGCGTTACCAAGAAAACCAATGTGCGGCACATTGGCGGCTCGGCCAATCGAACTTTAAATGGGCGGGCTTTCGCTGATCGCAGCCAAGGCTGCGTTGAGATAATCAACCATTCCATAGACGGGAGAAAGACGGGGGCCTTGTAAACATTTTTTCAAGATTGTGACTGCGGCAACGGCATGGGCGAGCTCCGCGTTTCTCGCCTCCAACCGCAGGCGATCCATCTCCTTGGCTTCGATCCGTCTTGCAGATCCATACCAGATGTCTCGGGTTCGAGTGTATGAGAATCCTAGCAACACTGACGTACGATAAAGCGTGGTCTTGATCAGTTCACCGCTGGGGCGAGGTTCTGCACACCGTCTAACCAGACACTTTGCCTCCTCAATCGATGAACTGCTCGAATAGGGCAACTCCGGTGAATTTGTCATCGATCTTTCACCTCATCATCTGGTGCTTTTTTAGCACCTGAATTTTCGGTCTTTTCCGGTATCCACTCGCCGGCGCGGACGGCGTTGATTGCGGCCGCCTGCGCCATAAATCCGAACAGCCGCCGCCCGCGGATCGCAGCCAAGACTTCTTCCAAATAGGGAATGGCATTGGCCGCGCTGAAGGTGAACCGGACACCAACCGTGTCGAGTGGCGGAGGGTCTTCTACGTCAGGGTTGATTTCGGATCTAAAGTCGAGGGACACGCTGACGGTCATCATCTCGTCGGGGTGTGTCATCTTAATCTTGGCCATCTCAGTGATCTCCCATACTGCTATTCACGTTTAGGTCCGTGCCACGGTCGCGATGCGAGGGGTGGGTCCCGTGGATTGGGCTCGATTGCCACAGTTCGCGTGCGATTTCGGTGGGGGCGATATTCATATTGGCCCACCAGGCCATTTCATTGCCTCCTCGGTGCAGATCATGGTGGTGATGACGGCACAGCGGCACGGTGAATTCGTCGCTGACTTTGCGGCCGAGCGTATTGGGCTGGGCAAACTTCAGATGGTGGGCATCGCAGGGTGATCGCTTACAGATCAGGCAAGGCTGCTCGGCGACAATGGCCAGATGCGCCTTGTTGCGCCGTCGGACCGGCTTTGTCATTGGGGTGACGGTCTGAGCTTCCAGTGGCGTTGCCGCTTTCATGGCCATTTGGGCTGGCTCTAGGATGGTCAGGTTTGTAGCGCGTCAATCTGGATGGGAATCGCGACAATCAGGATGGCAATTTAGCGGTCGCGGCGTGGGGATGATTGTCACGGCTTGACGATAACGCAAGCGATAATTGCGTGTCGTGGAGTTGATTGTCGTGGAGCGTCAATCAGGATGACGCTTTGATTGTCGCGCGCGTTGGTGGCCTTCCGGCTCCGCGGGCTTTGTCGACAGCCTCTTTTCGGCGGTAGCTGTCGACATTCATTTCGAGGATGGTGGCGTGGTGGACGAGGCGGTCGATCGCCGCCAGCGTCATGGCTTGGTCCGGGAAGATTTTGCCCCATTCACCGAATGGCTGATTGGCCGTGATTAGCATTGAGCGGCGTTCGTAGCGGGCGCTGATCAGTTCGAACAGAACGCTTGTCTCGGCCTGATCCTTAGTCACATAGGCGAGATCGTCGAGGATCAACAGGTGATATTTGTCGAGCTTGGCGATCGCGGCTTCGAGCGTGAGGTCGCGGCGCGCGATCTGAAGCTTTTGCACGAGATCGGTGGTTCTGGTGAACAACACGCGCCACCCCTTTTCGATTAGGGCCATGCCGAGCGCCGCTGCCAGATGCGATTTGCCGCCGCCAGGCGGGCCAAAACACAACAGATTGGCGCCCTTGTCGAGCCAGGCGTCACCGGCGGCGAGAGCCTGCACCTGCGCTTTTGAGATCATCGGCACGGCATCGAAGTCGAATGCAGCGAGGGTCTTGCCCGGCGGCAGGCGGGCTTCATCCAGATGACGTTCGAAGCGACGACGGTTCCGCTCCACCATCTCCTGTTCAGCCAGCGCGGCCAAAAAGCGTGCGGCGGGCCAGCCTTCCTTATCGGCGGTTTCCGCCAGGGCGGCCCAGATCATCTTGATACCAGGCAGACGCAGTTCGCTGAGCAGCAATTCGACACGGGCGGCGTCGATCTTGACGGTCGCGTTCATGCGACTTCTCCCACGGCTGCTGCGATCTGGTCGTAGATGGCGAGCGAGGGCAGCGTGACGACGACGACCGGTATTGCCATGCCCCTCGGTCGGAAGCGTTCGATCAGCGCCTTGAGATCCGGCAGGATGCCGTCGTCGAGCGTGGCTTGCAGCACGGCACCGAGCTCCGCTTCGCAGGCCCGTTCATGTGCGAGCGCCAGAAGCCCGACCATCGCACGGCAGGCTGGTCTTTCGCCAATGCCGGCGAGCAAGGCGTCGAACGCACGAGCGTAAACGCGGCGGGGGAACAACTGGTCGCGATAGACCAGATTGAGCAGCGCCATCGGCTTGCGGCGCAGCGAATGGATGACGTGACGATAGTCGATGACATGGCCGTGTTTGCCGTTGGGCTGGCTTCGCCCGCGCCGCAGGGTGACGATGTGGGTGGCGCCCTGGAAGCATTCGAGCCGGTCGTCATAAAGACGCACCCGCAGCCGGTGACCGATCAGGCGGGAGGGGACCGAGTAAAACACCTTGCGCAACGTGAAGGCGCTTGATGTCGTTACGTCGACGTTGACCTCCTCATAATCGGCGGTCTTGCGGACCGGCAGTTTCTTTAGCGCCGTCCGCTCCTGATCAATGCGCTTGGCATTGCGCGCGTTGCCGCGGCCAACGATCTCGTCGACAAAACCACGCCATGCCGGAAGATCGTCGAAGTCGCGAGAGGCACGCAGCAGCAGGGCATCTGCCAGCGCTCTCTTGAGATGGCCATGCGCACTTTCGATCGAGCCGTTCTCATGCGACACGCCGGGATTGTTGCGGGTCGGCGTCATG
>NZ_JANXTC010000175.1:0-4232 GCF_025356345.1 Tardiphaga sp.
CGAGCTGTCGCGCATCCAGCGCCGCACCGGCAAGACCATTCTGCTGATCACCCATTCGATTCCCGAAGCCGTGTTTCTCGCCGACAAGGTGCTGGTGATGACCGAGCGCCCCGGCGGTATCGAGGCGATCTACGACGTGCCGCTCGGCCGCGACCGCAATATCGATACGATGACCAACCCGGTGTTCACCGAACTGGTGGCGAGGGTGCGAAAGCATTTTTTCACCCAAAGCACGCTGGACTAATCGTCATGCGCACGAACCCATCCACGTCATTGCAAGGAGCTCTTGCGACGAAGCAATCCAGCTCTTTTCGCGCGTGCGGCTTTCTGGATTGCCGCGTCGCTTCGCTCCTCGCAATGACGGCTGAGAGGCCGTAGTTCATGATGACCGCTCCCCGCATCGCTTTGCGCGAGATCACGCTGTTTGAGCGTCCCGTGGCATTTGTCCGGCCGTTCCGCTTTGGCGCGGTTACCGTCATTGCTGCGCCGCAGGTCTTCGTCCGGGTCGAGCTGGACGTGGAAGGGCGGGGCGTGTTCACCGGTGCCAGCGCCGAGTTGATGGTGCCAAAATGGTTCGACAAGCGACCGCATCTAGAGATTGCCGAGACGGTCGATGAACTCAGGCAGTCGCTGGGAATCGCGCGCGGTCTCTATCTGGCTCATACGGGCTATCATAGCGCCTTCGATTTCCATGTCGCCTGCATCGCGGATCAAATAAAGGCTTGCGCCGAAGCCGACATCCCGCCGCTCGCCGCGGCCTTCGGACCTGCGGAAATCGACAAGGCAATCTGTGACGCGCTGTTGCGCGCGCTCGATCTGAATTTCTTCGACGGCATGGTGGCCAATATCGCCGGCCTCGATGCCCGGCTGGCGCCGGATATTTCCGGTGATGACGTCTCGGCATTTCTCGCCAGCCGCGAGCGACTGGAACGCGTCGCGTTGCGCCACACCGTGGGTCTCGACGATGTCATCGAAGGGCCGGGCGGTGTCGCTGATATCCGCGAGAACAGCGGCGCCCGCTATTTCAAGCTGAAGATGAACGGCGACCCCCACGCGGATGCGGCGCGCCTCACCCGGATCGGTCGGGCGCTCGGCACGTTGCCTTACGAGTACAAGGTGACGCTCGACGCCAATGAACAATATGCCGACCTCGAGGCGCTGGGCTTGCTGGTCGACCGCCTCGACCACGACGTGGCGCTTGCGCCGATCGCATCGAAATTGCTGTACATCGAGCAGCCGATGCCGCGCGACGCGACGCGGCAGTCGCCGCTCGGTCCGCTATCATCGCGAAACTTCATCATCGATGAGGCCGACGATTCCTGGGACGCGTTTCCCGCGGCCAAGGCGCTCGGCTATCGCGGCATCTCGTCGAAATCCTGCAAGGGAATTTACAAGTCGATCGTCAACGCCACGCGCGCCGCCAAGTGGAGCACTGGCGGCGAGGCCTGGTTCATCACCGGCGAGGATCTGACCTGTCAGGCCGGGCTCGGCGTGCAGCAGGACCTGGCGCTCGGCGCCCTGATTGGTGTGACCCACGCCGAGCGCAACGGCCACCATTATGTCGATGGCTTTGGCGCGTCGCCTGCCGTTGAAGCGGAGGCCTTCCTCACGGCGCATCCCGATCTCTATGGCCGCGATGGCGACGTCATCCGGCTGAAGATCCACGACGGCGATCTCCTGACGGGCTCGCTGACCTCTGCCGGATTCGCGTCCGGCGCCCATCCGGACTGGACGGCGCTGGCGCCGCTCCAGCGCCCTAGAACAAGAATCCTGCAGGAGCACTGACTATGGCTGTCCACCGTCTCGGCATCATCATGAACGGCGTCACCGGGCGCATGGGTCTCAACCAGCATTTGGTGCGCTCGATCGTCGCGATTCGCGCCCAGGGCGGCGTCGTGATGAAGAATGGCGACCGCATGATGCCGGATCCGATCCTGGTCGGCCGCAATGCCGAAAAGATCGAAGGCCTTGCCAGGAAATACGGGATCGAACGCTGGACCACCGACCTCGACAAGGCGCTTCAGGACCAGAACGACTCCATCTTCTTTGACGCGGCGACGACGCAGGCGCGTCCCGGCCTGCTCAACAAGGCGATCGCCGCCGGCAAGCACATCTATTGCGAGAAGCCGATCGCGACCAATCTGGCCGCGGCGCTCGACGTGATCCGGAAGGCCGATGCCAAGGGCCTCAAGCACGGCACCGTGCAGGACAAGCTGTTTCTCCCCGGCCTGAAGAAGCTGGCGATGCTGCGTGACAGCGGCTTCTTCGGCAAGATGCTGTCGGTGCGCGGTGAGTTCGGCTACTGGGTGTTCGAGGGCGACTGGCAGGAGGCGCAGCGGCCGTCATGGAATTACCGTGCCGAGGACGGCGGCGGCATGATCCTGGATATGGTCTGTCACTGGCGCTATGTGCTCGACAATTTGTTCGGCGAAGTTGAAAGCCTGACCTGTCTCGGCACCACTGACATCCCGGCGCGCTGGGACGAGCAAGGCAAGAAGTACAAAGCCACGGCCGACGATTCCGCCTACGCCACCTTCAAGCTGAAGGACGGCGTCATCGCCCACATGAACATGTCGTGGGCGACGCGGGTCTATCGCGACGACCTCGTCACCTTCCAGGTCGATGGTACCCATGGTTCGGCCGTTGCCGGCCTTACCGAATGTATGATCCAGGCGCGCCAGGCGACGCCGCGGCCGGTGTGGAATCCCGACGAGAAGCGCACCCACGACTTCTATGCCGACTGGCAGAAGGTGCCGGACAATGTCGTGTACGACAACGGCTTCAAGGAACAGTGGGAGATGTTCATCCGCCACGTCTGCGAGGACGCGCCGTACAAATACACGTTGCTGGAAGGCGCCAAGGGCGTGCAGCTCGTCGAATGCGCGCTGGAAAGCTGGAAAGAACGCCGCTGGGTCGATGTGCCCAGGCTCTCGATCTGAGGTCACGCCATGAACAAGCCAGTCCAACCCAAAGAAAATCTACAGACATCATCGCTGTCGCTGAAACTGCCGAAGGCCGATCGTTCGATCGAAACCTACTGGCTGGCAGCGTCGCGCACGTTTCCCTCCAGGCTCGAGGGCACGCTGAACCGCGTTGCCTTCTCGGCGGCCCATGTCGTGGCCGACCCGCTCGCGGAGTGCGATCCGTGGCTCACCAGCAAGATCGACTGGGATCGCACCATCGCGTTTCGCGAGCACGTCTGGGACCTGGGTCTCGGCGTCGCCGAGGCAATGGACACCGCGCAGCGCGGCATGGGCATGGACTGGCCTACCTCTCTCGAGCTGATCCAGCGATCCGTCGCGGCGGCGAAGCCGCGCGGCGGGCTGGTGTTCTCCGGTGCCGGTACGGACCACCTCGCGGTGGAGGACGCTAAATCCATCGACGACGTGATCAAGGCCTATGAGGAGCAGTTCGAAGCCATCGAGAAGGTTGGTGGCCGCATCATCCTGATGGCGTCGCGCGCGTTGGCCAAGCTCGGCAAGAATGCCGAGGATTACGGCCGCGTCTATGATCGCATCCTGTCGCAGTCGGCGCAGCCGGTGATCATCCACTGGCTCGGCGACATGTTCGATCCGGGGCTGGCGAACTATTGGGGCACGCCGAGTCTCGATACGGCGATGGACATCGCGGTCGACGTCATCAACCGCAATGCCGCCAAGGTCGATGGCGTGAAAGTCTCGCTGCTCGACGCGCAGCGCGAGATCGACATGCGCCGCCGGCTGAAGCCTGACGTGAAGATGTACACCGGCGACGACTTCAACTATGCGGAGCTGATCGCCGGCGACGACAAGGATTTTTCCCACGCGCTGCTCGGCATCTTTGACGCGATCGCGCCAGCGGCGTCCTACGCGCTGTCGCGCCTCGCGGCCGGCGACGACAAGGGCTTTCACGACGTGCTCGCCCCGACGGTGCCGCTGTCGCGGCACATCTTCAAGGCGCCGACGCGGTTCTACAAGACCGGCATCGTGTTCATGGTCTATCTCAACGGTCACCAGGATCACTTCACCATGGTCGGCGGCCAGGAGAGTACGCGCTCGACCCTGCATCTCGCGGAACTGTTCCGTCTCGCGGATCAGGCGGGGCTGCTGTCGAATCCGGAACAGGCCACGCAGCGCATGAAGGCCGTTCTGGCCACGCGCGGGATTGAAGTCTGAGATGCGGGATTTTTCTCAAGACCATCGCTGGCTGTCGCTGAACACGGCAACCGTGCGCAAGCAGGGTGACTTCATCGC
>NZ_JANXTC010000176.1:0-22138 GCF_025356345.1 Tardiphaga sp.
CGCTGGGGTTGTCGCCAGTGCTCACGAAGTTCGTGTTGAACTCGATTTCCCGCCTCAAGGCCAAAGGCATTGCTAGCCTGCTGGTGGAACAGAACATGCGGGCGGCACTGCGGATCGCGGACCGCGCCTATGTGCTCAGGGTAGGGCGCATCGTCAGGGCGGGGTCGGCGACCGAGATCGCCAATGCTCCTGACATCCAGGAAGCCTATCTTGGCGTCTAACAGAAACACAACAGGACATGGTGAACATGCAGGACGAGTTCAAATTGCCGGACGGAAGCTGCGACTGCCACGTGCACATTTACGGGCCATATGACCGGTTTCCCGTCGGCGGCGAAGGACGCTTCACGCCGACCCAGCCGAACCCGGTGGAGTCGCTGTTTGCCATGTGGGACTCCATTGGCATTGCACGTGGCGTGATCGTGCATGCGCAGGCCGCCGGCCCCGACAATGTGGCGACCTACGATGCGCTACGCCGTTATCCTGATCGCTTGCGCGGCGTCGCCGTGCTGGAGTCGGACGTCTCCGATCGCCGACTCGACGAGATGACGGACGCCGGCTTCAAGGGCGCCCGCGTCAACCTGTTGCGGCAGGACGGCAAGCCGGTGTCGAAGGGGGGCATGGACTATGACGGCCTGAAAGCGATCGCGCCGCGTCTGGCAGAACGCGGCTGGCATGCGCAGTTGTGGATCGAGACCGGTGACTTGGACGACATGGCTCCCGAACTCGAGAAACTGCCGCTTACCTTCGTCATCGATCACATGGGGCGAACGATGGCGGAGAAGGGCGTCGGCTATTACGGCTATCAGACATTCAGCGAACGCCTGAAGACCGGGCGCTACTGGTGCAAACTGTCGGGGGCCGACCGCAACACCCGCAATGGCACGCCTTACGACGACACCGAAGCCTTCATGCAAGCGCTGGTGAAGGCCAATCCCGATCGCCTTGTCTGGGGCACCGACTGGCCGCATGTCGGGCACACGCCGGAAAGCTTTCCCGCGGAAGACGACCTGCTGCGGTTGTTCTTCAAATGCGTGCCCGACGAAGCGGTTCGCCGCAAAATACTCGTCGACAACCCGGTCAAGCTTTACGGCTTCTAAAGTTTGCGACACTGACACCCTGAGGACGCGCCTGTTCCACAGGCGCGCCCTTTCTATGGGTCTACGCCGAAAGACCGCTCTGCCAAGTTGATGGCTTGCAGCCGAAGCCGCGTTTGGCGCGCTTTGCCAGCCAATAGCCGAACTGCGGCGGCACGCCATTGTAGCCGGGATCGACGCCCATTTTCTGCGCCGCATCCATCGGCCAATTAGGATTGTTGAGCAGTTCGCGCCCGATCGCCACCAGGTCCGCCTGCTTATTCTGCAGGATCGCCTCGGCTTGGTCGCCGTGAATGATCAGCCCGACCGCCATGGTCATGATGTCCGCCTCGCGGCGAATCCGCTCGGCATAAGGCACCTGATAACCGTATTCGGTGAGGCGGAAGAAGTTCGGCACCTTGCTGGTCAGGCCGCCGGTGCTGCAGTCAATGACGTCGACGCCGCGGACCTTTAATTCCCGCGATAGCACCACGTTCTGCTCAGGACCCCAACCGGCTTCATCCTCAATGGAAAGGCGCATGAATAGCGGTTTGGAAGCCGGCCAGTAGCGGCGAACGCACTCCACGACTTCCAGCGCGAAGCGCATGCGGTTTTCCTGCGAGCCGCCGTAGCGGTCGGTGCGTTGGTTCGCTTCAGGCGACAGGAACTGATGGATCAAATAGCCATGGGCGCCGTGCAGTTCGATCATGTCGAAGCCGGCGCGATGCGCGCGGTCCGCGGCTTTGCCCCAGGACTCGATAGCGTCCGGAATTTCGCCGAGACTCAACGCGCGTGGGACAGTCCAGCCATCGGCGAAAGCCAGGCTGCTCGGCCCGATGATGTCCCAGTCCTCCCAGTCCTTCACCTGAGGTTGATAGGGCAGAGGCTCATCGCCTTCCCACGGTCGTTTTGTCTTGCCCTTGCGCCCGGTATGTCCGAGCTGAATGCCCGCCGCCGCGCCGTGGCTCTTGATGAAGGTAGCGATATTCGCGAGCGGGGCAATGAACTTGTCATCCCACAAGCCTAGGTCGCCGAGGGTGCCACAGCCACGGCGCTCCACCTTGGTCGATTCCACGATCACAAGTCCCGCGCCGCCGGCGGCGAACCGGCCGACATTGACCATGTGCCAGTTAGTGGGAAACCCATTTTCACCGGAATACTGATGCATTGGTGCGACGGCGATACGGTTCCTCAGTTCAAGCTCGCGGATTCGCATGGGCGTAAAGAGAAGTGGTGTGGTCATGTTAACCTCCCGATTATGATGAGGCTAACGACCCATTACAGTTCTCGCCATCACCGAATGGTGCCGTAGTCATTTTTACGAGTGTGAAATTGGCAATAGTTCGATCTTTTCTGCTGCGATCGTCGATGACAGCCATGCCATCTTTTTACAGTCGCACAGGGAGCCTTGGCGAAAGGGCGCACGACAACGTGGGCGAACGTGTTCACGGGCCTTGCGAAAGCGTTGGAGGGCCGTACGGCCAAACCGTTTGATCACGTCCTAATCGACGAGGCGCAGGATCCGGCGCCAGTCGAGCTGCGATTCTTTAGCGCATTGGCGCCGGCGAGGGCGGATGGCTTGTTCCTCGCCGGCGACATTGGCCAGCGCATCTTCCTGCATCCTTATTCGTGGGCCAGTCTCGGCGTCGATGTGCGCTGCCGATGGTACACGCGGAAAGTCTGCTAGCTCACATCGCGACAGATCAGGCGTGCCGCGGACCGGCTGCTGCCGACCGCGCTACGCGATCGCACCGGCATCGGGGACGAGCGCCGAGGTGTCATCTCGGTGTTCGACGGGCCACCGCCGGAAGTAAGGTGCTTTATCAATGAAGCCGTGGCGGCAGAGACTGTGCGCGAACTCTGGAATTTCGCGCCGTCGTGGTGATGGCCTGTGATCAGGGCGCTCTGCCGCTCGACGAGCGAGTCGCCGACGCCGCTGAGCTGGACGTTATCACCGGTGGAACCGGCTCGCGCTACTGATTCGCAAGTACGGCAAGGGCTGCGACCGCGTCGACCTTTGCCCCGATCGGTATGGCCGCGAGATCGACGAAGAAGTCCGGGTTGTGGTTCGAGTAAGGGAAAGGGCGCCCCGCCGCGCGGGCCTTTTCGAACATTTCAAGGGGGGCGACCCCTACCAGGATGAATGCATAGGGCACGTTGCCCAGCTTTTTGAAGGCCTCCTGGAAGTCCTCCGAGCCCATCACCGCCGGGAAGTGATTGATCACCTTGCCCGCTCCCACCAGGGTCTCGAGCAGCGGGTTGATGCGCGTCACCAACGCCTTGTCATTCACCAGCGGACTGGCATTGCCCTTCATCGCCCGAGTGGGCATCCGGTCCTCGCTCACGCCCGCCGCTACCGCGACACCCCGGTTGATTTCATCAATACGCCTGAGCGTCTGTTCGCGGTCGGCGGCATTGAACCAGCGAAGATTGAGCTTGAGGATCGCCTTGTCGGGAATGACGTTGTTGTCTCGGCCTGCGACGACTGCCCCGACGGTGACCACGGCGGATGCCTGTGGGTCGAGATTGCGGCTGATGATTGTCTGGTAGCTCAGGATGGCTTGCGCAGCCATGACAATCGGATCGATCGTCATCTGCGGGGTAGAGCCGTGTCCGCCGATGCCGTGGAAGGTGATATCGAGTTGATCCGTGCCGGCCATGCGGACCCCCGGCGAACTTGAGATATAACCCACTGGCCCGGGCGCGGTGTGCGCGCCAAAGGCGTAGTCAGGCTTCGGGAAGCCGCGCTCCCATAGCTTGTCTTCGACCATGGCCTGGGCACCCGTTCCCGGCTCCTCGGCGGGTTGGGCGTAGACAACAAGAGTCCCCGACCAATCATTCTTCAAGGTAGTCATCGTCTTTGCGAGACCGAGCAGCCACGTCACATGCGCATCATGCCCGCATGCGTGCATCACATCGATCTCGCTGCCATCCTCAAGCCGTTGCTTTGTTGTTGAAGCGTAGGGCAGTCCCGTCGCTTCGAGGACAGCGTTACTGTCCATGTCCGCGCGAAACCAAACCGTAGGTCCGGGACCATTCCGCATGACACCGACGACACCTGTCTTGCCGATGTTCTCGACGACGGTGAAGCCGAGAGCCTTCAACTCCTTGGCCACGATCGCGGAAGTGCGCAGTTCCGTAAAGCCCAGCTCCGGGTGCTGATGGAGGTCCTTGAAGATGTCGATCAAACGCGCGGCATCAGCGTCGACCGCGGCATTCACCTTCGCAATCAAGGGCTGCGAGACCTGGGCGTTGGCGGGGGGCGGGCTCGCGGCGTTCAGCGAGATCAGCGTGGAAACCATCGTCCTGAACGCAACTCTCACGGCGGTAGCCATTTCCCCCTCCCGTTTCACTGAAAGTGTTCCAGCAGAATGCGCCGGTGCCAGAACCGCGACAAGCCCCCCAAAATCCATCCGTATGATTACGGGCCGGTACCGAGGCGCGCTTGACGTTGCCATGCAGCGATACCACACCGTCGCGGTATTCTCACCGCGACGGTCGGACGGGCATGCGGTGCTGCCGCCGCCCGGCGCGGCGACGTGCTGCAAAAGGCCGCAGTTTCCTGCCTTGGGTAGGGTTGAGTGCTGCGCTGCAAAATGCCACCCCAGCCGGATGAGCTCACATCAATCCCCATCTTCGTTGCGCCGGTTGCTCGCCAGCGATGCCGGCGGCGGTATCGTGCTGATGGCCGCGGCGGCCATCGCCCTCGTGGTTGCCAACTCGGCGGCGTCCACGGTCTATTTCGGCACGCTTCAGGCCTATGTCGGCGGCCTCAGCGTGCTGCACTGGATCAATGACGGGTTAATGGCCATCTTCTTCATGATGGTCGGGCTGGAGATCAAGCGCGAATTCATCCAGGGGCAATTGGCGACATGGCCGCGCCGCGTGCTGCCGGCCTTCGCCGCGCTCGGCGGCATGATCGTGCCGGCCCTGGTATATGTCGCCTTCAACGCTGGCAGCGCGGAGACGTTGCGCGGCTGGGCCATCCCTACCGCGACCGACATCGCCTTTGCGCTTGGCGCATTGGCGGTGCTCGGCTCCCGCGTTCCGCCGTCGCTGAAAGTGTTTCTCGCGGCGCTTGCGATCCTCGACGATCTCGCTGCGGTCAGCATCATCGCGATCTTCTACACCGACCATCTGGCACCGCTGTGGCTCGCCGCGGCGGCGGCCACCATCGCGCTTTTGGTGGTGTTGAACCTGCGCGGCGCCACCCGGCTCTCGATCTATCTTGCGATCGGCGCGCTGCTGTGGGTGTTCACGCTCAAATCGGGCGTGCATGCGACGCTGGCAGGCGTGGCGCTGGCGCTGACCATTCCGTTGTCGGGGGCGAAGACCGCGCGGCCCGCCCCGTTGATCCGGCTGGAACATGGCATCCAGCCATGGGTCGCCTATCTCATCGTCCCCATCTTCGGCTTCGCCAATGCCGGCGTGTCGTTCAGCGGCATGACGTGGTCCATTCTGTGGGCGCCGGTGACGATCGGCGTCGCGGCCGGACTGTTCGTCGGCAAGCAGGTCGGCGTGTTTGTCGCGACCTGGATCGCTGTGCGCCTTAAGCTCGCGGTCCGGCCCGACGGTGCGAGCTGGCCGCAGCTCTACGGCGTGGCGCTGCTCTGCGGCATCGGCTTCACCATGAGCCTGTTCATCGGCCTGCTGGCGTTTCCCGGCGCGGCCCTGCTGCAGGACGAGGTGAAGGTTGGCGTCTTGCTGGGCTCAGCGTCGGCCGGGCTGCTGGGCGTTCTGGTCCTGGCCGTTGCGACACGGGCTCGCCCTTCGCAGCGTTGACCAAGCGTCAACGCCGCGCGTCGCGGATGACGCGGCATGCGAAGCGACATCAAGCGCGCCGAGTTCGAGGCCCGCCATCCAGCGCTCCGGATCATCGCCTTGATCCCATCGATGTCCGTCGCGTGCGGTCGATCTGAAACGCTACAATCCTTCAGGCGCGCAACCGATACGGGCAATGATATCATCCCGGCCAGTGTGGCGCCGTGACGCCGTGCCGGTGATGGGCTGACGGCGGCTGTGCCTTTCAGAAAACAAAATCGCCCCCCATCAAGCACGCTCGCGAAGCGCGGGATGCGCCGATCCGCTGCCGCGGCAGACGTGTCGTCATCCTGCGCCGGTCCACCGAACAGCATCGCGGCGGCGGCGCATGACAGGCGCAGGGTTTGCTACCGCGAGGCCCAGACGACGTTTGCCGCCGTCGTGGCGACGCTGCTGAAGCTGCGCGCGGAGCCGGTGATCATCAACGGCACCACGCCAGGCGCGATCCGCCAGGACATCGTCGATCGCTTCCAGAACGGACCGCCGGGTTTCAACCTGATGGTACTGTCGCCGAAGGCCGCCGGCGTCGGCCTCACCATCACCGCCGCGAACCATGTGATCCATCTCAGCCGCTGGTGGAATCCGGCCGTCGAGGACCAGTGTAATGACCGAGTCAACCGGATCGGACAGACAAGGCCGGTGACGGTGCATGTGCCGCTGGCGGTGCATCCCTCGCTCGGCGAGCGCTCGTTCGACGCCAATCTCGACCGATTGCTGGAGCACAAGCGCGCGATGTCACGCCAGATGTTGGCGGCGCCGGTCGGCGACGCCGATATCGGCCTGCTGTTCGATCAGGCGATGGCCGCGCCCGCGGCGAAGCAGCGCTGACCGACGAGCCAAGGCCCGAAGCATATGACAGCCATGCCGTCCACGCGGCGTTGTCATCCACGGTATCGTCGGCGACGATGTGTTTAGCGATTGCTACATCACTGTCCGCTAAGGATGGCTTTTGATTTGATGATTTGACGGGATTTTACCCATGCGCATTGGTAACCTCTTCCTTGCGGGTCTTTGTATTGTCGCGGCGCCGGGCGTGGTGACGTCGCTGGGCATTGCAGGCCTGGCCGGAACCACCTGGAATCGGGCCAACGAGGCCATCGTCGCGATGCGGGTAGTTAGCGACGCGCAGCGGGCGCAGACGCAAATAGCGGTCGAGGTTGGCCTGCTGGGCAGTCTGCTGCTGATCGACACCGTGGATCAGGTCTCGCTGTCGAAGGATGCCGCGGTAACAGACAAGGCGCTGGAAGCCGCGGCGCAGAGCGCGGCGGCTGCCGGTCTGGCCGCCGATGGTCCGCGCAGCGTGGTCGCCTCGCTGGTCGAACTGCGCACAAGGCTGGCCGTCGCGTTCGCCCAGCCGCCGGCCGCGCGCGACCCGGCGCTCGGCAAGGTCAACGCCGACCTGCGTTCCACAGCCAGCGAAAAGATGTCCCAGCTTGCCATCGTCGCAGCCGGGAAGGTCGCGGAAGCGGCGCCGGCACTGGTGTCCTATGTCGAGATTGCCAACCAGGTGATGGATCTGCGCGACTATGTCGGACGCCGCAACGGCTTGCTCACTTCATGGATTTCGGGTCAGGCGGTGAAGCCGCCAGCCTATGATCTGGCCGTCAGTTTCGGCGGCCGGGCCGAACAGTCGTGGAGCGCCATCAAACGCCTGATCGCGGTGTCCCGCGATCCGGTGCTGGTCGAGGGACTGAAGCAGCAGCAGGCCAGCTACGAAGCGCAGAGCGAGCCGCGCTGGCGGCAGGCGATGCTGCTCGCGCAGCAAGGTGTTACCGCCGCGCCAAAATGGTCCGAGACCGTCACGCAGTGGCGCGCCTGGGCCAATCCGGCGCAGACCGACATGCTACGGCTGCGCGATACTGCTCTGGACCGTTCGCTGGCCCGGGCCGAGTCGGACCTTTCCTCTGCGCGGCTGAACTTTGCGATGGCGGTGGGTCTGGCATTGCTTTCCGCGGCTCTGGCGATCGGCGGCCTGCTGCTGCTGGTGCGCCGGATCGTGTCGCCGATGCGGTTGCTGACCGACGTGATCGGTCGGACGTCGCGCGGCGACCTCGCGATCGAGGTGCCGTGCCGCGGCCGCGACGACGAGATCAGCCAGATGGCCGATGCCATCGAAATGTTGCGCACCGGATCGCTCGAACACCGCCGCATGGAACAAGCCGCCTCGGTCGAGCGCGAACAGAAGGTGGTGCGCGCCTCGCGGCTGGAATCCCTGGTGCGCGCCTTCGAGGGCAAGGTCGCGGCGCTGGTCCAGACGCTGGCGGGCGCCTCCACGGAAATGCAGTCGACGGCGCATTCGATGGCAGCGACAGCGGGAGAGACCAGCCGCCAGGTCGCCGCGGTGACTTCGGCGTCGCGCCAGGCCTCCTCGAACGTCCAGACCGTCGCGGCTGCCACCGAGGAATTGTCCGCCTCGGTCACCGAGATCGGCCAGCAGGTATCGACTTCGCGCGATATCGCCCGGCAGGCGATCGGCCACTCCGCCGCGACGCGACAGACGGTGGATGACCTCGCCGTCGCCGCCGACCGGATCGGCGAAGTGGTAAAACTGATCTCGACCATCGCGTCGCAGACCAACCTGCTGGCGCTCAACGCGACCATCGAATCGGCGCGCGCCGGCGAGGCCGGACGCGGCTTCTCGGTGGTCGCTAGTGAAGTGAAGAACCTCGCCACCCAGACCGCGAAGGCCACCGAGGATATCCAGGCCCAGGTCGCGGCGATCCAGGCCTCCACCGGCAAGACCGTCGCGGCGATCGGAACGATCGGCGGCATCATCGAGCAGATGTCGGAGATTTCCACCGCGATCGCCTCGGCCGTCGAGGAGCAGACCGCGGCGACGCTGGAAATTGCGCGCAGCGTGCAGGCCGCCGCCCGCGGCACCGAGGAGGTGTCCGGCAACATTGATGGTGTCAATATCGCCTCCGCGACCACTGGCGATGCCGCCAATCACATTCTCGATGCGGCCCGGGAATTGTCGGTACAGGCCGAAGGCCTCAGCGACGAGGTCGGCCGCTTCATCGCCAGCGTACAGGCAGCATGAGGCCGCAACGATAGGGAAGCCGCATGCGATTGCTCGTGCGCCGCAAGCGCTGGCTGTCATCAGGGCAGGGAGCTCGGCCGCGCTGACGCCAGGCATTTGCCGGATTAACCTTAATAGCCATGCTTTTCATTTGGGGGTACTGGGAGACCACTGATTTCTTGGCGACGGGTGCGCCGCATGGTAAAGATTCTCCTAGCGCGTGCGCTGCACTATTCGGAGACGAAGATGGACCAAGTTGCTGTCGCAGGCCAGGCGGCCAACCTCGAGACTTCCGTGGCCGGAAAATCGGCCCGACTCGGCGACATCAGTGCCCGCGATATTCCGCGTCTGCTCACCAAGGACGAGATCCGCGGCCTGTCGGAGATCGACAGCGGCAAGTTCGTGCTGGCGGCGCTGTTGGAGATCGGGCTGATGGCGGCGGCGGTCGTTATCAGCGAGACTTGGTTCAATCCCTTCACCTATCTGTTCGCCATCATCGTGATCGGAACCCGCATCAACGGTCTCGGCGGCCTGATGCATGACGCGGCGCATTATCGCGCGTTTCGCAACCGGACCATCAACGACATCGCCGGCGAGATCGCCGCGTTTCCGACCACCGCATCGATGGCGGGGTATCGCAATTCGCATTTCTCGCATCACCGCGAACTCAACAGCCACAAGGATCCCGACTGGGTCCGTAGCCTGCTGCTGGAAGATTACGAATTTCCGGCCCCACAGATCATCTTTCTGCGCCGCCTGCTGTTGCATGTGTCCGGCATCCGCGCGCCGGGCTCGGTGATCGGCTTCCACAAGAATGCGGAGACCCGCGACATCCCCGTACTGACCGCGCGGCTGCGCATCGCGGTGCTGCTGGGGTTAGTGGTGTCGTCGATCGCGCTGGGGTTCTGGCCGCAATTGTTGCTGTACTGGGCGGTGCCGATCCTGACCGTATTTCTCGGGCTGCGCTACTTCCGCATCGTCGCCGAGCATTTCGCGGTCAGGCATGACGGCGTGCTGAGCGAAAGCCGCACCGTGGTCGCGCCGGCCTGGCAACTATTCTGGCTGGCCCCTTGGGGGTTGAACTATCATCTTGAGCATCATCTTTTTCCGGGAATCACCTGCTTCAATCTCGGTAAGGCGCACCGTATCCTGATGACCCGCACGCCCTTCGCCGAGCAGGCCCATATCACCAGGGGCTATGGCGGGTTGTTGCGGGAAGTCGCCAGCGCGGCCCCGGGCGAGCGCGACAAGGCCCGCGCCGCATTGGCGGGGACCTGACCGGCATGACCAAGCGGATCGCGGTGGTCGGCGGCGGCCTGACCGGCATTGGCTGCCTGGCCGAACTGGTGCGAGCCGGCCATGACGTGTCGATGTATGAACGCAACGACGACATCGGCGGCGTCTGGCATCCCTCCAACTGCTATTCCGGGCTGGCGCTGCACGGCGCCTCGGCGGCGTTCGAATATCATGATTTTCCGTTGCCGGCCGGGATCGACAAGTCGCGGCCGATCTCGTCGCCGCAGGTATTCGCCTATCTGCGCGACTATTTCCGCCATGCTGGCCTCTATGCCCGCGCCGAATTCAACGTCGCGGCCGAGCAGGTGGCCTATTCGCGGGCGACCGGCAAATCGACATTGCGGCTGCGCCACACCGGCAGTGACGAGGTCCGGCAGGAAGAATTCGACTACGTCGTCTACACCCACGGCTTCGCCGCGCGTACGCTGCCGCATATCAAGGGGGCGGATCGCTTCGCCGGCGAGCTGCTGCACTCGTTCGATCTCAGCGAGGAAAAGCTCGCGGAGCTGGCGCGGACCGGCCGCAAGGTCGTCGTGGTCGGCGCCAGCAAGACCGCCACCGACATGGTGCTGCGCTTCCACCGGCACCGCCACCCGGTAACCTGGCTGTACCGCAAGAACTACTGGTTCATGCGCAGCGACGTGTTGATCGACATTCATGCGCGAAAAGCAGCCGGGTTGTCGGAAGGTCGGTTTCGCCGCGCGTTGCTGTTCGCCGGTGACCTGATCGGCACCAAGGCGCCGAAACTTCACCTGGCGCTGTGGCGGGCGTTCGGTCTCGCCCATACTTTTGGTCCCAGGCACTGGGATTTTACGAAATATCACCGCGGCCGTATCGAGGACGCGCCGATGGCGATCCTGCGCGAATGCGCCGCCCGCGACAGCGTGATCGGCGAGATCGCTTCGATCAGCAGGACCGGGCTGGTGCTCAAGGATGGCGCCTCGGTCGACTGCGATACCATCGTGTTCTGCACCGGCTCCAGCGGCCACAACAGCCTGCTGGCGGTGGAAAAGGACGGCCTGCCTTTTGATCTGAAGGCGGTGCGCCGTCTGTACCGCGCGCGCGTCATCCCCGAGATCCCCAATGTGATTTTCACCGCCTTCCATCTGTTTTCGTTCGGGGTGGTCAACGGGCTGATGACCGGCAAGTGGATCGAGAAATTCATCCAGGGCGGCTTCACCGAGGCCTATCTGGCGAAGCACGCGGATCTGTCAAAGAAGCCGTTCTTTACCGGGCCGTCCTATCTGTTCGACTCCTCAAAGGCCTTCAACGCCGGCGCGGCGGCGATGTTCGAACCGTTCTTCAAGAGCGGCGAACTGTCGAAGAAGGGTTACTTCACCTGGCTGTGGCAGATCAGCTTCGCGACCGAAGGTGTCAAGCCGCTTGAATTGCGAAGTCCGGTTGAAGTCTCGCTGGTGGCGCCGGCCGCTGCGACCGACCGTGCGGTGACGCAGCCCATCTGAAGACGAAGGTGTTACCTGCGCGAGGACGAGCCCGACAAATCCCTGTTCCATCGCGGCGAATCAGCGATACTTGGTCGGCGCTTCCCTCGTTGCCAGAGCCTGAGCAATGCCCGACACCATGATGCGCGACCGCGATATCCAGTCCCTGAAGCGGCTGCTCCGGCTGGCCTGGAAGAACCTGGCCAGCCCGTCATTGACCTCGCCTCAGCGGCGCGAAATCCTCGACCAGGTCAAGACCTGCAATACCGAGCTGCGGCGGTGTATCGATGCCGCGGAGGCTGATCGTCGCCGTCAGCGCAATGGCCGCGATCTGCCCGGCACTCTCGACTGCAAACCCGAATTCCGCTTCATCGCCTTCAACCGATAAGCAAGCGGCGTCGGCTATCGCACGGGTTGCGGCGGCGCCACCAGCGGTGCGCCGCCGACCGAAATCGCGCCGGCCGGCCGTGGCGTGGGGGGCTTGCGGCGCGGCACGGTGACGGAGAGCCGCGCGGGCGGCAGCGAAGCCGTGGTACCCGAGGCCAGGGTGCTTTGCATCTGGTCGATCTTGGTGGAGAGGCCCGAGACGTCGTCGGATAGTCGCTTCAGCTGCGCCTGTTGCGCCGTCAATAGTTCAGTGACCGACTGCAGGGCCTCGGCGGTCTGTTGCTGGAATGACTGGAAGTCGGACGCCGCGACGAGGCTGGCATCGGTGGCCGCAACCGCCGCGCTGGAACCGGCCGATGAAGCGAGGGATGTTACTTCCAATAACCGGTCGCCGTGGCGAAGCCAGGTAAACCCTGCCGCCGCGCCAAGCGCGAGCAACACCACGAACAGTGCTATTCCCTTGTAGGACTTGCCGTCGCGTAACGGGACGGACGGAGGCCCAACGTCAATCTGGTCGGCCACGGCTTCGCTCGCTGCTTTGTTACTTCAATGTTCCAGCTATCTGTTTCTAGATTGCACCGCTGTGCACCACAACGCCAAACGTGACGTCTGGAAGCGTGGAGCGCCTTCGTGCACAGCTGATCCTGACAAATATACTATATCAGCTAACGCGAATGTACCTAGATACCTAAGATGATTTGTTGATCTTCTTGAGCTTGGCGTCGGTGGCCTCGATCGACGTTGCCAGTTCAAGAATCGCCTTGGATAGCAGATCGATCGCTTCCTTGTCGTCCTGTGACTTCGCGGCGCGAAGGGCGAAGTTCCTGGCTGACGATAGTGACATCCGTTGATTCTCCTGGGGCGCAATGGGGCCTGGCCGAGCGCCAGCCCCGGCGGCAACAGCTCAGCAAAAACCCGCCGCGTTGAGGCGGCGGGTTTGATGGGCTCGCGGTACGAAAAACCCGGTTCCGCGAACACAATCAGGCTAGCGGCAAAGCGTTAAAAAACCCGAAAGTCGCCGTCGAAGGCCTGTGACAGAGCCTAGCTTTTGCCGGCGAGCATCTCTATATTAGAAAGGTCGAAAGACGATGGCGCTGAAACTCATAGCGGACTGCGGGCAGACCCGGGGGCGGTACCCGGCGCCTCCACCCCAGCAGCTCAGGTCTCATTCCACAAATGAGGCAATCTTGCCGCAAGGCGGGATCAACGGGCTGCTCAGGCGGGGGCGAAATAGGATCGATGGCCGCGAAGAAGGTATGAATTGTTCCCGGCATGATACCGCCGTTATCGGGTCAAAACCTAAATGCAAACGATAACGTTCGCATGAACGAAGTGCGCCTCGCGGCGTAACCGTTCGGGGTAGGTCCACCTTGCAACAGAACGGCCATCGCCGCGTCAACCTTCGGGTTGGCGCGGCTTTTATTTGGAATCGGTTCAGTCGGCAGAATAGCCGTTCTGGATGAGCCACGCTTACGTCGCGGATATCGGCCGGATCGAGCGCCTCCGGGGCTCAGCGATCCCCGGCGATGGCCCGGTCGATGGCGTCGATCAGGGTCTGGGTCTCGATGAAGCGGGCGCGGGACCGTTCGGCCTTGTCGCGGTCGAAAGGTGCCGCCAGAACCTTGGCGAAAGCGTCGCGCTCCTCTACCATGCGCTCGCGCGCTTTATGCAGCGTTTCCAGTCGTTCGCTCATGCCATGTCCTGACGCAGATGGATTGAACGCGAGTGATGCGCGCGCCGCTGTGGATTAGCGAGACAAATCGCGTGGCGCGATGTCGCTACCGCGAGCTGGCTCTTGCGCGACGCAATTCGACCATCTTGAATGCACATCCTGAGATTCATCCGAACGCACAGCGGAGCTCATGATGGCCCGGAATTTTGGATTGCCCCGACAGCTGAATACGTCGTCCCGCGTGCCGGTATGGCCGATGTGGGTGGTCGCCTTGATCGCGGTCGGCGTGATCAACGCAGCGACGTTCCTGCATCACTAGCCGTCGCCTTGATCGTACCGGCGGGCATAGCAGATGGCCGTCGTCTACGTCCGGTCAGGACGTAGAGCTTGAGGGCGCGACTCAGTCGCGAGGGCGCCGCCAGAAAGATGGTGTCCGGATCAGCGCGCCAGATTTCGATCTGATACGGCGTGACAATCAAATGACCGTCCCTGAACGGGTATTCGCCGGCTGAAACGATCCCGCCGCAATCCGCGCTCGAAACCTCCACGATATCCTCCGCTGGTTGCGGCGGTATACCCGGTCGCTTGTGTTTGGGGTTTACCGCCAGAAGTATCGGCTGCTCAAAAAACCATATCGGTGGAGATTGGCAAGGGGGTACCGGCGATTGTTTACCGGCCAGTCCAGTCTGGAAGAGGGGCGTTGCGTTGCGTCTGCGGCGAGAGGTCGAGCAGGTCGTGGTCCAGCGTCACTTCAGTGACGTGTTGATACCGGTGAACTTGCCCTTCACCGAGGTGCCGAGGCCGGTCACGATCGAAATGATGGCAAGGGAAATGCCGGCAGCGATCAGCCCATATTCGATGGATGTCGCGGCGGATTGGTCTGTTATAAAATGACGTACAATGTTTTTCATGGGTCCAGTACTAGCCTCCGGCCGTAAATCATGGGTAAATACTTACGCGTCGATTTCGAGGAAATCGCTGATTTTTGAATCACTTAGGCGCGCTCGAGTATCATAAAAAGGTACTATGAGGATGTTTCAGTCCGTCGCTCAATCTCAGGTCAACACCCCCGTAGAATACCACTTTGCATGCCGCGATCGCGACGATGACGGCTGTCGTGACCGAGCGCGGCTGGCCCCCGGGACACGCCCCCTTAACCGTCTGTTTACCATCGCGGCGCGCACCCCATTTTCGCCGTCTTCGCAGGGCGATATGTTCATCTCTTGATGCGGATGTGGGTCGTATCGGGAATGCCGGCTTGGGGTGCCCAGCGATGGGCAAAAGGCCGTGGAAATGGTATTGGGGCGTATGGGGATTCGTGGGTCATACCGGCTAGGCCGCGCTGCGGGCGCAGCAGCGACCATGGGGGCGTGCCTGGCTCTCGCCAATTGTTCGTCATCGACGACCAGTTTCAGCCGTCTCGATCCCAAATATGGCGTGTCCAGCAGTCCGCGCGTTGTCGAAATGGGTGAGCCCGTGCCGAAGGGCGGCGGCACTTACCGGGTCGGCAAGCCCTATACCGTGGCCGGCAAGGTCTATGTACCGGAAGAGAATTTGAATTATCGCGCCGAGGGCCTGGCGTCCTGGTATGGCGACGACTTTCATGGCCGCCTCACCGCCAATGGCGAAGTTTTCGACATGACGTCGCTGACCGCGGCGCATCCCACCCTGCCGATCCCGAGCTATGCCCGCGTCACCAATATGGGCAACGGCAAATCGGTGATCGTCCGCGTCAACGACCGCGGCCCGTATCATGGCAACCGCCTGATCGACGTCTCCAATCGCGCCGCCGACCTGCTTGAATTCAAGGGCCGCGGCATCGCCAATGTCCGGGTCGAATATGTCGGCCGGGCGCCGCTGGAAGGCTCCGACGACCGCCAGTTGGTGGCAACCTTGCGAACCGGCGAACCGGCGCCGTCGCCTTCGCTGGTCCGCGTCGCCTCGGCGCGATCCTTCGTGCCGGACATGCAGGGTGGCCGCGCCGTGACGCGCGGCGACATTCCGCTGCCGGAAGGCCGTCCCTATTCGCTGGGAAATACGTCAGCGGACGTCGCCTCGATCAACGCCACTTCCGAACTGTCGGCCTCGAGCCGTACCCGGCCAGGCAGCCGCGTGGCAAGCAATCGCCGTATGGTATCCTACGAAAGCAGCAGCCAGGCATCCGCGGAACGCGAAGAGGTCCCGGCGGAAGCGACGCCGGCCGATGAAGCCCGCGACATTCTTTCCGGTCGTGGCCTGTACTGAGCCGCCCGGCATCCGTTTTCAGCAGCGGACCGTGACGTGACTGCGGCATGGGCCGCGTTGTTTGCGCCCGGCGATGCTGATAAGACGTGTCGCTCAGGACACCTCCGATGACCACGACCTTGCCAGCCTCTGATCGACCTTGCCGTGCGCCTCCGCGCTGGCGCGCATGGCTGGCCGGCGTGATCGCCGTCAGCCTCGCTTTGGGCGGCGTGGCCTATGCCGCCAACCAGAGCGTGCAGGGCGCGAAGAAGGTGGTTGACGACGGCTACGACACCGAGGCGCCGACCGCGATCCTGATCGAGGCCGGCTCCGGCAGCGTGTTGTTCGAGAAAAATGCCGACGAGTTGCGCGCGCCTTCCAGCATGATGAAGCTGATGACGGTCGAAGTGGTATTCGATGCGCTGATGCGCGGCGATATCAAGCTGACGGACGAATACAAGGTCAGTGAGAATGCCTGGCGCAAGGGCGGAGCGCCGGCCGGTGCCTCGACCATGTTCGCCGCCCTCAACAGCCGCGTGCCGGTCGCGGACCTGCTGCGCGGCGCCATCATCCAGAGCGGCAATGATTCTTGCATGATTCTGGCGGAAGGCCTCGCTGGCGGTGAGGCCACTTTTGCCGAACGGATGACCAAGCGGGCGCGCGACATCGGTCTGCCGAAATCAACCTTTGCCAATTCCAACGGACTGCCGGATCCCGGCAACAAGATGAGCGTGCGCGAGCTCGGCGTGTTGGCACGCCACATCATTCGCACTTATCCCGATTTCTACAAGATCTTTGGCGAGCGCGAATTCACCTGGAACAAGATCCGGCAGCAGAATCGCAACCCGCTGCTGGCCTCCATGGAAGGCGCCGATGGCTTCAAGACCGGCTACACCAAGGATGGCGGCTACGGCATGGTCGGCTCGGCGGTGCAGAACGACATGCGGCTGATCGTGGTGGTCAACGGCATCGACGACATCGATGACCGCGCCAAGGAGACCAAAAAGCTGCTGGAATGGGGTTTCAAGAATTTCGAGGCGCGCACGCTGTTCGCCGCTGACCAGCTGGTCGGCTTTGCCAAGGTGTTCGGCGGCGAGCGCGGGTCGGTGCCGCTGAGCAGCAAGGAGCCGGTCAAGGTGATGGTGCAGAAGAACGGCGCTGACAAGCTGATCGCGCGCGTCGTCTATCGCGGCCCGGTGAAGGCGCCGGTGGAGCCCGGCCAGCCGGTTGGTATGATAAAAGTCTGGCGCGGCGCCAACATCGCGGTTGAAACGCCGCTCTATACGGCGGAGCCGGTGGCGACGGGATCGACCGTGCAGCGGGCGATCGATGGCGCCAGTGAATTGGCAATCGGGCTGTTTCGCGCCGGCGCCGAGAAGCTCTGATGGGGGCGGTTACGGCGGAACCCGGCGAGGCCCGGCGCGGGCGGTTCATCACCTTTGAGGGCGGCGAGGGGGCCGGCAAGTCGACCCAGATCCAGCTTCTGGCCGACCGGCTGAATTCGCTGAACTTGCGGGCGATCGTCACGCGCGAGCCGGGTGGCTCGCCCGGTGCGGAGATCATCCGCCACGTGGTGCTGTCCGGCATGGGCAGGCTGCTCGGACCCGAGGCGGAAACGCTGCTGTTCGCCGCCGCGCGCGATGATCACGTCCATGCGGTGATCGAGCCGGCGCTGGCGCAGGGCATCTGGGTGCTGTGCGACCGCTTCGCGGATTCCACCCGCGCCTATCAGGGCAGCCTGGGGCAGGTGGCTCCCGCCTTGCTCAATGCGATGGAGCGCGTCACCATCGGCGGGCTGAAGCCTGACCTGACTTTCATCCTCGATATCCCCGTCGAGATCGGCATGAAGCGCGCCGCGGCCCGCCGCGGCAACGGCGTTCCTGACCGCTTCGAGGGCGAAAACCTGCAGTTTCATACGCAATTGCGCGACGCGTTCCGACAGATCGCTGCCAGCGAACCGCAGCGCTGCGTGCTGATCGACGCCAATGCCGATACCGCCGCGGTCGCCGCCCAGATTCGAACGGCTCTGCGCGAGCGGTTGTTGACGTCAGAACCCCTTTTCGAGACCGCATCTGCATGAGCGCCAAATCTTCAGATGCGACCGTTTCCGCGCCGCATCCGCGCGAAACCATGGCGCTGTTCGGCCATCACGACGCCGAGCAGGCGCTGCTGTCGGCCTATCGTGGCGGCCGCATCGCGCATGCCTGGCTGATGTCGGGCGCGCAGGGTATCGGCAAGGCGACGCTGGCCTACCGGATGGCGCGCTTCGTGCTGGCGCATCCGGACCCGTTGTCCGGGCCCGTGCAGGCGGCGGCGACACTCGGCATCGATCCGTCGCATCCGGTAGCGCGCCAGGTCGCCTCCGGCGCCCATGGCGGGCTGCTGACGCTGGAGCGGACGGTGAACGAGAAGGGCGTAATGCCGACCTTCATCGCCGTCGGCGAGGTCCGTAAGACCGTGCCGTTCTTTGGCTCGACGGCGGCGGTCGATGGCTGGCGGGTGTGCATTGTCGATACCGTCGACGAGATGAATGCCAATTCGGCCAACGCGCTGCTGAAAGTGCTCGAAGAGCCGCCGCAGCGCTCGCTCTTCCTGCTGGTGACGCATGCGCCGGCGCGGCTGCTGCCAACCATCCAGTCGCGCTGCCGCAAATTGACGCTGCGCCCGTTAGCGATCGATGACGTGGTCCATGCGACGGCACAGGCGGCGGAGATCGATGCGGATGATCCGTTGTTGGAGCAGGCGGCGCAGGCCGCCGAGGGCAGCGTGTCGCGCGCCCTCAATCTGCTCGGCGGCGGCGCGCTGAAACTGCATCAGCGCACCGCGGCGCTGCTCGACACCCTGCCGCATGTCGACCCGCGCGAACTGCATGCACTGGGTGATGCGCTGGGCGGCAGCGACCGCGCCGTTCTGAACGCCTTCGTCGACAGCGTCGACCGCTGGATCGGCGAGAAGATGCGGGCCGACGATGCCAATGCCAACGCCAATCTGCCCCGTCTTGCGCGGCTGGCGGAGGTATGGGAAAAGATCAATCGTGCCGCGCGCGAGACCGAATCCTACAATCTCGAGCGAAAACCGCTGGTTTTCTCGGTGTTCGGGCTTCTCGCGGAAGCGACGCGCTGACGTCAGTCGCGCACCGGCCAATATCTGGAAAATCCGATATCTGGAAATTCGACGTCTCGACATATGATGAAAGGCTTTCGCAGCTATGGCGAATGCAACCAGTTTGCCCCGCGAGTCCTATTACATCACGACCGCGATCGCCTATCCCAATGGCGTGCCGCATATCGGCCACGCCTATGAGGCGATTGCCACCGACGCGCTGGCGCGCTTCCAGCGGCTCGACGGCAAGGACGTGTTCTTCCTCACCGGCACCGACGAGCACGGCCAGAAGATGGTGCAGACCGCGCACAAGGAAGGCCTGACGCCGTCCGAACTGGCGACCCGCAACGCCGCGCAGTTCAAGGACATGGACCGCCTCCTCAACATTTCCTACGACCGCTTCATCCGCACTTCGGAAGAAGAGCATCATCGCTCCAGCCAGGCGATCTGGCAGCGCATGGCCGACAATGGCGACATCTATCTGGACAGCTATGCCGGCTGGTATTCGGTGCGCGACGAGGCCTATTACGCCGAGGACGAGACCGTCGTCGGCGAGGACAAGGTGCGTCGAGGCCCGCAGGGCACACCGGTCGAGTGGGTCGAGGAGTCGAGCTACTTCTTCAAGCTGGCGTCCTACCAGGACAAGCTGCTCAAGCTGTATGAAGAGCAGCCAGACTTTATTGGCCCGGACACCCGCCGCAACGAGGTGATGAGCTTCGTCAAGGGCGGCCTCAAGGACCTCTCGATCTCGCGCACCACCTTCGACTGGGGCGTCAAGGTGCCGGGCGACGACAAGCATGTGATGTATGTCTGGGTCGACGCGCTGACCAACTACATCACCGGCGTCGGCTTTCCGGAAGAGGGCGCCGCGAACTGGCACTATTGGCCGGCCGACGCCCACATCATCGGCAAGGACATCATCCGCTTCCACGCGGTGTACTGGCCGGCCTTCCTGATGTCGGCGGGCATCGCGCTGCCGAAGCGCGTGTTCGCGCACGGCTTCCTGTTCAACAAGGGCGAGAAGATGTCGAAGTCGGTCGGCAATGTCGTCGATCCCTTCAACCTCGCCACCGCCTACGGCGTCGATCAGGTGCGCTACTTCCTGCTGCGCGAAGTGCCGTTCGGCCAGGACGGCAGCTACAACCACGAGGCCATCGTCAACCGCACCAATGCCGATCTCGCCAACGATCTCGGCAATCTCGCGCAGCGCTCATTGTCGATGATCGCCAAGCAATATGCTGGCGTGCTGCCGGAGCCCGGCGATTTCAGCGACAATGACAAGGCGATTCTCGCGCAGGCCGATGGCATGCTCGAGCTGGCGCGTAGCGCGATGGCCACGCAACAGATTCATCAGGCGCTGAATGCCGTGTGGAACGTGGTCGCGGAAGCCAACCGCTACTTTGCGGGCGAGGCGCCGTGGGCATTGGCCAAAACCGATCCGAAGAAGCAGGGCACGGTGTTGTACGTGACCGCGGAAGTGGTCCGGCAGGTCGCCATTTTGGCGCAGCCGGCGATGCCGGAATCCTGCGCCAGACTGCTCGACGTGCTGGGCGTTGCCGCGGATGCCCGCGATTTCGCGGCGCTGGCCACGCGGCTCACGCCCGGCGTAACGTTACCGACACCGACCGGCGTGTTTCCGCGCTATGTCGAGCCGGCAGCCGAAGCGAAATGATCTGATGCTCGTCGATAGCCACTGCCATCTCGATTTTCCGGATTTCGCCGACGACCTCGACGGCATTCTCGGGCGCGCTGAAGCCGCCGGCGTCGGCCGCTTCGTCACCATCTCGACACGGGTGAAGCGTCTGCCGGCCCTGCTGGCGCTCACCGAGCGCTTTCCGAATGTGTATTGCTCGGTCGGCACCCATCCTGGCCATGTTGACGAGGAAGACGGCATTCCGGCGGAGGAGCTGATCGAACTTACCAAACATCCGAAAGTCGTTGCGCTCGGCGAGGCTGGACTCGACAATTTCTATGGCACCGACTTCAACGCAGCGCAGGAGCGCGGCTTCCGCGCCCATATCGCGGCGGCGCGCGCCACCGGCCTGCCGCTGGTGATCCATACCCGCGTCGCCGACGAGCAATGCGGCCGCATCCTCGAAGACGAGATGGGGAAGGGCGCCTTCCGCGCGGTGCTGCATTGCTACACCGGCGGACGCGAGCTGGCGATGCAGGCGATCGATCTCGGTCTCTCGATTTCCTTTACCGGCATCCTGACCTTCAAGAAATCGCAGGAGCTGCGCGACCTCGCCGCCGAGCTGCCGGCCGACCGCATCATGGTCGAGACCGACGCGCCCTATCTGGCGCCCGGCAAATTCCGCGGCAAGCGTTGCGAGCCGGCCTATGTCGTCGAGACCGCGAAAGTGCTGGCGGAAACCCGCGGCGTGTCGCTGGAAGAGATCTCGAAGCAGACCACCGAAAACTTCTTCCGGCTATTCAGCAAGGTGCCGGCGATGGATGCCGCCTCATGACACTGACCCTCACCATTCTGGGCTGCGGCTCTTCCGCCGGCGTGCCGCGTCCGGCGCTGGGCTGGGGCGCCTGCGATCCGACCAATCCGAAGAACCGTCGCCGCCGCTGTTCGATGATGGTGGAGGCGGAATCCGAACACGGCATCACGCGCGTCGTCATCGATACCTCGCCGGATCTGCGCGAGCAGCTGATCGATGCGCAGGTGTATCACATCGACGCGGTGTTCCTCACACATGAGCACGCCGACCAGACCCATGGCATCGACGATTTGCGCTCCGTGGTGATCCATCAGCGCCGCCGCATTCCGTTATATCTGAACCAGGCGACCGCCAAGGATATCGTGCCGCGGTTTTCCTATTGCTTCACGTCGCCGCCGGGCAGCGACTACCCGGCGATCCTCGAGCAGAAATCCATCGAGGCTGGCGAGAGCCGCACCATCGAGGGCAAGGGCGGCGCGCTGACGCTGACGCCGTTTCTCGTCCAGCACGGCAACATCCCCGCGCTCGGCTACCGGATCGACAATGCCGCCTACACGCCGGATGTGAATGACATTCCGGAACAGAGCTGGCCGGCGCTCGAGGGGCTCGATCTCTGGGTCATCGACGGGCTGCGCTACACCCAGCACCCTAGCC
>NZ_JANXTC010000196.1:0-2894 GCF_025356345.1 Tardiphaga sp.
CGCCCCGAACTGTTCGCCGACCTGCCGCCGGTACCGGCGGAAGTCGCGATCGGATCAGGCTATACGTTCAAACCCTGAAAAAGACCGGGCGCGCTGAGAGGCGCGCCCGGTTCGACGTCTCACGGCGCGCATTCTTGTAAAAATATCTCAGTCCCGGATCAGGCCGGCGGCGCTGACTTTCTCGGCGCGGGTTTTCCGCAGCGTCTTGAGGGCTGCGTCCCGCGCATTGAAAAAGATCTGGCGCAGCAGCAATTCGGCGTCGCTGTCATCCGCCGCGGCGATCGCCACGGCCAGTCTTTCCCACTCCCGCACGGCCGCGGCCTGGCGTTGCGGGGTGAAGAAGTCGAGTGGCCGGTCCCGCCAAATGAAGCCCCATAGCGTGTGGTCGAGCTGGTCGCGCAACAGGCGCGTCAGATGCTTGTTGCCGCAGCGCGTTGCCACCAGGCCGCCAAGCCGCGCAATGGCGCGTGCAAAATGCTGCGCTGGCGCTGTGCGCGTCTTGGCAAGCTGGCGCAGCTCGGCGATGCCGGCCTGCAAGTCGACGATCAATCGCGGGTCTTTGCGCCGCGCGAGATCGCGGGCCGCAAGTCCCATCAGCGCCGCACGCACATTGAAGACTTCGATGATGGTGTCGAGCGTGACATCGACCACATAGGCGCCGCGCCTGGGAAAGAAATTGACCAGGCCGCGCTCCTGCAAGGTCCGGATCGCCTCACGCACCGGGCCCCGGCTGACGCCGTAGAGCGTCGCCAGCTCCTGCTCGCGGATGCGTTCATTGCCGCGGTATTCGCCGCTGACGATGGCGTTGCTGACGTGGTCGGCGATCTGCTCGGGGATCGTGCGCGTGCGCTCGCCGCGCCGGCGCGACGCCGGCATTCCTGGTCCCTCGAGTGCTTCCATCACCATTATGCAGCGGCTTTCACATCATGATTTGCGCCAAGCATAGGCCGCGGTAGACGCTTGTACAATTGTTGACAATTGACAATGGCGGAACGCTGTGGTCGGCTGAGTTCATAAAAGCACGCGATACAAATCGCGGCGACAAGGGAGGATCTGTTGTGAAAAGCAGCAGCATATTGGTAGCGTTAGCCTTGTCGCTGAGCCCCGTTCCGGCGCTCGCGCAGGCCACGGGCAGCCTGACGGTCGCGTTCGGCGCCGAAGGCACCACCCTCGACCCCACCAAATATTCCGCCGGCGTCGATCAATATTACATCGGCCAGATGTTCGAGCAGCTGGTTCGCTACGATCCGGATCTGAAGCCAGTCAACTGGCTCGCCGAAAAGTGGGAATTGCAGCAGCAGGACGGCAGGCCTGTGATCGACGTCCAGTTGCGGCCGGGCGTCAAATTCCACAATGGCGATCCGATGACCTCGGCGGATTTCGAATTCTGCTTCGAGCGTCTGAGGGACCCCAAGGTGTCGCGCTGGTCGCATCTGCAGGCCAATGTCGAGAAGATCGAGATCGTCGACGATCTTCACTTCAAGATTCATTTCAAGGCGCCGGACGGTGACTATATCGCCGGGGCCCTGCAATTATGGGCGCTGCCAAAGAAGTATTTCGAAAAGGTCGGCGAGGACGGATTTGCCAGGGCGCCGGTCGGGACCGGGCCGTGGAAATTCGTATCGCGCTCGGTCAAGGAAGAGCTCAGGCTCGAGGCGTTCGACGATTACTGGAACAAGGACGCGCGGCCCGGCGTCAAGAATCTCACCATCAAGATCATTCCCGAGGATCTGACCCGCGTCGCCGCGTTCAAGTCCGGCGCGGTCGACTGGATCGACAACGTGCCGCCGTCGATGGTGGCCGAGTTCAAGAAGCTGCCGGGCGTCAAGACCTTCACGGCGATTTCCGGCAACAACCTCTATATCGATTTCCCGACCTATAATCCGGCCTCGCCATTCAGCAAGCTGAAGGTCCGCCAGGCCGCGGCCCAAGCGGTCGACATGGACGCGATCGTCAAGAGCGTGCTGTTCGGGCAGGGTGAGCGCTATGCCGAGGTCGGCAAGGGCAGCACCGGCTATAATCCGGAGCTGAAGCCTTACGCCTACAATCCGAAGCTGGCCAAGCAATTGCTGGCCGAGGCCGGCTATCCGACCGGCTTCGAGACGCCGTGCTACAATCTCACGACGCCGCGCGAACCCAACGTCAAGGAAATGGGGGAGGCGGTGTTCGCCTATCTCGGCCAGGTCGGGATTCGCTGCAAGGCGCAGGGGCTTGAATATGGCGCCTGGATCAATCTCGGTCGCCGCGGCCGCAGCGGCCCGCCGGAGATGGATGGCGTGCTGATGTGGATGTGGAGCCAGGGCCTGCCCGGGGATCCGGCGACGCCCTGGGGCGGCCACCTGCATAGTTTCGTCGCCGGCAAGGGCTGGGGCAGCTATTCCTACACCGACGACAAGCAGGCCGACACCATGATCGAGCAGCTCAAGGGCACCATGGAGCAGCCCAAGCGTGCGGAATTGATCCGCCAGATCGCCCAGTACAAGCATGACAATGTGCTCGGCGGCATCAGCACCTACCGCCCGGTGATCACGCTGGCGTGGCGCGACAAGGTCGAGTTCAAGCCCTGGCCGTTTCCCGGCGCCTGGCGCGGTTTCCAGGAGATCGGTCTGAAGAAGTGATCGTGCCGCAAGACAACAAGTAGAACATTCATGCTCTCTTATATCCTGCGGCGCGTCATGCACGGCGTCGTCAGCATCATCGGCGCGTCGATGCTCATCTTCGTGATTTCCCGGATGTCCGGCGATCCGATCGTGCTGCTGTTGCCGGTCGACGCGCCGCAGGCGGCGATCGATGCGATGCGCGAGACCATGGGTCTCGATCGGCCGATCTGGATGCAGTATTTGATTTTCGCCGGCAAGGCGGTGACCGGCGATTTCGGCAATTCCTATCGCTGG
>NZ_JANXTC010000270.1:0-31800 GCF_025356345.1 Tardiphaga sp.
GGCGGCCGCGATGCGGCATGCCCACCACGATCTCTTTTACGCCGAGATTGCCGCCGCGCTTGATGATCTGCTCCAGCGCGGGGATCAGCGACTCGCCGCCGTCGAGACCGAAACGCTTGGTGCCCGTGAACTTGACGTCGCAGAATTTTTCGAAGCCGTCAGCCTCGACCAACTTCATCAGGATGGCGCGGCGGCCTTCGCGGGTGAAGCTGATTTCCTTATCCGGTCCTTCGATCCGCTCCTGGATCCAGGCCTTCTGCGCGCCATTGGAGATGTGCATGAATTCGACGCCGAGCGTCTGGCAATAGGTGCGCTGGCAGATCGCGACGATCTCGCGCAACGTGCCGTATTCAAGGCCGAGCACGTGGTCGAGGAAGATCCGGCGGTCGTAGTCGGCATCGACGAAGCCATAGGAGCGCGGGTCAAGCTCCTCATGGTCCTTCTGGCCCTCGATACCCAGCGGATCGAGATTGGCATGGAAGTGGCCGCGCATCCGATAGGCCCGGATCAGCATCAAGGCGCGCACCGAATCGCGGGTCGCCTGATTGACGTCGATGGGGGCCGCCGCGGTACCAGTCTTTTGCGCCTTGGCTGCCAGCTTGGCGCCGATCACCTTCTCGACCTGGGTCCAGTTGCCATCCAGCGCGGAGGTCAGTTCGTCGCTCGGCGTCAGCGGCCAGTTGGCGCGCTCCCAGGACGGGCCCTGGGCATTCTTCTGGACGTCGGCGGGCGCGTCCTTCAGGCTCTTGAAGAACTCCTGCCACTCGGGGTCGACCGAGGAGGGGTCCTGTTCGTAACGGGCATAGAGCCCGTCAATATAGGTGGCGTTGGCACCCTGCAAAAACGAAGAGAGGGCGAAAGCGGCATTCGCGTCCTGGCGAGACATGATTGCGTCCTGATTTTTGGCGTCGCGCTGAAAAATTGGCGAGAGCCGATCCGGTTGTCGGACCAGCCTGATAGGAGCGACCTTCTATCCTATTTAGTCTTAAGTTTCGCCCTCAAAAGCACAAAGAATTGAACTGGTCGTCAATTCTTTGTGGGGTGTTTTAATCGACCGAGCTGAGACTTTCCTTGGCCAGAGCGGCGGCATCGCCCTGCAATCCGCTGCGCCGGGTTCGTCGCAAGCGGGGGCCGCAAGCCTCATCTATCAAAGCGGCGGCGGCCTGTCCGGCCGCGTCGGCGACGGTGGGGTCGCGCATCACCATCGCGGCGACGATGGCGCCATCCATCAGCAGGCCGATCTGGTGCGCGAGGTAGTCGGGTTTGCTGGCGCCGGCGGCGCGCGCCAGGCCGGCCACGTGGCCAAGGACGACGGATTTGTGCACCATGGTGATCGCCCGCAATCGGGTCTCGTCCTTGGGGTGTTCACCTACCGCATTGATGAAAACGCAGCCATAATAGCCTTCTTCGCCGAACCACTTCTTCAGTACCGGGAAGATCAAATCGAGCTTGTCACGCGGTGTGGCCGCGGTTTCGATGCCGGCGATGAACCAGCCTCGCCAGACTTTGCCCTCGGCCTCCAGTACGGCCTCGATCAACTCGCTCTTGGATCTGAAGATCTTGTAGAGGGTGGTTTTGGCAGTGCCGGCGGCGCTGACGATGGCGTCGATGCCGGTCGCATTGATACCGTTCTTGCAGAACAGCCGGGTCGCGGCATCCAGCAGCCGGTCACGCGGCGTCGAATGCGGAGCAGGGATCTCGGCGCTGTGCGGGATCGCATCGGGCATGTCCTGTCATATGTCATGGGTCGCGGAAGGCGCAAGCGGTCTTGCGCGGCTGACCAATATTCGAGCCGTATAGTCGTGCTTTGGCGCGTTTGGCGGCAACCTTCGACTTGCCCGAATTCGAGCCGTTCGCATAACGCGCTCAGAACATAAGGCTTTTGCCTCCGGCACGGCATGGCATGCTTCCTGCTAGACTACAGAACGTTCTGTATCCAACCTTCTCCAGGGAGAAACATCAATGACCGCTGTTGCCGCCAAAACGGTTCTGACCGGTTGCCTCGCGCCCATCGACAAAGGCGGCCTCGAACAGCTGATTGCCAACGGCAAGGCCAACCCGAACGTCATCAAGACGCTGAAGTGCAAGACGGTGGCCGAGGGCAAGTTCCGCCACGCCAATTACATCCGCAACCTGCCGCCCTACATCGTCGACGAGCCGCCGGCGCTGCTCGGCGATGACACGGCGCCCAATCCGTCGGAAGCCTCGCTGGCCGCGCTCGGCTCCTGCCTGGCGGTCGGTCTGCATGCCAATGCGGTGCACCGCGGCTGGACCGTCAACAAGCTCGAACTGCAGCTCGAGGGCGACCTCAACATCACCGCGGTGTGGGGCACCGGCGACGTCAGCGAGAAGCCGGTCGGCTTCACCGACGTCCGCATCAAGGTCGACATGGATTGCGAGGGCGTGCCGCAGGCGGAGATCGACGCGCTGATCGACCATGTCAAGAAATGGTCCCCGGTCGCCAATACCTTTACCCGCCCGGTCAATCTCGAAGTCACGGCGTAGGCGCACGACGGCCTATCGGCCGTCATTGCGAGGAGCCAACGGGTCCGGCTTCGCCGGCCTGATGACGAACTCCGCGACGCGGCAATCCAGAAGCGCAAGGCTCTAAAAGAGCTGGATTGCTTCGTCGCAATAGCTCCTCGCAATGACGGGGATGAGCCTGAGAATTACGCAGCCGACGCAATGCGGCGGCGCCTCTCTTCAAGCGACGGAGATGACATGACCGCGATGGCCGTGCTGCGAAAGCCCGAAGACGCTGCTGAAGAAATACAATCATTCGTCGACCGTATCGCGACGCTGTCGCGGGCCGAGCTGACGCCGATCGCGCAGGCGATCGACGAGGGCGAGATCTACCCGGACCAGACGCTGCGAAAACTCGGCGCCGCCGGTGCATGGTCCGGCCATGTCGATCTGCGCGACACCATCGACGGAATCTCGGCGATCGGTGAGACCTGCGGGTCCACCGCTTTCATGGCGTGGTGCCAGAACACGCTGGTCTGGTACATCCTGAATTCGGACAACGCCGCGCTGAAGGCGAAGTATCTCGCCGATGCCGCGAGCGGCAAACGGCTCGGCGGCACCGGCCTGTCCAATCCGATGAAGAGTTTTTTCGGCATCGAGAAGCTCAAGCTGAAGGGGCGCCGCACCGACGGCGGCTACATCGTGCGCGGCGCGTTGCCGTGGGTATCCAACCTCGGTCCCGACCATCTGTTCGGGACCATCTTCGAACTTGAGGACGGCTCCGGCGAAAAAATCATGTTCCTGGTCGATTGCGCCGATCCCCATGTCGCGCTGACGCCGTGCCAGCCGTTCCTGGCGATGGACGGCACCGGAACCTATGCGGTGCAATTGCGCGATGTCTTCATTGCCGACGATCAGGTGCTGGCGGCCCCGGCGATGCCCTTCGTCAAGACAATCCGTGCCGGTTTCATCCTGATGCAGATGGGAATGGGGCTGGGCCTGGTCCGCGACTGCGTCGCCATCATGGAAAGCGTGCAGCCCAGCCTTGGCCACGTCAATCGCTACCTGCCGCAGCAGCCCGCTGATTTCGCCGCCGTGCTGGCGGAGCTGGAGACCGAGACGATGCAACTGGCTGCCACGCCCTTTGATACCAGCAACGGCTACTGGCGCCGCGTCGTCGAGCTGCGGCTGCGCGCCGGCGATGCCGCGGTGGCCGCGGCCCATGCCGCGATGCTGCATTGTGGCGCGCGCGGCTACCTCAAATCGCACCGAGCCCAGCGCCGGCTCCGCGAATCCTACTTCGTGGCGATCGTTACCCCCGCTACCAAGCAACTCAGAAAAATGCTCGCAGACAATGCGCGCGAATTCCCGGGAGACCAAGGCTAGGCACTCGTCCTGACGACGCATGACAGACAAACCCCCGACAACCCCAGTGGAGGCTTTGCTAATGGCTGAAATCCTGATTTCCGCGGACGAACTCGTCCCGTTCATGAAGTCCGAACCCTGCGTGATCATCGACACGCGCAATCCCGATGCCTACGCCGCCGGCCACATCCCAGGCGCCGTCAATCTGCACGAGATCTTCACCTTCCTCGCCACCTCCACGCCCGAGGGAATGGAAGAGCTGAAGAAGAAATTCGCCGACGCGTTCGGCGGCGCCGGCCTGTCCGGTACCGAGACCGCGGTCATCTACGAGCAGTCGATGAATTCCGGCTTCGGCCAGTCCTGCCGTGGCTATTTCCTGCTGGAATTTCTCGGCTACCTGAAGATCAAGGTGCTGCATGGCGGCTACGATGCCTGGACCATGAAGGGCTTGCCGACCACCACCGACGTGCCGTCGCCGGTCGCGGCCTCGTTCAAGGTCAAGCCCGAAGCAGGCTCCATCCTGATCGACGCGGCCACCATGATGGCCGCGCTGGATAATCCCGGCATCGCGTTGCTGGACGTCCGCGACGTCGACGAATGGATCGGCGAAAGCTCCTCGCCCTACGGCAAGGATTTTTGCCCGCGCATGGGGCGAATTCCCGGCGCGGTGTGGATCGAGTGGTACCGCATGATGAAGCCGACGTCGGAAGGCCCGCGCTTCAAGTCGAAGAACGAGATCCTGGCCGAATGCGCCACCGTTGGCATCGCGCCCAGCACTACCGTGTACCTGTACTGTTTCAAGGGCGCGCGGGCCTCAAACACGTTCTTGGCGCTGAAGAACGCCGGCGTGATGGACGTGCGGATGTATTTCGGCTCCTGGAACGAATGGAGCCGCGACACCAAGTACCCGATCGAGGAAGGCCTGCCGATCGTCGGCGAAAGGCAGATGCAGGCGGCGGAATAATACACTGTCGTTCCGGGGCGCGAGCTGCGCCCTCGCGCCTCGGGATGAGATTTGAAACAAAAAGGCCCGCTCTTTCGAGCGGGCCTTTGCCTTTTGATACCAACCGCCGAAGCGACTAGCCCTTCAGCAATTCCACCAGCGTGGTGCCGAGGCGCGCCGGCGACGGTGACACCGCGAAACCGGCGGACTTCATCGCCGCGATCTTGCTCTGCGCATCGCCCTTGCCGCCCGACACAATCGCGCCGGCATGGCCCATGCGACGTCCGGGAGGGGCGGTGACGCCGCCGATGAAGCCGACGATCGGCTTCTTGCGGCCGCGCTTGGCCTCGTCCTTGATGAACTGCGCGGCGTCCTCTTCCGCCGAGCCGCCGATCTCGCCGATCATGATGATCGAGTGGGTGTTGTCGTCGGCGAGGAACATCTCGAGGATGTCGATGAACTCGGTGCCCTTGACCGGGTCGCCGCCGATGCCGACCGCCGAGGTCTGGCCGAGGCCGGCCATCGTGGTCTGGAACACCGCTTCATAGGTCAGCGTGCCGGAGCGCGACAGGATGCCGACATTGCCGGGCTTGAAGATATTGGCCGGCATGATGCCGATCTTGCATTCGCCGGCGGTGACGACGCCCGGGCAGTTCGGCCCGATCAGGCGCGATTTGGAGCCGGACAGCGAACGCTTGACGCGCACCATGTCGAGCACCGGAATGCCTTCGGTGATGCACACGATCAGCGGGATTTCCGCATCGATGGCTTCGCAGATGGCATCGGCGGCGCCCGGCGGCGGCACGTAGATCACACTGGCATCGGCACCGGTCTTGTCGCGGCACTCGGCCACGGTGTCGAACACCGGCAAATTGAGGTGGGTCGAACCACCTTTGCCCGGTGAGGTGCCGCCGACCATCTTGGTGCCGTAGATCACCGCCTGCTCGGAGTGGAAGGTGCCGTTCTTGCCAGTGAAGCCCTGGCACATCACCTTGGTATTCTTGTCGATGAGAACTGACATCCGCTTACTTCCCCTTCACGGCGTTGACGATTTTCTGCGCGGCGTCGTCGAGGTCGTCCGCCGGCAATACGTTCAGGCCGCTCTCACGAATGATCTTCTTGCCTTCCTCGACATTGGTGCCTTCGAGGCGGACCACGAGGGGCACCGTGAGGCCGACGGTCTTCACCGCGGCGACGACGCCGGCGGCGATGATGTCGCACTTCATGATGCCGCCGAAGATGTTGACCAGGATGCCCTTCACGGAGGGGTCCGAGGTGATGATCTTGAACGCCGCGGTCACCTTCTCCTCGGTGGCACCGCCGCCGACGTCCAAGAAATTCGCCGGGCTTTCGCCGTACAGCTTGATGATGTCGAGCGTGGCCATCGCGAGGCCGGCGCCGTTGACCATGCAGCCGATGGTGCCGTCGAGCGCGATGTAAGCGAGGTCGTATTTCGACGCCTCGATTTCCTTGGCGTCTTCTTCCGTGGTGTCGCGCAGCGCGACGATTTCCGGATGACGGTACAGCGCGTTGCTATCGAACGACATCTTGGCGTCGAGGCACTTCAGCTCGCCGGTCTTGGAGACGATCAGCGGGTTGATCTCCAGCATGTCCATGTCCTTCGCGATGAAGGCTGTGTAGAGCTGGGTGATCAGCGTGCCGGCCTGCTTGGCGAGATCGCCGGTGAGACCCAGCGCCTTCGCCACGGTGCGGCCGTGGTGCGGCATCACGCCGGTGGCCGGATCGACCGAGAAGGTGATGATCTTCTCGGGCGTCGAGTGGGCGACGTCCTCGATGTTCATGCCGCCTTCGGTGGAGACCACAAAGGCCACGCGCGAGGTTTCGCGATCGACCAGCAGCGAGAGGTAGAATTCCTTCTCGATGTCCGAGCCGTCTTCCAGATAGATCCGGTTGACCTGCTTGCCGGCGGGGCCGGTCTGCTCGGTGACCAACGTCGCGCCGAGCATTTCCTTGACGAACTGCTTGGTCTCCTCGATCGACTTGGAGAGGCGGACGCCGCCCTTCTCGCCGGCCGAGGCTTCCTTGAACTTGCCCTTGCCGCGGCCGCCGGCGTGGATCTGGCTCTTCACCACCCACAACGGGCCGCCGAGCTGCTTCGCCGCGGCTTCGGCTTCCTCGGCCTTCAGAATCGGCACGCCCCTGGAAACCGGCACGCCGAATTCCTTCAGCACAGCCTTCGCTTGATATTCATGGATATTCATAAGTCGCTCCCGAACCCCGGATGATGAAGCTGGAATCTGTGTTGGATCTAGCTTGGCATATCGTATACCACGATCGCTTCAAGTCAAAAGCCGCGCAGTTCCGGATTGAGATGCTGGTTGGCGCCGAGGTTCATGGGGTACCTGCCAACATCGCCAGATGCAGAACCGGCACCCTTTTGGGGTGCCGGAAACTCAGTCTTGATCTAGCCGCCGAGCAAATCGGGGGCGATTTTCTTGCACGCGTCCATCAGCCCCACCACCGAGGCTACCGACTTGTCGAAGCCTTCACGGTCCTTGCCGGCCAGTTCGATCTCGACGATGCGCTCGACACCCTTCGATCCGATCACCACCGGGACGCCGACATACATGTCCTTCACGCCGTATTCGCCGTTCAGATAGGCGGCGCAGGGCAGAACGCGCTTCTTGTCCTTGAGGTAGCTGTCGGCCATCGCGATGGCCGAAGCCGCGGGCGCATAGAATGCCGAGCCGGTCTTGAGCAAATTGACGATCTCGGCCCCGCCGTTACGGGTGCGATCGACGATCTCGTCGAGACGGGCCTGCGAGGTCCAGCCCATCTTGATCAGGTCAGGCAATGGAATGCCGGCGACCGTGGAGTATTTCACCAGCGGCACCATGGTGTCGCCGTGGCCGCCCAGCACGAAGGCGGTAACATCCTCGACCGAGACGTTGAATTCGTCGGCGAGGAACAGGCGGAAGCGCGACGAATCGAGCACGCCGGCCATCCCGACAACCTTGTTGTGCGGCAGGCCGGATGCCTTCTGCAGCGCCCAGACCATCGCGTCGAGCGGGTTGGTGATGCAGATCACGAAGGCGTCAGGGGCATATTTCTTGATGCCGGCGCCGACCTGCTCCATCACCTTGAGGTTGATCGAGAGCAGATCGTCGCGGCTCATGCCGGGCTTGCGCGGCACGCCGGCGGTAACGATCACGACGTCCGCGCCTTCGATCGCCTCATAGGAATTGGCGCCGGTGAATTTGGCGTCGAAACCGTCCACCGGGGACGACTGCGCGATATCGAGCGACTTGCCCTGCGGCACGCCCTCGGCGATGTCGAACATCACCACGTCGCCGAGTTCCTTGAGGCCGATCAAATGGGCCAGGGTTCCGCCGATCTGACCGGAGCCAATCAATGCGATCTTGTTGCGCGCCATGGGAAATCTGTCCTTTTTGGCCGATGGGGATTGGGGCAGGGAGGAATTCTGACTGGCTGGTTATCCCTTTCGCAGGAACCGTTCAAGTCGGGGCCGCCGCAATTGTCCGGCGCCGGGCTGCAATGCGAAATTGGTTGTCATTCCCGGGGCGCGGGCGGCGCCAGCCGAACCCGAACCCGAACCCGAACCCGGAATCCCGCAATGGCATTGAACATGCCGCGGTCCCGGGTTCGCGTTCGGCTCGCGCGCGACGCTCGCGCCCCGGAACAACCATGAAGCCCTACGTCTCCACCAGCCCCGTGGTGGCGCCGGACGCGGTGGAATCGCCGCGGCCGTGCGGCAGAGCGAGGTAGGTTTCCGAGCCCATCTCGAACAGCCGCGACGCGGTACGGGCAAACTCCATCGCCTCGAACCCTTCGCTGGCCTGGTACAGCGCCTGCGGCTCGGCCGCGGCCGAGGCCATCAGCTTCACCGCATTGTCATACAGCGTGTCGATCAGAGCGATAAAGCGCTTGGCGGCGTTGCGGTCGCCATAATCCATCATCGGAATCCGGTCGATGAACAGCGTGTGATAATCATGCGCCAACCGCAGGTAATCGGAAGCGCCGAGCGGCTTCTCGCAGAGATCGCCGAACGCAAAGCGCGCAACGCCGTGCGCCTCGCGCGGCACGTGCAGCGTGCGGCCCTTGATTGCGATGTCGCGCGGTCGGCCAGGCGAGCCGCCGGTCAGCTTCCTGAAGGCGGCGTCAAGCGCGGTCTCGGCGGCAGGGTCGGCCGGTACCAGCCAGGTCTTCAGGCCGGCCAGCTTTTCCAGCCGGAAATCGGTGCGCGAATCCAGCCGCAGCACTTCCATGTGGGCTTCGATCTGCTTGATGAAAGGCAGGAACAGCGCGCGGTTGAGCCCGCCCTTGTAGAGGTTGACCGGCTCGACATTGGAGGTCGCGAACACCACCGTGCCGAGCTCGAACAACCGCGAAAACAGCCGGCCAAGGATCATCGCGTCGGCAATGTCGGTGACGTGGAATTCGTCGAAGCACAACAGCCAGGCTTCCTCGAAGATCGAGTTGGCGGTCAGCGCGATGACATCGCCGTCCGGCAATTCGCCCTTCGCGACCTTCTGGCGAAAGCCGTAGATGCGCTCGTGCACCTCGGCCATGAATTCGTGAAAATGCCAGCGCCGCTTGTGGCTGACCGAGCTGCTCTCGAAGAACAGGTCCATCAGCATGGTCTTGCCACGACCAACCTCGCCATGAACATACAGGCCGCGCGGGGGGCCGCCATTCTTGTCGCCGAACATGCGGCCGAGAAAGCCCTGTTTGCGCGGCGGCCTGTAGCTCGACAGCGTCGCATCGAGCTGCGCAATGGCTTCGACGGCGCGCGCCTGCGCCGGATCGGCCTCGATGGCGCCGCGGGCGACAAGCGACTGGTAATTTTCGCGGAAGGAAGCTGGGGGGACGGAGGACATGGGGGCTAACGGCCCCACCCCGGCGCAAATTGCAAGCCGCGAAATCGTGGAAGAGATATGCGGGCTCTTGCTTCCCCTCCCCCAAAAAGGGGGAGGGGAAGCGAGAAAGTGTTTCACGCCGTCCTACGCGCTCAACGCATAAGCATCCTCGACCACATAGGGACCGCCACCGGTTGAGGCGCGCGACGAATACAGCACGAAGCGTGACGCCTTGAAGGTCCTGGTCGGGAAATAGCCGCGCACCGCGAGATAGTCGGCGACGTCCTGGTTGGAGGCGTCGCGCAATCGCGCCAGCGTGACGTGCGGGATGAACTTGCGTCCCTCGGGGTCGAGCCCGCAGCGTCGGATCAATCGCTCCAACTCGGCCTGCAACTCGATCAACGGCCGGCTCGGCACCACCTGGGCGACCACGGCGCGGGGCTTCTTGCCGCCGAAACTCGATAGACCCTGCAGCGCGACCTCGAATGGCTTGCGGTTGACGCGGTCGAGCAGTGAGGCGATTTCATTCGCCGCCACGCCGTCGATATCGCCGATGAAGCGCAGCGTGACGTGGTAGTTCTCGGGATCGATCCAGCGGGCGCCGGGCAGGCCACCCCGCAAACCTGATAGGGTCTGGCCAATATCGGCCGGTATTTCCAGTCCGGTGAACAAACGCGGCATAACGTGCTCCTTACTGCAAGGACCCGATCTTCGCCGAACAGTGGAATCCACTTCTCGGCGAAAATCATGTCCCAACAAAAGGGTCGGTGACGAATCACCGATAACTTTTTTAACCGACTTCTGTGACTCTGCGAAGCAGCGCCGCTTCGTCGCCATCAAGGTTCCGGGGAAAGCGGATGGCAGGGTCGAGGCTACCGGTTTTTCAACGGGGGTGCTTGCTGATTGATCCGACAAATGCCTCAACGCTGGGCAGGATATTCTTCACCACGACGTCCACCCCTTCGGGGGTAGGATGCATGCCATCAGCCAGTGCCAGGCTGGTATTGCCGGCGACGCCTTCGAGGAAAAAGGGATATAGCGGCACATTAAATTCCCGGGCCAGGTCCGGGTAGATAGAATTGAATTTCTCTGCATAATCCGCGCCGTAGTTCGGTGGCGCCAGCATGCCGCACAGCAGCACTGCGATGTTGCGTTTCTGTAGCCGCTGGATGATCTCGGTCAGTGCCGCGCGCGGCACTTTCGGATCGGTGCCGCGCAAAGCGTCGTTGGCGCCGAGTTCGAGGATCACGCCCTCGGTGCCTTCCGGCACCGACCAGTCGAGCCGGCCGAGGCCGCCCGAGGTTGTGTCGCCGGACACTCCGGCATTGATCATGTCGGTGGCGATACCCTTGTCCTTCAGTGCGGCCTGCAGTCGCACCGGGAACGCCGACGAGGCCGCCAGGCCGTAGCCGGCGCTCAGTGAATCCCCGAGCACGACCAGCTTGATGGGCCTGGCTAAATCCTGGGCCGTCGCGGGCGCCATCGGAATCGCCAGCATCAACCCGGCAGCAAGCAGCCACATAAACGTGCGCGTCAGCCCCTCGACCGCCGCCAAGAAAGTGCCATATGAAGTCCGCATGGACACTTTCATCAAAGACTCACCGTCGGTCGGCGTTTTGCCGGATACCATTTCCATCTCGAACCTCAACCTGTCGCTCGGCTCCGGGGCCGCGCGGGTGCATATTCTCAAGGATATCAGCCTGCGCGTGGCCCCCGGCGAAGCGATCGGGCTGATCGGCCCGTCCGGTTCCGGCAAGTCGACGCTGCTGATGGTGATGGCAGGGCTCGAGCGCCCTGATAGCGGAGAGGTGGTAGTCAACGGGACCTCTTTCAATAGACTCGACGAGGACGGTCTCGCACGGTTTCGTGGTCGCCACGTCGGCATCGTGTTCCAGTCCTTCCATCTGATCCCGACCATGACCGCGCTGGAAAACGTCGCGGTGCCGCTCGAACTCGCCGGCCATGCCGATCCGATGGGGCGCGCCGCGCGCGAATTGCAATCGGTGGGACTTGGCGCCCGGCTGCATCATTACCCCACGCAATTGTCCGGCGGCGAGCAGCAGCGCGTCGCGCTGGCCCGCGCGCTGGCGCCGGATCCGGCGATCCTGGTGGCCGACGAACCGACCGGTAATCTCGATGAATCCACCGGCAGCCAGATCGTCGATCTGCTCTTCGCACAACATGCTGAACGCGGCATGACGCTGGTACTGGTGACCCATGACACCGCGCTGGCGCATCGCTGCGACCGCGTCGTGCGGCTGCGCTCCGGCCATATCGAGACGGCCTGAATCATGACCGCCATTTCCGAGACCGTTCCCAGCAGCCGTGGCCCGTCGCTGGCGTTTCGCTACGCTCTGCGCGAGATGCGCAGCGGGCTGCGCGGCTTCTATGTTTTCATCGCCTGCATCGCGCTCGGCGTGATGGCCATCGCCGGCGTCGGCTCGGTCGCCGCCTCGCTCAGCGAGGGCCTTGCGCGCGAGGGCCGCACCCTGCTTGGCGGCGACGCCGCGTTCTCGCTGATGCAGCGCGAGGCCAAGCCCGATGAACTGGCGTATTTGCGCGCCCAGGGCCAAGTCTCGAGCGTCGCCACGCTGCGCGGCATGGCGCGGGCACCGGACGGCAATCTGGCGCTGGTCGAGATCAAGGCGGTCGACGGCGCCTATCCGATGCTGGGCAAGGTGACGATGGCGCCGGACATGCCGGTGGCCGAGTTGCTCGCCGAGCGCGACGGCGCATTTGGCGCGGCGACCGACTCGGTATTGCTGGCGCGGCTTGGTCTCAAGGTTGGCGATCGCCTCACCGTCGGCAGCGCCACCTTCCAGATCCGCAGCGAAATCTCGGCCGAGCCGGACAAGCTCGCCGGCGGCGTCGGTTTTGCGCCGCGCTTCCTCGCCAGTGAGGACGCCTTGCGCGCGACAAAATTGTTGCAGCCCGGCAGTCTGGTGCGCTGGATCTACCGCGTCAGGCTGGCCGACGGCGCTAATGACCGCGCCGCTGGCACGCTGGCTGACAACGCCCGCGCAGCGCTGCCGCAGGCTGGCTGGGAAATCCGCACCCGCGACAATGCCTCACCGCAGCTCGAGCGCACCATCACCCGCTTCACCCAGTTCCTGACGCTGGTCGGCCTTGCCGCGCTGCTGGTCGGCGGCGTTGGCGTCGCCAACGCCGTGAAGAGCCATATCGACCGCCGCCGCGACGTCATCGCCTCGCTGAAGGCGCTGGGCGCCACCGGCCGCGACGTGTTCGCGATCTATCTGACCCAGGTGCTGGTGCTGGCGGCGGTCGGCTCGCTGATCGGGCTGCTGCTCGGCGCGGCGCTGCCCTTCATCATCGTCGGCCTGTTCGGCAGCCTGCTGCCGTTGCCGGTGGTTCCCGCGCTGCATCCCGGTGAACTGGCGCTCTCGCTGCTCTATGGCCTGCTGACAGCTCTGGCCTTCGGCCTGTGGCCGCTCGCGCGGGTGCATGATGTGCCGGTGGCGGCGTTGTTCCGTGACGCCGTATCCGGCGAAACCCATCGGCCGAAGCTGCGCTACATCCTGTGGATGGCAGGGGTGATCGCACTGTTGATCGCCGTGGTGGTCGGGCTGGCCTACGACAAGCGCGTGGCCGCGGTGTTCGTGGTGTCGTCAATCGTGATATTCGCCGTGTTGCGCGTCATTGCCTCGGCGATGATGGCGCTGGCCAAGCGGCTGCCGCGGCCGGGCATGACCATGCTTCGGCTGGCGATCGCCAATATCTACCGGCCCGGCGCGCTGACGCCCTCGGTGGTGATGTCACTCGGGCTAGGCCTCACCGTGCTGGTGACCATCACCCAGATCGACGGCAATCTGCGTCGCCAGTTCATGGCGGCGCTGCCGGAGAAGGCGCCGTCTTTCTACTTCATCGACATTCCCTCCACGGAGGCGGATCGGTTCGGCGCCTTTCTCAAAGAGAAGGCGCCGCACTCGACGGTCGAGGACGTGCCGATGCTGCGTGGTCGCATCGTCTCGGCCCGCGGCGTCAAGGCCGAGGATCTGAAACCCTCGTCGGATGCCGAATGGGTGCTGCAGAGCGACCGCGGCCTGAGCTACACCAATGAGGTGCCGGCTGGCTCCAAGCTGGTCGAGGGCGAGTGGTGGGCGAAGGATTACAGCGGTCCGCCGCTGGTGTCGTTCGAGAAGAAGCTGGCCGACGGGCTGGGCCTGAAGGTCGGTGACGACGTCGTGGTCAATGTCCTCGGCCGCGACATTTCCGCCAGGATCTCCAACATGCGCACAGTCGACTGGCAGAGCCTGGGCATCAATTTTGTCCTCGTGTTCTCGCCCAACACATTTCGCGGCGCGCCGCATACCCATATCGCCACGCTGACCGAAGCCAGGGCCGATCCCTCCGGCGATGCCGCCTTGATCAAGGCGGTGGCCGAGGCCTTTCCGATGATCACCAGCGTCCGGGTCCGCGAGGCGCTCGACACCATCGGAACCGTGGTCACCAATCTGGTGCTGGCGATTCGCGGCGCCAGCGCGGTGACGCTGCTGTCGGCGATCCTGGTGCTGGGCGGGGCGCTGGCCGCCGGCCATCGCCACCGCGTCTATGATGCCGTGATCCTGAAGACGCTGGGCGCCACGCGGGCGCGGCTGCTCGGCGCCTACGCGCTGGAATATCTGATGATCGGCTTTGCAACCGCCGTGTTCGGAGTGGCCGCCGGGTCGGTCGCGGCCTGGCTGATCGTGACCCGGCTGATGACCCTGAGCTTCATCTGGCAGGCCGGCAGCGCTGCCGGCGTGGTGCTGGCTGCGCTTATTGTCACAGTTGGGCTTGGCCTGGCGGGTACGCTAGTAGCCCTCAACCAGAAGCCGGCCTCGGTGCTGCGTAATTTGTAACCCGAAACGGCGCCAGCGGCGTCCAGCCAGCGAATTTTCGCCAAAAAAAGAGGCGTCGCGGGTCTCCGGGGTTTCCCAGCGAACATAGGCAGCCCATGGAGCGACATTCCGCCACGCGTGGAAGCTTGCGCTCAGTGTGTTAGTTTACCAAATACCCCTCTGGGTCAGAGTTTCGGCGCGGATGACAAGGATTTCATGTCATTAGCGCTCGCCTCTGGGATACAATTCGGACCAGCGACGCAAACCCTTTGCGGTCGGCTGGACAACACAGGATTTCGACCATGTCGGACCTCGATCGTAATTATGCTTCTCCGTTCGGCCGGGTCGCCGGCCGCGACACCGCGGCCGTGGACGCCGGACTGCGCTCCTACATGTTGCGCATCTACAACTATATGTCGATCGGCCTGGCCATCACCGGTCTGGCCGCGCTCGGCATTTATATGGCGGCGGTCACCACCGACCCGTCGGCGGCGGCTGCCAAGATCGGCACCTCCTATTTGACCGGGTTCGGCTATGCGATGTTCGTGAGCCCCCTGAAGTGGGTGTTCATGCTGGCGCCGCTGGCGATGGTGTTCGCCATCTCGTTCGGCATCAACCGCCTGAAGCCGGCGACCGCGCAGCTGATGTTCTGGGCCTTCGCTGCCCTGATGGGTATCTCGCTGTCGTCGATCTTCCTGGTGTACACGCACACCTCGATCACCCGGGTGTTCTTCATCACCGCGGCCTCGTTCGGTGCGTTGAGCCTTTATGGTTACACGACCAAGCGTGACATGACCGGCATGGGCTCGTTCCTGATCATGGGCCTGTTCGGCATCATCATCGCCAGCGTGGTCAATATCTTCGTGGCCTCCTCGATGCTGCAGTTCATCGTCTCGGTGGTCGGCGTGCTGATCTTCGCGGGCCTCACCGCCTACGATACCCAGCGCCTGAAGAACGACTACATCTACGGCTACGCCTCGCAGGGTGGCGACGTGGCCGAGCGGGCCGCCATCACCGGCGCGCTGTCGCTGTACCTGAACTTCATCAATCTGTTCACGCTGCTGCTGCAGCTGCTGGGACAGAAAGAGTAGCCTTTCGGTTACGCGAAAAATTCCAAGCCCCGGCCGCAAGGCCGGGGCTTTTCTTTTGCCGCCGGTGAAAATATTGTTGCGGCATGTCCGAAATCGAAATCAGGGCCGCGACGGTGGCCGACCTGCCCGCCATTACGTCCATCTATGACGAAGCTGTTCAGTTCGGCACCGCGACCTTCGAACTGGTCCCGCCTGATCTCGCCGAGATGACGCGGCGCTTCGAGGCGTTGGCCTCGGCGGGCTTCCCCTATCTGGTGGCGCTGCTCGGCGGTCGCGTGGTCGGCTATGCCTATGCCGGCCGTTTCCATGCCCGGCCGGCCTATCGTTTCACAGTCGAGAATACGATCTATCTGGCGCCCGACAGCCACCGCCGCGGCGTCGGCACCAGGCTGTTGCAGCAACTGATCGATGATTGCGAAAAGCTTGGCTTTCGCCAGATCATCGCGGTGATCGGCGACTCCGCCAATGCCGGCTCGATCGGCGTCCATGCCAAAGCGGGATTTCAGATGATAGGCCTGCATCCCGATGTCGGTTTTAAATTTGGCCGCTGGCTGGACATAGTGATGATGCAGCGGGCCATCGGCGGTGGCGGACAGATGGTGCCCGTCGCCGATCCCTGCCTGTCGGGCTAAACCACCGCCAGCTTGCGGTCGATCACCAGCAATACGCGCTCAAGATCGTGGCCACGACGCAGGATCAGGCCGCTGGCCGAAATCACGCTGTAGGCGCCCTGCTTGCGCGCCAGCCGCGGGTCTTTCTCGATGCGGTAGATCGGCACTTCCGAGGCGCGACGGAACACGGAAAATACCGCACGATCCTTCAGGAAATCGATGGCGTAGTCCCGCCATTCTCCATCGGACACCATGCGTCCATACAAATTGAGGATGCGGTTGAGTTCCTGCCGGTTGAACGTGACGGCGGGCGCTACGGAAACGCGCCCCGCCGTGCGCATTTCGCTGGGGTCACCATCTCCCGATGTCGAATTCATGCCGCGTCTCCTGTGATGCCCCGCATGATCGCGCCGGATGGGTGCCGCCGCAAGTGGTGATATGATCCACGGTCGGCTGTCAGGAGCCGCCATTGGTGGCGGAAATGTACTGTCACGGGATCGTTAGAAGAATCTTATTGCCGCCAGATTTTTGCCCAGTGGCAGCCCTTGTGGACTGCGACAAAAAGATACTGCGTCGGGCTCGGTTCCTCCGGTTTCGGATTCCTCAGCCCCCAGCCCCCCGCGATCGTTGGGGCCGGGCCTGCGCAGTAAGTTAATCCCCACTGGGCCAACGCAAGTTGGTCCATTTCTTTTGGGTAGTGATTGTCAGTCCGGGGCGAAAGCGGCGCAAGCCGCGAACGAAACCGTCATAGTGGAGCACCGAACATTCGGAGATCCAAGTCTGTGACCTGGCGATATCGTTCGCCTCCGCCGGAATAACGTCGTCAGTCGATAATTAACGCAATGACGTATAGGCCGCGCCGCGCATCGCACCGGGGCTTTCACGGGTGCCGTCCTGGACGTAGACCACCGCCGCATCGACGCCTTCGCGCGAGATGTTCTCCAGCGGCACCGTCCAGCTGGCGGCGCCGCCGGTCCAGTCGCCGACCTTCAGCCAGCTCCGGACCACATTGTAATAAGTGAGTTGACGGCCACGGTTCTCGCCGCGCGCGATGGTGATCGGCACCGCCCTCGACACCGAGCAGATCCAGACCTCGCCTCGCGCCGACAACGCAGCTTCACCGGAAGCTGCCACCGAGACGCTGACATGCTTGCCGGAAATCTTGATCGTGACCGGTGTCGCCATCACCGTTTCGGCCTTTTTGGTATCGTTGATAGCCATCTCGATCTGCTCGGCATCGCTGCCAATTACCTGGACGGCGCCGTTGACGATCAGTTGCGGCGTATAGACGTCGCGATCGCCGCGCACGTGGGAATAGGCTTTTTGACGCGCGCTGAAGCGTGGATCGGCCAGCGTGTCCTTCCAGCCGAGATAGTCCCAATAGTCGATCGGCATGCTGAGCGCGATCACTGAGGGGTCCTGGGCGAGATCACCGATGATCTTGTCGGCCGGCGGGCAGGAAGAACAGCCTTGCGAGGTGAAAAGCTCGACCACCGCGCGTGGCTGCGCCTGGGCCATACCCGTCCCAGCGACTACCATGCAGACGCCGAGGGCGCCTGACAATCGCGATATGCCATTAATGAAGTTCATGAGGTTTTGCCACGCTTCAACCACGACACATGTCGGACGGTGTCGCTCCAGAGGGCCGCCAGAACAGATGCCCTCGAACGCCAGAAGGCGGCCATTCTTAAGCCGCCTTCTGTTCACCTGCCACTCACTTCGCGGTGAGGCGCCGCGTCACATCGGAAGTGTGATCGTTAAGCCACGAGCTGCCGCAGCACGTACTGCAGAATGCCGCCATTACGATAATATTCCAGCTCGTCGAGCGTATCGATGCGGCACAGCAGCGACACTTCGCGCTTCGTTCCGTCGGCCGACACGATCTCCGCCACCAGCTTCTGGCGCGGCTTGAGGTCGCCCTGCAGGCCGCGGATCGACACCGTCTCGTCGCCCTTGAGACCGAGCGACTTCCACGTCGTGCCGGTCTCGAAGGTCAGCGGCAGGATGCCCATGCCGACGAGGTTGGAGCGATGGATGCGCTCGAAGCTCTCGGTGATCACGGCGCGGACGCCGAGCAGTCGGGTGCCCTTGGCCGCCCAGTCGCGCGACGAACCATTGCCGTATTCGGCGCCGGCGAACACCACCAATGGCACCTTCTCGGCCTGATACTTCATGGCGGCATCGTAGATCGGCATCTGCTCGCCGTCGGGCCAGTGCTTGGTCATGCCGCCTTCCGGCACGTTGCCGTCCGCACCTTGCAGCATGAAGTTCTTGATGCGGATATTGGCGAAGGTGCCGCGCATCATGACCTGATGGTTGCCGCGGCGGGTGCCGTACTGGTTGAAGTCGGCCGGGCGCACCTGGTGCTCCGACAGGTATTTGCCAGCGGGCGAGGTCAGCTTGATCGCGCCGGCCGGCGAGATGTGGTCGGTGGTGATCTTGTCGCCGAACATCGCCAGGATGCGCGCATCGATCACGTCGACGATCGGCTCCGGCTCGATCTTCATGCCTTCGAAGTAGGGCGGGTTCTGCACATAGGTCGATGCCATGTTCCAGGCATAGGTCTCGCTCTCGACCGTCTCGATGCCCTGCCAGTTGACGTCGCCCTTGAACACGTCGGCGTACTTCTTCTTGAAAATCTCGGCGGTGACGAATTCCTTCATGAAGGAGTTTATCTCCGTCGAGGTCGGCCAGATGTCCTTGAGATAGACCGGGCCGTCGGTGCCTTCGCCGATCGGCTCGACGGCGAGGTTCTTGGTCACGGAGCCGGCCAGCGCGTAGGCGACGACCAGCGGCGGCGAGGCGAGGTAGTTCGCCTGCACGTCCGGCGAGACGCGGCCCTCGAAATTGCGGTTACCCGACAGAACGGCGGCGGCGATGATGCCGTTGTCGTTGATCGACTTGGAAATTTCCTCCGGCAGCGGTCCGGAATTGCCGATGCAGGTGGTGCAGCCGAAACCGATCAGGTTGAAGCCGATCTTGTCGAGGTCCTTCTGCAGGCCGGAATTGGCGAGATATTCGCCGACCACCTGGCTGCCCGGCGCCAACGAGGTTTTCACCCATGGCTTCGAGGTCAGGCCCTTGGCGACCGCGTTGCGGGCCAGGAGGCCGGCGCCGATCAGCACCGACGGGTTGGAGGTGTTGGTGCAAGACGTGATCGCGGCGATCGCCACGTCGCCGTGGCCGAGGTCGAAGTCGCGGCCTTCGACCTTGAAGCGCGCACCGTGGTCGGTGGCCTTCTTGTATTCGGCGGTCATCGCGGCATCGAAGCCTTCGGCGATGGCGGGCAGCGCGACGCGGCCTTCCGGACGCTTCGGGCCGGCCATCGAGGGGACGACGTCGCCAAGGTTCAGCGACAGCGTCGCGGTGAACACCGGATCTTCCGAGCCGGCGGTGCGGTACAGGCCCTGCGCCTTGGCGTAGGCTTCGACCAGCGCAACGCGCTCGGGCTTGCGGCCGGAGGTGGTGAGGTATTCCAGCGTCGAAGCATCGACCGGGAAGAAGCCACAGGTGGCGCCGTATTCCGGCGCCATGTTGCCGATCGTGGCCTTGTCGGCGACCGACATGACATCGAGGCCCGGGCCGTAGAATTCGACGAACTTGCCGACCACGCCCTGCTTGCGCAGCATCTGGGTGACGGTGAGCACGAGGTCGGTGGCGGTGACGCCTTCCTTCAGCGCGCCGTCGAGCTTGAAGCCGATCACTTCCGGCAGCAGCATCGACTGCGGCTGGCCGAGCATCGCGGCTTCCGCCTCGATGCCGCCAACGCCCCAGCCGAGCACGGCCAGGCCGTTGACCATGGTGGTGTGCGAATCGGTGCCGACCAGCGTGTCGGGGTAGGCGACTTCATAGGAGCCGGGCTTGCCGTCGACGGTCATGTCCTGGACGCGGGTCCAGACCGTCTGGGCGAGGTATTCGAGATTGACCTGGTGGCAGATGCCGGTGCCGGGCGGGACCACCGAGAAGTTCGAGAACGCCTTCTGGCCCCACTTCAGGAACTCATAGCGCTCCTGGTTCTGCTTGTATTCCTCGGCGACGTTCTTGCCGAAAGCCTCGTTGTTGCCGAAGAAGTTCACGATCACCGAGTGGTCGATCACCAGATCGACCGGGACCAGCGGGTTGATCTTCTCGGCGTCGCCGCCGAGCGCCTGCATGGCATTGCGCATCGCGGCCAGATCGACCACCGCCGGCACGCCAGTGAAGTCCTGCATCAGCACGCGGGCGGGACGGAAGGAAACCTCATGCTCGAGCTGGCGCGTCTTCAGCCATTCGGCGACGGCTTCGATGTCGGCCTTCTTGACGGTGCGGTTGTCCTCAAAGCGCAGCAGGTTCTCGAGCAGAACCTTCATCGAATAGGGCAGCTTCGAAATGCCGGCCAGGCCGTTCTTTTCCGCCAGCGGCAGGCTGTAATAGACATAGGTCTTGTCGCCGACCGTGAGGGTCGTCTGGCATTTGAAGCTGTCGAGCGAGGTCATATGGAGCGGTCCCAATTCGTTTCCAGGATACCCGGCAAAAGGTATCTATACACCGCAGCGACAAAAGCCCGATTGGCTTGCGGGTGTCGATTGTGTGCTGCATCAAGTTCCGGCTTATAGAATCTTTCTAGGGGCGCCGCCACAGCGACAATCGTTTCGCAGCAATGCGGGATCATGCAACGTGCGCGCGGCGACGGCTGAATGGCAGCAGGGCCGTGAAAGGGCAAAGATGCGGCTCTCGGGGCGCGGGTTACGATGTGTGCGGGGCGGCCGCGAGGTGTTTTCCGGCCTGGATTTCGATGCCACAGCCGGCGAAGCGCTGGCGATCGTCGGCCCCAACGGCGCCGGCAAGACCTCCTTGCTGCGGCTGATCGGCGGGTTGCTGGCGCTGGAGGGAGGGTCAGTCACGCTGGACGGCGGCGACGCCGAATTGACGCTGTCCGAGCAGGCGCATTATCTGGGTCACGAAGACGCCATGAAGCCGGCGCTCACCGTCACCGAAAACCTGACCTTCTGGGCCGAATTTCTCGGCGGCGATGCGGCCGATCCCGCCATGTGCATCGATGCGGTCGGCCTGAGCCATGCCGCGGCCTTGCCGGCTGGCTTTCTGTCCGCCGGGCAGCGCCGCCGGCTGTCGATCGCGCGGCTGCTGACGGTACGGCGGCCGATCTGGCTGCTCGACGAGCCGACGGCGGCGCTGGATCTGGGCAGCCAGCGGATCTTTGCGGGTCTGATGACCACGCATCTCGAAAGCGGCGGCCTGATCATCGCCGCGACTCATGCGCCGCTGGGCATTAAAACGCGGGAATTACGGATCGGGGACGGCGGCCGCATGTATCCGACGAACGCCCCCTCATGACGGCCCTCGGCGCGCTGATTAGTCGCGATATCCGCATCGCTATGCGAATCGGTGGCGGAGCGCTGATCGGGGTGCTGTTTTTTCTCACCGTGGTGGTGTTGATGCCATTCGCGCTGGGGCCGGATCTGGCGCTGCTGGCGCGCCTCGGACCGGCGATCCTGTGGATCGGCGCGCTGCTGGCCAGCCTGCTGACGCTGGATCGGCTGTTCACCGCGGACCATGATGACGGCTCGCTGGATCTGATCCTGATGAGCCGAACGCCGCTGGAACTGGCCTGTGCGGCCAAGGCGCTGGCGCACTGGCTGGCCGCCGGCGTGCCGCTGATTCTGGCCACTCCGGTTCTGGGGTTGCTGCTCAATCTCGACAGCCGCTCGACGCTGGCGGTGGCGCTAACGCTGCTGGCGGGGACGCCGGCGCTGACCTTCACCGGCATGATAGGGGCGGCGCTGGCAGTGACGCTGCGGCGCGGCGGGTTGCTGTTAGCGGTGCTGGTGCTGCCGCTATCGATCCCGGTACTGATTTTTGGCGTCGCGGCGTCGAATGCCGCCGTCGAGGGAACGGTGTCGTTCGGCACCCCGTTCTCGATCCTGTGCGCGCTGTCGCTGGCGAGCCTGGTGATCGGGCCGTTCGCGGCGGCGGCCAGCCTGCGCCACGGGCTCGATTGAGACGGACTTGCGCCCGATCAACCCGCGGCAGCACACGACAATGCTATGGCAGGCGGATTGCCTGCAACCGCTGCGACGATTATCAGAAACCCCATGACCCTGACTGAACTCGCCAATCCGACCCGTTTCTTGTCGCTGTCCACACGGATCCTGCCGTGGCTGGCCGGCGCGACCGCGGTCGTGCTGGTGATCGGGCTGACGCAATCCGCGCTGGCGCCGGACGACTACCAGCAGGGCGCTACCGTCAAGATCATGTTCATCCACGTACCCAACGCCTGGCTGTCGATGTTCGTCTGGGGCGTGATGAGCGTGGCTTCGCTGGGCACGCTGGTATGGCGGCATCCGCTCGCCGATGTCGCCGCCAAGGCCGCCGCCCCGATCGGCGCGGCCTTCACCTTCCTGGCCTTGGTGACCGGCTCGCTGTGGGGCCGGCCGATGTGGGGCACCTATTGGGAATGGGACGCCCGGCTGACATCGATGCTGATCCTGTTCCTGATGTATCTTGGCCTCATCGCGCTGTGGCGCGCGGTCGAGGACCCGTCGCGGGCGGCGCGCGCGGCGGCGATCCTGACCCTGGTCGGCGCCATCAACATCCCGATCATCAAGTTTTCCGTCGACTGGTGGAATACGCTGCACCAGCCAGCCTCGGTGATGAAAATGGGCGGCTCGTCGCTCGATAAGGCATTTCTGACGCCGCTGCTGGTGATGGCGGTGGCGTTTTCGCTGCTGTTCATCACGCTGCATCTGGCCGCCATGCGCAACGAGATCCTGCGCCGCCGCGTGCGATCGCTGCAGATGCTGCAGGCCAGCAAGCCAGTGGCGTTGCCGTGATGGCGCTCGGTCCCTACACCAGCTTCATCGTGATGTCCTATGCCCTGGTCGCCGCCGTGGTGTTGATCCTGATCGTCTGGATCGCGCTCGACCATCGCCGTGTGCGGGCGCAACTTCATGCGCTGGAAACGGCCGGCGTCAGCCGCCGCTCCGGCCGCGGCGCGGCGGACCTGTCATGAGCGACGTCACCCCGAAACGCCGCTGGATGATGGCGCTACCATTGCTAGGCTTTGCCGCGATGGCGGCGCTGTTCTGGTTCCGGCTTGGCGCCGATCCCGCGAAAATTCCCTCCGCGCTGATCGGCCGGCCGGCGCCGTCCACGATGCTGCCGGCGCTGCAAGGCCTCGCGGCCAATGGCGCGGCGGTGCCGGGGCTCGATCCGGCGGCGTTCAAGGGCAAAGTGAGCATCGTCAATGTGTGGGCGTCGTGGTGCGTGCCGTGCCACGAAGAGGCGCCGTTGTTCACGACGCTGGCGCAGGACAAGCGGCTGCAGATGGTCGGCATCAACTACAAGGACGGCGCGGACAATGCGCGGCGCTTTCTTGGCCGCTATGGCAATCCGTTCGGCATTGTCGGCGTCGATGGCAACGGACGCGCCGCGATCGAATGGGGCGTCTATGGCGTGCCCGAGACCTTCATCGTCGGCCGCGATGGGCGCATTGCCTACAAGCTCGTCGGCGGCGTCACAGCTGAGAATTTCGACAGCGTGCTGAAGGTCGAGATCGAGAAGGCGCTGAAGGCGGGAAGCTAGTTCGGAGCCGTCCGGCCAAGGGGGACCCGTCGACGCTTCCCTCAAATATATTTTCGCTTTTATCCGCGGTTCATTTCCGCGCCATGGCGTCGCCATGAATCGTCCGCTAGCTTGGTTCTGTTACTTAAACAGTCCTTGGAGGGACATTCCGATGCGTCATTTTACGCTTGCTTCGCTCGCCGCCGCCGCGCTCACTTTCGGGCTGCTGGCTTCCGCACCTTCGATGGCGCAGACGCCCGCGCCCGCCGCTTCCGGCAAGATGGCGCCGATCACCACCGGCAAGGCGGCCCCGGCCGCCGAATCGAAGATGGCGCCGGCGGCGAAGGCCGATGGCAAGATCGACATCAATACCGCCAGCAAGGATGAGTTGATGGCGTTCAAGGGGATCGGCGACAAATATTCCGACAAGATCATTGCCGGCCGGCCCTATGCCAAGAAGGACCAGCTGGTCTCGAAGAACGTGCTGCCGGAAGCGACCTACAAGAAGATCTCCGACCAGATCATCGCGAGCCAGCCGAAGTAGACTGTCTCGGTTTTAGACTGCGAACGCACCGGCGCATCCGCGCCGGTGCGTTTTACCTGGTGATGTCTCCGGCGTCGGCTTCGCTCTCGGCGAGCGACACGGGTTCCAGATGATAGCGCTTGATCAGCGGCATTTGCGTCAGCGCAAATGCCATCGTCAGCGGGATCACGCCGAACGCCTTGAAGGCGACCCAGAAATCGGTGGTCTGGGTGCGCCAGACGATCTCGTTGACGATCGCCATAGCGAAGAAGAACAGCGCCCAGCGCAATGTCAGCGCGCGCCAGCCGGGCGGCGTCAGGTTGAACATCTGGTCGAATATCACGGCGATGAAGGAGCGACCGAACAGCAGCCCGCCGCCCAGGATCACCGCGAACAGGCCGTAGATGATGGTCGGCTTCACCTTGATGAAGGTCTCGTCGTGCAGCACCAGCGTCAGCGTGCCGAACACGATGACGATGATGCCGGTGACCAGCGCCATCATGGGCACATGCCGGGTCACCACATAAGAGGCGATCATCGCCACTACGATCGCCACCATGAAGGCTCCGGTGGCGATGAACAGGTTGCCCTTGGCATTGGCGATGAAGAAGATCACCAGCGGCCCGAGTTCGGTGGCGAGCTTGAACAGCGGATGTGGCTGCTTCTTGTCGAGTATCCCGGTATTGCTCATCTCAGCTCTCGATTCCTGCAATCGCCTGGGCAAAGTCCCGCGCGGTAAAGGGCGCGAGATCGTCGATCCCCTCGCCGACGCCGATAAAATGCACCGGCAGTTTGAATTTTTCCGACAACGCCACCAGGATGCCGCCGCGGGCGGTGCCGTCGAGCTTGGTCATCACCAAGCCGGTGACGCCAGCCATACGATGAAACGCCTCGACCTGCGACAGCGCGTTTTGTCCCACGGTGGCGTCGAGCACCAGCAGCACCGCATGCGGCGCGGAAGCATCGACCTTCTTGATGACGCGGACCACCTTCTCCAGCTCGATCATCAGCTCTGACTTGTTCTGCAGCCGGCCAGCGGTGTCTATCAGCAGTACGTCGCGCTTGTCCTCGCGCGCCGCGGTCACGGCGGTAAAGGCCAGGCTCGCCGAATCCGAACCCTGCGCGCCGGCGATAACCGGCGATTTGGTGCGTTCGCCCCAGACTTTCAACTGCTCGATCGCCGCGGCGCGAAACGTGTCCCCGGCGGCCAGCATGACGCTGCGGCCCTCGGCGGCGAGTTTGGCGGCGAGCTTGCCGATCGTGGTGGTCTTGCCGGAGCCGTTGACGCCGACCACCAGGATGACGAACGGCTTTTGTGCCGCGTCGATCACCAGCGGGCGGGCCACCGCCGCCAGCACCTTCTCGACCTCGGTGGCGACCACGGCCTTCACGTCGTCGGCCGAGATCGCCTTGTCATAGCGGCCATGGCCGACAGCGGCCGCGATCCGCGCCGCCACCTCGGTACCGAGGTCGGCGCGCAGCAACACGTCCTCGATCTCCTCGAGCATGGCACGGTCGAGCTTGCGCTTGGTGACGAGGTCAGCGACCGCGGTTCCGAGCGAGCTGGAGGTGCGCTTCAGTCCGCTGGATAGCCGGCGCCACCAGCTTTGTTTGGGCGTTTCAGGAGTGTCGTTCATGTCGGGGCTGTGTTAGCGGTTTCGCGCCATGAACGAAAGTCACGAAGAAACCCTCGCGGAAGCCCAGTTGCCGCCCCGCACCGATGCCGTCGAGCTCACCGAGGCCGAGATCCTGGGTCGGGTGCTGCACCGTGACGGGCTAATGCTGGTAATCGACAAGCCGGCCGGGCTGCCGGTGCACCGCGGCCCCAAGGGCGGCGCCAATCTGGAAACCTCGTTCGAATTCCTGCGCTATGGCCTGCCGCGCGCGCCGGTGCTGGCGCATCGGCTCGATCGCGACACGTCCGGCTGCCTGGTGCTGGGCCGCCATCGCAAGGCGACGGCCTCGCTCGGCCTGCTGTTCAAGCACAGCCGGATTTCCAAGACCTACTGGGCGGTGGTCGAGGGCGGCCCGGCCGAGGACGCAGGCACCATCGACATGCCGCTCGGCCGCCTTAACGCTGAACGCGGCTGGTGGATGAAGCCGGATGCCGAGGGCCTGCAGGCGGTCACCAATTTCCGGGTGCTGGGGCGCGGCCAGGGCCTGGCGTGGATGGCGCTGGCGCCGGTCACCGGGCGCACCCATCAATTGCGGGTGCACAGTTCGGCATCGGGCTGGCCGATCGTCGGTGACAATATCTATGGCACCGGGCCGCGGTTCGGCGAGCCGACGCTGCATCTGCATGCCCGGGAAATCGTGATCCCGATCTCGCGCAACAAGGACCCTATCCGGGTCGTGGCCCCGGCGCCGCCGCATCTGCACGAACGGCTCCGGCTGTGTGGCTGGAACGGGGAATAGGGCACTTTTTTCTTCCGCTCTCCTCCACAAAGGGGGAGGGGAAATGAACTAAAGAGCGCGCTTGGTTTCTCAACTCATGCCACCGCGCCGAACAGCTTCGGATCAAACCGGCCTTCATATTCAAAGGTGGCCGTCCCCGTCATCAGCACGTGGTCATCGTGCTCGCGCCACTCGATCGTCAGTTCGCCGCCGGGCAGCGTCATATGCACCACGCGGTTGGTCCGGCGTAGCCGGGCGGCGGCGACCGCGGTAGCGCAGGCGGCCGAGCCGCAGGCCCGGGTCAGGCCGGCGCCGCGTTCCCAGGTCCGCATCACGATGTGATCGCGATCGACAATCTGCGCCAGCGTGATGTTGGCGCGGTCCGGGAAAATCGGGTGATTTTCGAGCAGCGGGCCGAACTTGCCGAGATCATAGGCCTCGATATTATCGACCCAGAAGATCGCATGTGGATTGCCCATCGAGACTACTGAGGGCGTGTGCAGGATCGGCGCGTCGATCGGGCCGATCTGCAGCTCGATGCCGCGGGTGTCGCGAAACTCTTCGGCCAATGGAATGTCCTGCCAGCCGAATTTCGGCGTGCCCATGTCAACGGTGTAGAGATCCGGTGACGGGCCCTGCCAGCAATTGATCAGCCCGGCCTTGGTCTCGAAGGTCAGCGCGGTCTTGTCCGTCCCGGCGAACGTCTGGCGGGCGACGCAGCGCATGCCGTTGCCACAGGCGCCGGCTTCCGTACCGTCATTGTTGTAGATCGACACAAAGGCCTCAGTCCCCGCCAGCCGCGGCTTCCGCAGCACCATCAACTGGTCGTAAGGCACCCCGGCAGGAGCGGCGACGGCGCGGGCATCGTCCGGTGTGACGACGCCGGAGCCATCGCGCAGGTCGATCACGACGATCTCGTTGCCGATGCCGTTCATCTTGGAAAAAGCGTGGTTGGCCAGCGCGCTCATGTCATGTCCCGATTGTCCCGGGTTTATATGGCGATCCGGCGGAGCTTGGCCAGTGCGGCGAATCTGTGGCGACGATTTTGGATGTCTCCGGAGCGATCCGGCAGGGGACGAAAGCCGCGGCCGCGTGTTACCATGAGTGATAATTGCGCATCCTGGTGCGCGCGCTGGGTGGCGCGCGCCGATGGCCCTGGAGATCACTGAATGAGCCGCTCTCGCCTGTTACGCCTTGCCACCGCGGTGGCGTTGATCCCGGCCGCGCTGTCGTTGAATGCCGTGGCGCTGGCGCAATCGCCGCCCGCAGCTCCGCCAGCTGCGACTTCTGCCGATCCGGCGCCCGCTGCTCCGGCCGCTCCAAGCCCGGCCGTTCCAGTCGCGCCGGCCCCAGCCGCGCCCCCCACCCCGCCGGCCGCGGCGCAGGCGCCGGCCACGGTACCTGCGGCCCCCCTGGTGCAGACCGCGGATCCGTTCGGCGAAGAGATCACGCTGACGCCGAAGACCATGGTCACCTTCAACGGCAAGGCAAACTGGGATTCCGCCTTCGAAACCCTGATGGATGCGTTCAAGCAGATCACCGCGCTGCTCGACAAGCAGGGCGTCAAATCGTCCGGCAATTCGATGATCGTCTACACCTCCACCGACGACACCGGCTTCACCTTCCTCGCGGAGATTCCGGTCGACCATGAGCCGAAGAACCTGCCGAAGGCGATGAGCATCGGCAAGTCACCGGATGGCAAGGCTCTGAAATTCGTCCATCGCGGCTCCTACGACAACATGGACAACACCTATGAGGCGATCACCAATCACCTCGATGACAAGAAGCTGGAAGCCAAGGACACCTTTATCGAGGAATACATCACCGATCCGCTGAAGACCGCCGAAGACAAGCTGATCATCAACGTCTACGTCCCACTGAAATAGTGCCGATGAAACATCACCTTTGCCTGGCCGCGCTGACCTGCGTGCTCATCACTTCGCCGGCGCTGGCACAGACAGCGCCGCAGCCAATGATTTCGGTGTCCGGCGAAGGTACCGTCTCGGTACCGCCGGATGTTGCGCTGATCGACGGCGGCGTCACCAGCGAAGCGAAGACGGCACGCGAGGCCTCCGAGGCCAACAATGCCGCGATGGGCAAGGTGCTGCTGGCGCTGAAGGCCGCCGGGCTCGACGAAAAGGATGTGCAGACGTCGCGGCTGTCGCTGCAGCCGCAATACGTCCAGTCGCAGGGCAGCAAGCCCGGCCCCAATGTCGTCTCCGGCTATCGCGCCAGCAACCGCGTCAACATCCGACTGCGCGATGTCAGCAAGGTCGCCGGCACGATCGACACGCTGGTGTCGTCTGGCGCCAACGAGATTGGCGGCATCCATTTCATGGTGGAGAAGGCATCGAAACTGCTCGACGAGGCCCGCGAACAGGCGATCGCCGATGCGCGGCGCAAGGCGGAAATCTACGCCCGCGCCGCCGGCGTCACGCTGGGCGCGCCGGTCAGCATTTCCGAGGACGGGGGTGGAATGCCCGCGCCCATGACCTTCAGCAAGATGCGCGGCATGGCTGCCGCGGCCCCGATCGCGCAGGGCGAGGAAACGCTGCGGGTGACGGTGAATGTGGCCTGGTCGATCAAGGCGGCGCCGTAAAAATAGTCGTTTCCCGTCATTGCGAGGAGCGAAGCGACGACGCAATCCAGTCTTCTCAGCGCCCGCAGCCTTCTGGATTGACGCGTCGCTTCGATTCTCGCAATGACGGAGTTAAATCTCCATGACCTGTCCGGGCTTGAGCGCGACAAACTTTTCACGCGAAATGCCCGCGGCATCGAGCGCCACATCCAGCTCTTTGACCGGCGCATCGATCGCTTCGTCGGTAAGCTGGAACGTGCTGTGATGGTGCGCCAGCGCCTGCTGCGCGCCGCAATCGCCAAGGGCTTTCACAGCATCTTCCGGATTCATGTGCTGGTCCTTCATGAACCAGCGCGGCTCATAGGCGCCGATCGGCAGGATCGCCAGCCGCAGCGGGCCGTGGGCGTCGCGGACGCGGCGGAAATGGCCGCCGTCGCCATAGCCGGAATCGCAGACGAAGTAGATTTTCCCGGCCGGCGTCTCCAGCACAAAACTCGCCCACAGCGACCTGTTGCGGTCGAACGGGCCGCGCGCCGTCCAGTGCCGGGTCGGCACCATCGTCACCGCCAGGTCGCGGACGAGTTCGATGCGGTGATGCCAGTCGAAGGCTTCGGCCCGGATCGCACTGTTCGCGCGGCGCATGGTGACATCATTGCCGAGCGGGGTGATCACGCGTGGAGAAAACTTTGCCGCCAGCTTCGACAGCGTCGGAAGGTCGAGATGGTCGTAATGGCCGTGTGACACCAGCACGCTGTCGATTTTCGGCAATTTCTCGAAAGCGACGCCCGGCGCGTTGTGGCGCTTAGGGCCGGCAAAGGAGAACGGGGACACCCGGTCCGACCATACCGGGTCGATCAGGATATTCTGCCCCGACGCCTGGATCAGCCAGCTCGCATGGCCAACATAGGACAGCCGCACGCCGCTCTCGACGCGGGCCGGCGGCGTGTCGGCGTGCTCGTTCTCGACCCAGTCCGGCCATTGCTGCCGGTTGCGCCAACCGCCGAACTGCCAGCGCAACACATCTCCCAACGATTTTGGCGGCACGCCATGGGGATCGAAGAAGGTCTTGCCGTCGAAATGATCGGAGACAGGGCCGTCATAGGAGGTCATGCGGGAAGCCCAGAACGCCGATAGCCCGGCCGTGGCGGCGCAAATCATAATTGCAGCCGGGCAAGCCTGAACGAAAACCAGCCGCGCCCGGTCGGGCACGGTTTCTCTCAAATGGATTGCGCCGGCGGGTTCCGCAAGCCACAGCGTTCAGCGATCCGCAATGGGCGCGATGCGCCAGCCTCCCGGTTCCTTCCGCTTAGTCCCCGATGCGCTCAAAAGTGAGCGCCTTCCTTTCAGCGGGCACCCCGCCGATGCCGGGCATGGCCGCACCGTGATGCAGGCTCATCACCTGCTGGGAAACCGGATCGGTCAGAATGACCTGGTCATTTGCGTAGAAGCCGATCTCGATGTCTTCGGTGAAGGTCTTGTTGATCGACAATCCTGCCGCTGCCATCGCGCCGGAGAGTGGAAGCCCCCAGAAGTGGTGACCTTTGTACCGGTTGCCGTAGTTTATCGCCACCAAGCCGGTCAGCGTCGCGTTGTAGACAATCCGGACCTTCATGACGCCGCGCGACGCCGTGATCTGGGCATTCACCGCTTGGCCCGGCGCCAACGTCACCGTGACGCCTTGGGTGGATCCGACGGTGACCTGTTTGCTCTCGGTTTTGCTCTCTCCCCAGCTGTGCGTGTAGGCGAGTGAAGTCTCGCCTTTGCCGCCGGTACCGAGAAACGACACCTCGTAGCTGAATTTTTCTGAGACCTGGACGGAACCGCTCGACGACCAGGTGTTCGACGTCGTGTCGCTGACGGATTCCGACGCGCTGGCGCTGAACGTGCCCGGTACCTTGCTGTCATTGCGCAGAACATTCTGGGCCACAATCACCGGATCCGACGTAATGCCGGTGACGGTCGCGCTCGCGACGGTCAAAACCGTCTGGACTTGTGACCAACCATAGGTGCGGTACAGATCGCCCCACGGAGTGTCGCTGTGCAGGAAGGCGTCATCGGGCGCTTGCCCGAAATACCGGGCGACGGCATTTTTCAGCGCGGCGTCGTTGATCCCGAAGGTGTTGCGTTCGGCGTCGGTGATGATGTGCTGAACGCTGCCGGAGGCCCTGACCGAGGCACTTTGCCCGTCCAGTCCGGTGATGACGTGAATTTCAATCCCCATGGCGTTATCCCCATCCGTTTATTTAAGATTGCTGGGATGTAATATACTATCTAAAGTAGCATCTGTATTTGTATGGAACTAGGCCTTAAACGCAAGCGGCAAAGCGCCAGCGGGCAGGACAAAACGGGAAATTGACCTTAGAGCCTGTTTGAGAACTCTAATGGTCAGCGACGTGTTTGCGGGAACTGAAGAAACAGGTTGAGTGACGACGGTCCGTGTGAATCCCTGGAGGTACGAACCAAACCGGGGAGGACACCATGTGGACCGCCGCCACCCGCGCGCAGCATAGTTGCGCGGCGGGGCAATATCCATCGTCGCTGAGCGATGCGCAGTGGAACGTGATTTCTACGCTGTTTCCGTCCCCGCCGCCGACCG
>NZ_JANXTC010000278.1:0-11179 GCF_025356345.1 Tardiphaga sp.
TCCAGTTTCAATCAATCAATGAAACGCTCTAGACGCCTCGGCGTCGTGTCCCGGACGCGCTGCGGCATCCTTCATGCCGCTGCGCAGATCCGGGATCCCGGTTTCTTTCTGCGTCCGGGGAACGGAGCCCTTATCTCCCGAACAGCCGATCCACCAGCCAGCCGTCGAGCCCGCTCGCGGCTTCCGGGCGCGCGTTCGGCTGCGGCTGCGAACCGCGCGCGTCGCGATAAGTGGTCTGAGTGGGCGCCGGCGGCTGCGGCCGCGCACCATTATAGACCGGCGCGCTCGGCACATAGCCGCGCGCCGGCGCTTCCGAGGCGGGCGCGCTGATCCCCGGCAGCAGTTGCGACATCGCCTGGCCGATGCCGCCGAACGCGCTGCTCGGCGCCAGGCCGGGCACCGGTTCCGGCGGCAGGCCCTGATGCGCGGTCTTCATGAAGCGCGACCAGATCTCCACCGGCAATCCACCGCCGGTCGCCTTCCTGGTCGGCGAATTGTCGTCATTGCCGAGCCACACGCCGGTCACCAGCCGCGACGTGTAGCCGATGAACCAGGCGTCGCGAAAATCCTGGCTGGTGCCGGTCTTGCCGGCTGCGCCCCAGCCCGCCAGGTCAGCCTTCTTGGCGCTGCCGGAGATCAGCGTCTCCTGCATCATGGTGTTCATCATCGCCACCGCGCGGGCGTCGATCACGGTGCCCAGCGCATCCGCCGGCCGGGCATAGATCACCTTGTTGTTGGCGACGTTGCGGATCCTGTTGATTACATGCGGCGTGACGCCGAGCCCGCCATTGGCAAACGGCACATAGGCGCCGACCAGCTCGGTCAGCGACACTTCCGAGGTGCCGAGCGCGATCGAGGCATTGGCCTCCAGCTTGGAGGCGATGCCGAGCCGGTGCGCGGTGCGCACCACGCTGGCCGCGCCAACCTCGAGCCCGAGCCGCACCGCGACGGTGTTCAGCGACATCGCCAGCGCCTGTTTCAGCGTTACCGCGCCAAAATATTCGTGGGTGTAGTTCTCCGGTTTCCAGCCCTTGACGTCGAGCGGCGCGTCGGTGCGGATCGTCTCCGGCGTCAGCCCGGCCTCGATCGCGGTCAGATAGACGAACGGCTTGAACGACGAGCCTGGCTGCCGCTTGGCGGTCACCGCGCGGTTGAACTGGCTGTCGGCGTAATTGCGGCCGCCGACCATCGCGCGCACCGAACCGTCCGGCGTCATTGCCACCAGCGCGCCCTGGCTGACGTTGAACTTGACGCTCTTGGCCGCCAGCTCGTCGATGATCGAGGCCTCCGCCACGGCCTGCAGCTTCGGATCGATCGAGGTCTCGACGATGATGCTCTGGTCGATCTGGCCGACCAGATCGTCGAGCACTTCGCCGATCCAGTCGGCGACATAGTTCACGGTGCCGGCGCCGACCGGCTTGACGTTGTAGGACGGCGCGCCGATCGAGGCCTTGGCCTGCGCCGCCGTGATGAACCCGGCATCTTCCATCGCCGCCAGCACGATTTTCGCGCGCGCCTCGGCGCCTTCCGGGTTGCGGTTCGGCGCCAGCCGCGACGGCGATTTGACCAGCCCCGCCAGCATCGCCGCTTCCGAAATCGTCACGCTCTTCGCCGACTTGCCGAAATAGCGCTGCGCCGCCGCCTCGACGCCGTAGGCGCCACTGCCGAAATACACCCGGTTGAGATACAGCTCGATGATCTCGTTCTTGGAATGCTTGCGCTCCAGCCAGAACGCCAGTTCCACCTCCTGCAGCTTGCGCGCCATGGTGCGCTCCTGCGTCAGGAACAGGTTTTTCGCCAGCTGCTGGGTCAGCGTCGAGCCGCCCTGCGACACGCCGTGATGCAGCAAATTGGTGACCGCGGCGCGCGCGATGCCGATCGGGTCGACGCCGTAATGCGAATAGAAGCGGCGGTCCTCGATGGCAATGAAGGCTTTCGGCAGGAATGGCGGCAGGTCCTTCAGCGCGACATTGGCGCCGGCCTGTTCGCCCCTTGTCGCCAGCAAGCTGCCGTCCATGCCGACGATCTGCACGCTCGGCGGCTTCGGCGGAATTTCCAGCGACTGGATCGGCGGCAGATGCGCGCCGACATAGATCACCACGCCGACCACCGCGATCGCGCCCCACAGCCCGAGCACCGCGCCCCAGTAGAATGTCTTGCGAACCAGGCCGCCGATCCGCCCGGATGTCCGCGCGCGGCTGGCCTTGCGCGATTTTCGCGCGCTGCGCTCCGCGGCCTTGCGCGGCGCGGGTTTGGGCTTTTCCCTGGGCAGATCATCCTCGTCGCGGGCGACGCGGTCCCGCGGATTCATCCGCGGCTCCGACAGCGAGGCCGAAACCCCGAATGTCGGCTCCTTGCGCCCGCCCTTTTTCTTCGCCATCCGCCACCCACGCTTCCGATGCGCGACCCTACTGTTCCCGGTTTAAAGCGCCGTTAAGCAGAGATTAACGCGGACGGAAAAAACGATGGGTTTGCGCGGTGGTGCGCGCTGGCCGTTTTCCGGATCTCCGAGGTCGTCCCCGCGAAAGCGGGGAACCATAACCTCCGGCGTCATGAGGATTGATCGGCAGCTTCGCCACGCCAGAATTCTGCACGGCGTATGCGTCCCCGCTCGGCGCGAGCGAAGGCTCGCAACGCGGGGACGACTGTCGAGAGGATATTGCGTCCTGGAGACGCGCCTCACCCGTTCACATCATCCTCGATGATCGGGCCGAACAGCTCCCAGCGCTCGCCGTTGAATTTCTGCATCTGCAGCTGCTTGTTGAGGCGGTAGTCGGTGGGCGTGGTGGAGTAGCTCATGCCGGGCAGGCCGAGGTCGTTGGTGTAGCCGGACAATGTCGTCGCCTGCTTCATCACATTGGCGCGGGTCAAATCGTCGCCGCAGCGCTTCAGCACTTCGACCATTAGCTGCGCATTACCGTAGCCATAGGTGTTGAAGTTCGAGTTCTTGTCGCCGTCGGGATAGTACTTTTCCATGAAAGCGAAATAGCGCTTCATGCCGGCGTCGTCCTTCCATTGCGGGTCGGCCGGGTCCTTGCCGTAATTGGTCGAGATCAGTCCCTTGGAATTGTCCAGCCCGGCGGGCACCAGCACGGCGCCGACCGAGGTGGCGTTGATGTCGACGATATGGGTCGGCTTCCAGCCGAGATCGGCGACCTTCTTGATCGCCTGGGCGGCGAATTTCGGCGTCGAGGCCGAGAACAGCAGGTCGGCGCCGGAGGATTTCAGCTTCACCACTTGGGAATCGATGGTCGGGTCGGACAATTCGTAGGAGGCGTCGGAGACGATCATGCCCGCGGCCTTGTCGCCGAGCCCGGCCTTGATCCCGGTGACGTAGTCGCGGCCGAGGTCGTCATTCTGCCACAGGATCGCGACCTTGGCGTTCGGGTAGTTCTTCAGGATGTATTTGCCGTAGATGCGTCCTTCGCTCTGGTAGTTCGGGTTGTAGCCCATCGTCCAGGGAAAGTTCTTCGGGTCGGAGAAGCGGGTCGCTCCGGTGGCCGCGAACAATTGCGGCACCTGCTTCTGGTTGAGATATTTTTGCACGGCGGCGTTGGACGGCGTGCCGACGATCTGGAACGTCAGCAGCACCTCGTCGGATTCCACCAGTTTGCGGACCTGTTCCACCGCTTTCGGCGGCGAATAGGCGTCGTCATACTGGATCAGGTTGATCTTGCGGCCGTTGATCCCGCCCTGCTCGTTGACCATCCTGAAATAGGCGGCCTGGGTCTTGCCGATCGAGGAATAGGCCGAGGCCGGGCCGGAAAACGGCACCGTCTGGCCGATCTTGATTTCGGTGTCGGTGGCGCCGGGGTCGTATTTCTTCTGCGCGGACGCGGTGGAGGCGGATAGTGCGATCAGCAGCGCGGCGGCGAGCCCCTGGCCGGCGCGGGCAGCCAAAAACGAAGCACTAAAAACCGAAGTCCTCATGGCGTTGCCTTCCCCTGATAGTGATATGTCATGTCGTCGACGATCATGCCCGCGAGGGTGCCGCCGTTACCACCGAGTGTGACGCAGGGAACCTGAGATGGCAATGCCGAGCCGCGGCCGCTCAGCGGTTCGGGCCATGGATCAGCCCATCCGACCAGCGCCGCGCCGCCGGCCCAGCGCCGCGACAACGTCGCATGCAACTTCGTAGCGGCGCCTTCGTTATCAACCATGGCTAAATTATTTCTGATCCTGATCCTGGTGGGAATTGCGTTGCTGATCGGACTGGCGGCATTTCTGGTTGTGGTGTGAGGAACTGGAATCACATTTTGCCATTGGATGGACGCTCAACCATCCAACTGGAGTTCACAGGAACCAGATCGTCCTCGCAATTGCTTTCGTCTCCCTGATGTCCGGCGTCGCTTCGCGCAGGCCGGTGCCAATCCGAGCGCGCCGCAACCCGGTTCCACCGGAATCGGCGTCAACCCGTCTGGCACCACCACCACCAGCACCGCGGTCGATCGTCCGGATTCGATGGCCAAAGGCAGCACCAGCGGGATGGCCTCGGGCAACATGAAGAAGGACAAGAAGCACAATTAAACGGTGCCTGGCAGAATCGTGCTGGCGACAGCGCGTTCCGGTCGTGCGGCTCAACCGAGCCAGATCACCAGCAGCGCCAGCGCGGCGGGAGCTGCCTGCACCAGCAGGATCTTGCGGCTCACCGTCGCCGCGCCGTAAAGCCCTGCCGCGATCACGCAGAGCAGGAAGAAGACCTTGAGCTGCGACGCGAACACCGGCGCCGGGTGCGCTAGGCCCCAGACCAGGCCGGCGGCGAGAAAGCCGTTATAGAGGCCCTGATTGGCGGCGAGCACCGCGCTGTCCCGCGCCCTGGCCGCCGTGTTGCCGAAGGTCTTGAGGCCGTAGGGCCGGGTCCAGAGAAACATCTCCAGTACCAGGAAATACAAATGTAGCGCCGCGACCAGCGCGACCAGTGCATTGCCGACGACCTGCATCAAATCCTCCCGCGCGCGCCCGACGCTATCTGCCGTGCAAGCATAGCATGACCGGTCGCGCGCGGCGGACAATACCGGCGCCTTGTGGTCGGGATTGCTCTTGTCAAATCGGCGGCGCCGGCAATTGATGTCCGAGTCGGTCCGCTTCATGTCGTGCCGGAACAGAATGCGGATGGTCGCATGAGGCTCTCGACCCGGCTCACGCTCGCGATGGTGACGCTGGTGCTCGGCACCGCGGCGGCTGGCGTGGCCGGCTATCACAGCGTCGAAGCCAATGTCGTGCCCGCGGCGCTGGCGCGGCTCACCACCCAGGCGCGCGCCCGGCTCGGCATCCTCGACATCTATCTACGCGTCGTGCGCGGCGACGTGCTGGCGCTGCGCTCGATCCCGGCCCATGACGGGCTGGTGCGCGCGCTGCTTGACGGTGGTTTCGACAGCGACGGAAATACCTCCGCGGCGAAGTGGCGCGAGCAAATCGAAAACATCTATGTCGGGCAGTTGGTCGCCAAGCCGGCGATCCAGCAATTGCGCTTGATCGGGATCGCCAATGGCGGTCGCGAAATCATCCGCGTCGACCGCAATGGGCCGGACAACGCGATCCGCGTGGTGGCGCCGGGCGACCTGCAGTCGAAGGACGACCGCGGCTATTTTCGCGAGGCGATCACGCTGCCGGCCGGGCAGGTCTATATCTCGCCGATCGAGCTCAACCAGGAATATGGCAGGCTGGAAGTGCCGCATGTTCCGGTGCTGCGCGTCGCCACGATGATGCCGGACGCCACCGGCAAGCCGTTCGGCATCGTGATCGTCAATCTCGATATAAGGCCGATTTTCGAAGGCATTCGTGCCGCGATGGATGACGATGCGCAAATCTACATCGTCAACGCCAATGGCGATTTCCTGCTGCATCCCGACAACGACCGGGCGTTCGGCTTCGACCTCGGCACGCCGCATCGCTGGCAGGATGAGTTTCCGGCGCTGGCGCGGGCGGTCAGCACCGTTGGCAGCGGTTCGGCGGTGATCGAGAAAAGCGGCGGCGAGCGGATCGCGGCGGCGCTGGTCAGTGCGAAGATGGCGGATCGCCCGCGGATCGGCGTCATCGAGACGATGTCCTACCAGGCCATCATGGCACCAGCCTCGAATCTGCGACGTTCCGACAGCATCGCGGCGCTGGCCCCGGTGGCGCTGGCGATCACCATGGCCGTGATCGTGTCGCGCTCGCTGGCGCGGCCGCTGCGCCAGATCACCGAGGCAGTGGAGAAATTCGGCCGCGGCGAGGTGATCCAGCTCCCCACCGGCAGCCATGGCGAGATCGGCCAACTGGCGGCGGCGTTTCAACGCATGGCCATCAACGTCAACGACAAGACGGCGGCGTTGCGTGACAAGTCCGAACTGTTCGACAAGACCGTCGACAGCCTGGCGGATGGCCTGCTGATCATCGATGCCGAGGCGCGCACCGTATTCTCCAATGCCACCTGCAGGACGCTGTTCGGCAGCGACCTGCCGATCGGGTTGCCGGCCTACCAGACAAGCCATCACCGCTTCCGCCGCGACGGCGTGACGCCGCTGCCGCCCGAGGAGACGCCGATCTCCCGCGCGCTGCGCGGCGAGAGTTTCGACAATGTCGAGATTGCGTTCCGTCGCGGCACCGAGCCCGCCCTCACCCAGTTCGCCGCCAGCGGCCGCATCCTGTCCGGCGCCTTCGGCCAGATGGAAGGGGCCGTCCTTGTCTACCGCGATCTCACCACGTTCAGGGAAACCGAACGCCAGTTGCAGCAGGCGCAGAAGATGGAAGCCGTCGGCCAGCTCACCGGCGGCATCGCGCATGATTTCAACAATATCCTCACGGTCATCGCCGGCGCGGTGGAGCTGTTGGCCGACGGCGTCCGGGACCGGCCGAAGCTGGCGGAAGTGGCCGGGATGATCGAGGAAGCTGTCGACCGCGGTGCCAGCCTGACGCATCGGTTGCTGTCCTTCGCGCGCAAGCAGCCGATGCAGCCGCGCGAGCTCGACGTCAACGCCCTGATGCATGATGCCGGGCGGCTGTTGCGGCCGACGCTTGGCGAGCAGGTCGAGATCGAGCTGCGGCTGGTGCGCGACCTCTGGCCGGTGATGGCCGATCCGACGCTGCTCGCGAACGCGCTGCTCAACCTCGCCGTCAACTCCCGCGACGCGATGCCGTCCGGCGGCAAGCTGACGCTGGAGACTGCCAACATCATGCTCGACGAGGCCTATGCGGCGCTGCACGCCGAAGTCCAGGCCGGCCCCCATGTCATGATCGCAGTCAGCGATACCGGTGCCGGCATCCCCGCCGCCATCCGAGACCGCGTTTTCGAGCCGTTCTTCACCACCAAGTCGCTCGGCAAGGGTACCGGGCTTGGCCTCAGCATGGTCTACGGCTTCGTCAAGCAGTCCGGCGGCCATATCGTCATCTACAGCGAGGAGGCCTACGGCACCACGATCCGGATCTATCTGCCGCGCGCCGCCGAATCCTGCGCCGCACCGACCCCGACGGTGGAGCCGGGCTTCGTCGGCGGCATGGAAACCCTGCTGGTGGTGGAGGACGATGCGCCGGTGCTGCGCAACGTCATCATCAATCTGGCGGCGCTAGGCTATACGGTGCACACCGCCACCAGCGCGACCGAGGCGCTGAAGCTGGTCGAACAGGGCCTGGCATTCGACATGCTGTTCACGGATGTCGTGCTGGGCGCCGGCATGAATGGACGACAGCTCGCCGACGAGGTTCACAAGCAGCGGCCGGAGCTGAAGGTGTTGTACACCTCCGGCTATACCGAGAACGCCATCGTCCACCACGGTCGCCTCGACGCCGGCATCCATTTGCTCACCAAGCCCTACCGCCGCGCCGATCTGGCGCGGATGCTGCGGCTGGTGCTGGATGCGAAGACGGTGGCGGCGGCGACGTAGCAACGGGTTCGTCATTCCGGGTTCGATCGCGGCTGACGCCGCGTTCGCCCCGGAATGACAGTTCTTACCCCGCCGGTTTCGCCGCGACGTCGCCATGTGCCAGCAGATGGATCAGCGCGCGTTTGATCGCGGCCTGCCTTGTCGGGGCGTTGATCTGCGCGCCCAGCAGGTCGGTGACGTAGAACACGTCGCGGGCACGTTCGCCGAAGGTCGCGACATGGGCCGAGCCGATATTGAGGTTGAGCTTCGAGATCGCGGTGGTCAATTGGTACAACAGGCCCGGGCGGTCGAGGCCGGAGACCTCGATCACGGTGTAGCGGTCCGACCACTGGTTGTTGATGGTGATCTCCGGCTCGACCACGAACGGCTTCAGCTTGCCGCGGCTGTTGGCGCGCTGGGCGACGGTTTCCGGCAGCCGCAGCTTGCCTTCCAGCACGTCCTCGATCATGTCGCCGATCCGCGTGGCGCGGCGGCCTTCATCGTCGTCGCGGTCATATTCCCGGGAGATCGCGATGGTGTCGAGCGCGCGGCCGTCGGTGGTGGTGTAGATCTGGGCGTCGACGATATTGGCGCCGGCGGCGGCGCAGGCCCCCGCGATGATCGACAGCAGCCACGGATGGTCAACCGCGAGGATGGTCAGTTCGGTGACGCCGCGCGCCTCGTCATAGCCGACATTGATCGCCAGCTTGTGGCCGGCTTCCTCGGACGCGCGCAGGAAGCGGGCGTGGCGCAGCTTGCGATCGAGCTCGACCTTGAGCCAGTACGCCGGATAATGCCGGCTGATATAGGCATTGAGCTCGGCCTCCGGCCATTCGGTGAAGGCGGCGCGGAATTCGGCCTGCGCCATGGCGATGCGCTGGGCGCGGTTGACCTCGGAAAAGCCGCCGGTCAGCGCCGGCTCGGTCTCATAATACAATGTACGCAGCAACTGCGCCTTCCAGCCGTTCCAGACGCCGGGGCCGACGCCGCGGATGTCGGCGGTGGTCAGGATGGTCAACAGCTTCATCTGCTCGACCGACTGCACCACGGCGGCAAAGTTCTCGATGGTCTTGCGGTCCGACAGGTCGCGCGACTGCGCCACCGTGGACATCGTCAGGTGCTCCTCGATCAGCCAGGCCACCAGTTCGGTATCGGCGGCGTTGAAGCCGAGCCGCGGGCACAGCCGCCGCGCCACCCGGGCGCCGCCGATCGAATGATCCTCTGGCCGGCCCTTGGCGATATCGTGCAGCAGCACGGTGATGTAGATCACCGCGCGATGTTCCGGCTGGATCTTGCGCATCAAATCGGAGGCGACGACGAACTCGTCATTGCCGCCGCGCTCGATCTCCTGGAGGATGCCGACGCAGCGCAACAGATGCTCGTCGACCGTATAGTGATGATACATGTTGAACTGCATCATCGACACGATGCGGCCGAAAGCGCGGATGAAGTGGCCGAGTACGCCGGTCTCGTTCATCCGCCGCAGCACGGTCTCGGCATTGTCCGAGGTCAGGATCTCCATGAACAGCGCGTTGGCTTCGGGGTCTTCGCGCACCGCCGGGGTGATCAGCCGCAGTGACCGCGTCACGGTCCGCATCGCGTCGGGGTGGAAGGCGAGGTTGTTCTTCTGCGCGAGGCGAAACAGCCGGATCAGATTGACCGGATCCTCGCGGAACACGTCGGGCGCGGCGAGGTTGATGCGGCTGTTGTCGATGATGAAGGCGTCGGAGCCGGGTACGCGGCGGCGCTGCGGGTCGGGGCGCAGCTTGGCCATCATCCGGCTCAGCGCCGGCGCCGGCTTGGCCTGCTGGTCTTCCAGCTTGGCGCACAGGATCGCGGTAAGGTCGCCGACTTCCTTGGCGATCAGGAAATAGTGTTTCATGAAGCGCTCGACGTCCTGCATGCCGGGATGCGAGGTGTAGCCGAGGCGAAGCGCGATATCGCGCTGCAGGTCGAACGACAATCGCTCTTCCGGGCGGTTGGTGACGAAGTGGATGTTGCAGCGCACCGACCACAGGAAATCCTCGCAGCGGTTGAAGGTGCGGTATTCCTGCGCATCGAACACGCCATGCGCCATCAGCTCGCGGGTGTCGCTGACGCGGTAGACATATTTCGCGATCCAGAACAGCGTGTGCAGGTCGCGCAGCCCGCCCTTGCCATCCTTGACGTTGGGCTCGACCAGATAGCGTGACTGGCCGCCGCGGCGATGCCGCTCCTCGCGCTCGGCGAGCTTGGCGGTGACGAATTCGGCGGCGGTGCCCTGCACCACTTCGCTGTCGAAGCGGGTCACCAGTTCCTCGTAGAGCGGCTTGTCGCCGGTGAGGAAGCGGGTCTCGAGGATCGCGGTGCGGATCGTCATGTCGCCGCGGGCCTGGCGGATCGATTCATCGACCGAGCGGGTGGCGTGGCCGACCTTCAGGCCCATGTCCCACAGGCAGTACAGAATGACTTCGGCGACCTGCTCACCCCAGGCGGTCTGCTTGTAGGGCAGGATGAACAGCAGATCGATGTCGGATTCCGGCGCCATCAACCCGCGGCCATAGCCGCCGGTGGCGACCACCGCCATGCGCTCGGCGCCGGACGGGATCGGCGAATGATACAGATGCCGGGTCGCCGCGGCGAACAGCATGCGGATGATCTCGTCCTGCACATGGCAGAGCTGTTCGGCGCAGCGGCGGCCATGGCGGTCGACCAGCAGCACGGCCTCGGCGGCCTGCCGCGCCTTCGAGAGCTCCGCCTTCAGCAGCTTTGCCAGCGCGGCGCGGAACAAATCGTTATGGCCGCGATGCTCCGCCGCCAGCGCATCGATCGCGGCGGTGACGCCTTGCGTATCGAAGCGGGGTTCGGCGACGGGTCTGGTCTGTAGTGCGACGCTGTCCATGGCCAACCCGGATATCGGAGCGCGCGGGCGCTGTCACGGTGATTATCGGGCAACGACCGCTTCATGCTGTGTTTTGCGCGTTTCCGGCAACGAAGTCCTCGCGCCAACGCCATTCACGCAAGCTATTTTCTCATTGACTGGCCGTTTAAGCCATTGAAATATATAAATGTTTCAAGATTCTGCCGGGCAGGTCGATCTGCCTCGCGGGCGCCGGCTGGCGCGGTCATCAGGGAGAGTTGACATGTGGAAGATGTCTCGGCGCCTGTTCGCCGGTATGATCGGCGCGGCCCTGTTGCTGCCGGGCGTGGCGCTGGCGGCTGAACCGCTCAGCGAAATCCGGCTCGACTGGGCGACCTATAATCCGGTCTCAATCATCCTCAAGCAGAACGGCCTGCTGGAGAAGGAGTTCGCCAAGGACGGCATCAAGATCGTCTGGGTGCAGTCGGCCGGCTCCAAC
>NZ_JANXTC010000300.1:0-6753 GCF_025356345.1 Tardiphaga sp.
CGCGTCGCCGGCACCGTCGGGCTGATGATGTGCTGCGTGCTGGACGTGAACGATCCCGCCGCGCGCCCGCACGCCGTCGACCTCGGCATCGCCATGCAGCTCACCAACATTTGCCGCGATATCGCGGAAGACGCGGCGCTGGGCCGACGCTATCTGCCCGCCAGCCTGGTGGGCGAGATCGCACCCGAATTGCTGATCTCGCCGCGGCCTGGATTGCAACCGGTGTTACGGCAAGGGGTCGCCGACCTCCTGAATCGGGCCGAGCGCCACTATCGCAGCGGTGAACTTGGCCTGCCCTATCTGCCGGTTCGCGCCCGAACCGGCATTCTGGTCGCCGCGCGTGTTTACGAGGCGATCGGCACCGGGCTTCGGCGGCGGAATTTTGCCTATTGGTCGGGGCGGGTTGTCGTGCCCACTGGCGGCAAGGCTTTCTTGACCGTGCATGCCGTGACGAGCCAGTTGCTTCGGCCATCGTTCTGGTCGCGGCGGCGGCGGCACAATGCGGCATTGCATACGGCGATCATCGGCATGCCTTGCCTGGTGCGTATCGGGGGAGACGACCGTGCCGTTTGACGCCGACCTGATCGTTCTTGGTGGCGGTTGTGCTGGCCTGAGCCTGGCGTTGCGGCTCGCCGAACTGGGTGAGGATTGTCCGCGTACCCTCATCATCGAACAGCGCACTCATTACACCAATGACCGGACCTGGTGTTTCTGGGACGATTGCTGCGCCAGAATACAGCCCCTGGTTCAACACCGCTGGCAAAAAGTAAGAATCCGCGCGGGACGTCGCAGCGTCACGGTGAACTGCGGCGCGACGCCCTATCAGATGCTGTCTTCCGGGACGTTCTACGCGGCGGCGCTTGCGAAGATTTCCCAGAACCCGCGCATTGAGTTGCTGATGGACGCATCGGTTTTCGCGCCACCGAGCAAACATGCCGGCCTCTGGCATGTCGAAACAGACACAGCCCTGTATCGCGGTGGCACGGTGATCGATACCCGGCCGGCGGCGGGCGGCCCGCGACGCGGCGATGCCATGCTGTGGCAATCGTTCTACGGCTGCGAGATGGAATGCGATGACCGCGTGTTCGATGCTGGCTGCGCCGATCTGATGAATTTTGCCACCGGCCACACCACGGATATTCGCTTCGCCTATATCCTGCCGGTTTCGGCCAACCGGGCCCTGGTCGAGGCCACCGTGTTCGGGCCGGATCCACTGGACCGATCGGCGCTTTCAAATGATTTGAATGCCGCCCTCGCACGCTGTGCCAATGGCTCCGGTTTCAGGATCTTGCGCGAGGAAAACGGGGTCCTTCCGATGGGGACCGCGACCCTGAAAGTGGATCCCGATCCCAGCTATCTGCGGGCTGGCGTCAACTGGGGCGGCGCGCGCGCCAGCACCGGCTATGCCTTCCAGCGCATCCAGCGCTGGGCTGATGATTGCGCCCGCCGCCTCGCCGGCGGCCAGCCGCCCGTCGGCCACCCGCCCGATTCGTGGCTGCTGCGCGGCATGGACCATCTGTTTCTTTCCGTCCTGCGAACCCGTTCCGCCGCGGCCCCGGATCTGTTCCTGTCGATGTTCGAAAACGTGGATGCGGCCCGCTTGATCCGCTTCCTGGGCGATGGCGGCACCCTGCTCGATCGCGTGATGATCGCCTCCGTGTTGCCAGTCCTGCCGTTCCTGCGGGAAATCCCCGCGGCGTTGCATCGGTCGGCGCGATTGCGCGAGGCCACATGAGAATGAGCCAGGTACAACGCCTTCAGGGATTGCTGTTCTGCGCGACGGCCGTGGTGCTGGCAGCCGCTAACGAGGTCGCCGGGCGCCCCGATCCGCAGACGGAGTTGCTGACCATGGCGGTTCTGATCGGCCTCCTTGGCGTGCCGCATGGCATGCTGGACACGGTTTTTGCCCGTCACCTCTATAATGTCCGGACCGTAACAGAATGGGCTGGCTTTACGCTGGCCTATTTCATCCCCGCGGCGCTCGTGGTGGTGCTGTGGCAGTTCGCCCCGCAACTGTTTCTGGCCGGGTTCCTGGTGATCTCGGCCGGCCACTTTGCGGGCGATCCGTCGGCGGGCACCCCCGCGCTCTCGCGCCTCGTTTACGGCGGTGCGATCATTGTTCTCCCGACCATCTGTTACGCCCCCGAGGTGACGCGGCTGTTTTCATTTCTGGTCGGTCCCGACGCCGCCATGCAGACGGTCGCATCGCTCAATCTTGTCAAATGGCCATGGTTGGCGGGCCTGTTACTCGCCGCGGCTCTTCGCCTGAAGGATGACTGGTGCGGCGGGCTTGAAATGGCCGCCCTGGGACTACTGGCGACGCTGGCGCCACCGCTTGCCGCTTTCACCGCTTACTTCTGCATCATGCACAGTGCGCGTCACATTTTGCGTACCATCGACTATTTTGATCGGATGTCGGTTCGTCGCATGCTGCTAGCAACGGCGCCTCCGCTTCTGGTCACGGTCATCCTCGCCATCGCCGCCTGGAATTTTTCCGACGGCGTGGCGATTGATATCCGTGTGGTTCAACTTGTTTTCGTCGGCCTCGCGGCACTGACGGTGCCGCACATGATGGTGGTCGAACGCATCCGGCTTGCCGGCTGGATCAGACGCACATCGGTCAAACCCGAATAAACTGGGCCTGGCCGCCATCGGCGGTCGATGCTGACACCGGCTCGCGGGCGTCTCGCGGTTCACGGCAGACCTTGGCCCGAACCGGAGACGCCGCCGTTCACGCGGCCGTCAAGTCACGTCGGCGAGACACTCTTCGTTCTCCGCGAGCTGGATCAGCGATAGCGCATGCATCAAATAGGCGCGTGACTTCTCGACATCAGCCTCTTCCTCCATCAGCCTTCCCAGCGCTGCGGCTTTCAGGCGATAGGCTGTGGCTTTGGCGACGCGATCCGCGCCCTGGCGGACCCGGTCGGTGGGAAACGGGATCAGGGACACAGGACTACTCCGGTCGCTTGGGTTGGCGTGACTTATTTGCCGGCCCATGCTTCGAACCGCTGGACCGCGACAGCTCGAAGCTGACCGCCGTGATTATCAGCGCATCGCGTGCGCGGTCATCAAAGCTACCTGTTCCACGGCCTGTCATCATCGTCGCCCCTCTTTAGGTGTATTGCCAAGTACATTCCGGACGCGCGGCCGGTGTTCAGCAACAGACGCCCACGACACGCGTTAGACTCGCGGCTACTTACCTCTGATAGTATCGTAAGAGAAACAATCGGATTTATCTGCACGGTCGCGCACATAACCGGTCACATTGAGCTATATCAAGGCTTAAAAACCGAACGGGGCCGGCGATCAGGCTCGTGGCCCCCCTGGTGATACCGGACGATACCCCGCATCGCGCCGCGCCCAGCGCCCGCCTGACCAGGAACAAATTCCTTGGCGCCGTGGTCTCCGCTCGGAATCGTCACGAGACCGGTTGACCGGCCGCCAATGCCGAGACGCCTAACTCGAAATAGAGGTGCTTCAGGCTCAAACAGGCTCGGCATTGAAATGTCCGACATTCAACTCCCTGTTTCGATTCAATCGACCGCAGCGAGGCCCTGCCGTGGCATTGATCGAACTTCAAATGCGACGTGCTGATATTGTCATTGTTGTACATTGCAATCGATACCGCGTGTATTAACTAAATTCGCAGTGACCGGGGACATTGGCCAACTGCCAGCTGTCAGAACAAACGTGCCGCGTATCTTGAAAAATGGTCGTGTCACACAAGTCCGGAAAATCCGTTACCTTCGAAATTATATGAAATTCATGGCGCGGCAAGAGATGTTTTGAAGGTTGCGAGGAGCCGGAAAATGTGCGGTCTCGCAACAGGCGCGCGGTTGCCGGAGTTCCGACACTACACCGCGAGCCTCGCGGCCGCGGACCTGGAGTACGGCACAACGCCGATGACGTTCCTCCTTCGAAACCATGCTCCCGTGGCGGAGGGCGTCGTCCGCGCGCTGGGCCACTCAACCTTGGTGTCCGATTGAATTTCTACAAAAAGATGGATTCGGCAGCAATAACAGGTGACGCTTCGGCGCGCGAAAAGTCTGTCTTAACCGGCTTCACGAAGAACAGCTTCAACAGATCCGCCAGCACATCGGTCGTCTCCGCGTTGCGTTGCGCGTCCGGCCTCGCATAAAGAAACGCCTTCACTGGCGTTAACGCGGGCAGGTAGCGCATCTTTGCTTCGATGAGCGCGTCGGGAATCATATGAACCGGGACAATGGTGAACCCCAGCCCCGCCCGCGCGGCGGAAATGGTGGCACGGTAGTCAGCGCTGTTGAACACGATGCTGTAATCCAGCCCGGCCCTCGAAAGGCAAGTAAACATCAGGTCATCTGTCACCGTTCCCGTACAACTCAAAAGTGGGATCGGTACCCCGGGGTTAAGCACGAAGTCCTCCGAGCAGGTCCAGACAAACAAATCCTCGTGCTCGTCGACGATGAAATCGGCCATATCGTTCGCCACTTCCGCGTTCTGGAATATGTATGCGATATCGATAAAGCCATCCGCCAGCTTTTTAGCGATCACCGCGGAGGTGTCCGCATGGATGATCACTTTGGATATGAAGTCTCTGTTGCAACGTTTCAGATATTCGTCGGTGTAGAGGTTGCTGATCCCCACCCTGATCGGTGCGGCGACATATACATGGCCGTGCCCTCGCAAGCGCAGCATTTGATCATGGGCCTCCATCATACGACGGGCGTGGCTGAGCACAAGAAAGCCGAACTTTGTCACGGTCGAGCCGTTGGCTTCTTTCTTGAAAATACTTCCACCGAGCAGCGATTCGATCCGCTTGATCTGTGAGGTCACGGCGGACTGGCTTATTCCGAGCCGAGCCGAGGCCTTCAGATGGCTCCCGGTTTCCACAACCGAGATCAAGGTCCGGATAATCTCCGTGGGCAGATTTTGAAGTCTTTGCCGGTCAGACATTGTTAACTCCAGCGACCCGGACCTGCGCCCGCCAGCTTTTCTATATCATCGTTGATCGTACGATCAATATCGGAGGTGTCGGCGATCCGCCGCTCGACATCAACAACACCCGCGTCGAGTCTATCGCACCAGGCGCGCGCCACTCACCGTGGTGGTCCCGGAGTTCGGCGCCAGGGCGCCGGGCGAGATGCTCCAGTTCATTCCGTTCATGGTCAAGGTGGAGAACACCATCACCGTCTGGAGCGCGGTCACACTGGACACCGAATTGATCGCGACCTGCCGGCTCGGCAGATACAACAAGCCCTGCATATTGATGGTGGTTGACCCGTTGATCGGCAGATTGGACTGCGACAGGCCGTCGGGTTCATAGACCAGAATGTTGGCATAGGTGCCGCTGGTCGGCGCTGAAAAAACTGCATTCACACCGCTGTTGAAGGTGAGCGTTGCATTCTGGTTAACCAGATAGAAGGTCACTCCGGAACCGGTAACATTCCAGCCGGAATTGAATGTCATGCTACCATTTTCAATAACATAAAGACCGGGACTGAAGGTCAACGTCCCTCCCCCGTTGAAAGCCGTCGAGCCACAATATCTGCCGGGTGAAAGGGTGACTGATCCGCCATTATAGCTCTGATTATTGTAGTTGCAGGCCGACGGCGACACCGCGGGCAGCGTCCCAACAAAAGGGTTTGAAACGGCCGCGCATCCCGTCGAGACGGCAGCATTGTTGCCGCTGTTCTGGGTGGCACCGCCCTTGATGCACACTTTGGCAACATTCAACGAATTGTTGGTGTTGATGGTGGCGGCCGTACTGTTGCTTGAATCAACATGGATCTCGCAACCGGAACCGCTGATGGAGGCGCCGTAATTCACCACCAGCGTATTCGAAGCTGGATTGGCGACCAGTATGATACAAGCCTTGGCACTGCTGGCGGTCGCCGCCGCCGCGCCCGCGACCGACACATTGACCGTCGGAAATCCCATCATCCCCATGAATTTCGTGGTCATCGTGGCTGACGCGGTGCCGACCAACTGACTGCCCGCGACGGAGAACGTCGCGGTGGTCGCGGCCGCCCACTTCGTGTCGAGATTTCCCGCAAACATGCTGTTGGCCTTGGCAATCTCCGAAGCGCTGCTGGCTTCCTGGACTCCGGCAAGCAGCGCCGAATCCAGCGCGAGCTGCAGTTTCGCCCGCTGGTCATTGATCAGGGAATAGTCCACGGCCATTCCCATACACCCCATGATCGGCAGCGCCGCGACCGCGAAAATGATCGCGACGTTGCCACGAATGTCCCCGGCGAAACTCAACACCATTATTTTCACCGGCTGTTCCGCCCCATGATTCTGAATGGCCAGGGGATCACGTGCGCGCGCCCCTTGACCGTGGAAGACATAAATACCGACAACAACGCTTGCGCGTCGTCCTGGTAGAATCTGAGTTTTTGAAGAACTTCGAGATCTTGAACAGAACGTTTCACCCTATGTGGAAGCGTTCCGAAGTATCAGTTGCGTGAGATCGTTAGTGTACCAAGGACTATCAACAATTATCTTAGAAATGGAACTATCTCTTGTCACCAATATTATTTCTATTATTTCGATAGCTAAGTAAGCTAACGGGCAGACAAGTTGTATTCACTCGCGCTAGTAAATCATGTATATATGGCGTCGAGCGGCACGCTGACGCGATGGAAAGCGGCCTGGCAGGAACTATCGCTGACATCTGGACTTGCACTTCCATGATCGATGGCACGCCTGAGTTTACTTACATAAATACCATGCGTCGGATCGGCGCGCAGCCGGTCGCGATAACCGCGGTCGTCG
>NZ_JANXTC010000347.1:0-3323 GCF_025356345.1 Tardiphaga sp.
CCCAGTTATATCCTGCCGCCGCCGAGCCAGATCTGGACGGCGCTCGTCCGCGGACTGAACTACGGCCTGAACGACCGAGGCGGCTACTGGCTGCACGCAAGGGTGACGCTTACGCAGGTCCTGCTCGGCTTCTTCTTCGGCAGCGGCGCTGGACTGTTGCTTGGTACGATCATCTCGCAATTCCGCCTGCTCGAGGCGACATTGCGCATCTACCTGATTGCGATCCAGAGTCTCCCGAAGATCGCGCTCGCGCCTATCATCGTGATGTGGTTCGGATTCGGCGTAACGTCGAAAGTTGTGATCATCGCGCTGCTGACCTTCTTCCCGTTGCTGGTGACCAGCCTTGCCGGTTTCCGCGCCGTCGACCGCGAGCGGCTCGAACTGATGCGGGCGCTGGGCGCCGGCTCCTGGATGATCTTCTGGAAGGTCCGAGTGCCATCGGCTTTGCCGTACATTTTCGCCGGTCTCGAAATGGCGTCGGTATTCTCCATCGTGGGCGCGGTGGTCGGCGAATTCGTCGGTGCGCAGCAGGGGCTGGGCACGCTCATCATGTCGATGACCGCGCAAATGGATATGTCCGGCACCTTCTCGGTCTTCATCATCCTTTCGCTGATTGGCATCGGCATGCATGCCGGCCTGCGCGCGATCCAGCGGCGCGTGCTGTTCTGGTCGGAGACCGAAGCTACCGACGTCACGCCGGGCGCGTGACGCGAACGGCCAACAAGCAGAAACCAGAGGAAACGTCCATGCTGAAAAACGATCCGGCTTTCCTGTTCTTTCCCGACAGCTATCGCTGGTCGACCGGCCTCTTGCTCTGCCTTGGGGGCGCGCCGTGGGGCGGCGCCGAGATCAACGAGGTCTACCGCGTCGGCACCGCTCTGCGCGACAAGGTCGGCGATGACGACGCTTGGTTCGATGAATGGACCAGGATGGGCGAGAAGGTCGAGGCCCGCGGCCGCGCGGCCCTGGCGCGCGGCAAGAAAGTCACAGCGATCTCCTGCCTGCTGCGCGCAAGCCATTATTACCAGACCGGCGAGCGCTTCCTGCATCCCAAGTCGGAGCGCGGCTCGGATTTCTATCGCAAGTCTGTGCAGGCATTTCGCGACGCGGCCGAGATGATGACGCGGCCGCGCATCGAATTCGTCGAGGTGCCGTACGAGGGTAAATCGCTACCGGCGATCCTGGTGCATCCTGATCCGGATGTGGCGCGTGGCAAGCCCGCGCCGGCCATGGTGTTCTTCGACGGCTTCGACGTCACCAAGGAACTGCAATATTTCTTCGGGGTCGCCGATCTCGCCGCGCAAGGCGTCGGCTGCCTGATCGTTGACGGCCCCGGCAACGGCGAGAGCGTGCGTTTCCGCGACCTGCCGTTGATCGCCGAAACCGAGCGCTACGGCACGCCCGCCTACGAATATCTTGCCGCGCGGCCGGAATTCGATAACAAACGAATCGGCGTAATGGCTATCAGCCTCGGCGGCTATTACGCGCCTCGCGCGGCGTCGCTGGAGCCGCGCTATGCTGCCTGCATCGCGTGGGGCGCGCAGTGGGACTATCACGACACCTGGAAGCGACGCTTCGAACTATTGGATTCCGGCAAGTTGCCATCGCTGTCGGTGCCGCCCGAGCATCTCGCCTGGGTGATGGGCACGAGCACGCGCAAAGAGGCGATGACCAAGCTGGAGGGTTTCAAGCTCGACGGCATCGTGCAGAAGATGACGTGCCCGTTCCTGATGCTGCACGGCGCGCACGACCAGCAGATCCCGCTCGAACTCGCGCAGAAATGCTTCGACGCGGTGGGGTCGGAGAACAAGACCATGATCGTATTCGAGGCCGAAGACGGCGGCCACCACCATTGCCAGGTCGACGACCTCACAGCCGGCGTCTACGCCATGTGGGACTGGGTGACCGACGTGCTGAAACCGGGCACCTAGGGCCGATACCGCGCGCGCTTCGACGATTAATAACCACTCGGAGGATCATATGCTGACAAGACGCGCCTTCACCACTTCGCTCGCCTCGGTCGGCGTCACCATGCTGTCGGTCCACCGGAGCACGGCGCAGAGCCTGCCGACGATCCGGCTCGGCAACGCCGCGGGAATCATCGATCCCCAGCTGATCTTCATGACCATGGGGCAGCATCCCAAGATCGACTATTACAAGCAGGAAGGCTGCGCGCTCGACATCATCAACATGAGCGGCTCGGGCCAGACTATGCAGGCGATCATCGCCGGGCATGTCGAGACCTCGTCGCTGGCGCCGATCGCCTATCTGCCGGTGTTCGCCAAGAATCCCAATGTCGACGTGGTCTACGTCTACGCCTGGCTGCGCTCGCCGCACTGGGGCGTCGCGGTCAAGCCCGACAGCCCGATCAAGTCGCTGCAGGATCTCAAGGGCAAGAACATCGGCATCCGCAACAAGGGGGATACCGGCTATTTCGGCGCCGTCGGCATGCTGAAGGAAATCGGCATGGATCCCGACAAGGACGTCGAGTGGATTTCGGTCGATCAGGGCGGACCGGCCGGCGACGCGCTTTATCGTGGCCGCGTCGATGCGATGGCGTTCTGGGACGGTGGCTTCGCGCGGATCGAAACTGCGGGTTTTAAGCTGCGCTACCTGCCGAATTCGCCGGGCATGCAACAACTATTCGGGCAGGCCTATTGCATCCGCCGCTCCGACTTCAAGAAGAACCGTGACGTCTATGTCCGATTCTTCCGCGCGATGGCGAAGTCGACGGTGTTCGCCTATGCCGACACCGACCTCGCTATCAAGCTGCACTGGGACCTCTACCCGGAGACCAAGCCGAAGGGAAAGAGCGACCAGGAAGCGATGGCCGATGCGCGCGTGGTGGTGAATTCGCGCCGCGACAAATGGATGCCCGCGCCCTGGCAGAGCGACAAGCGCTTTGGCGCGATGAACGCCGACGAATGGCGCGCGCAGCTTAAGTTCCTCGGCCTTGAAGGCACGGTTCAGAACGTCGATCCGATCTTCAGCACCGACATCATCGACGACGTCAACAATTTCGACCGCGACAAGGTGCTGGCGCTGGTGAAGACGCTGAGCACCTGATGACGCTGCCCCTCTTTCTCGACGAGGCCGCGATCGCGCCGTTGATCGATATGGCTGATGCCATCGGCTGTCTCGAACAGGCCTTTAGGCGGTGGCGCGATCCGGGCGTCGTCAACATGCCACGTTCGCGGGCACGGCCGCCGCAAGGCGTTCTCAATCTCATGGGTGCAGTCGACGCCGCGGCGGGCGTATACGGCCACAAGTCGTATTTTGCCACGCCGCAGTCGGTTCGCTTCCACATCGCGTTGCATTCGACG
>NZ_JANXTC010000127.1:0-10335 GCF_025356345.1 Tardiphaga sp.
GGCGATGGGCTTTCGCGGTGGGCCGAAGTCCAGCGGCTGACGTTTAACCCCCCGACGGCGCGCCACCATGTCCGGTATTGCTATCAACCGGGCGTGACGGTTCAGCCCAGCCGCTGATCCCGGGCGTCTTCTGTGCCTTCGCTGGCGGCCTTGGTCGCGGCATTTTCCGTCCCCTTGCGGCTGGAAATCTCGGCCACCTTGCGGCCGGAGATTTCGTGGCCGGCGTCGTCGGGCATCTGCCAGAAGAAGTAGGCCGAGGTCGCCGAGATCAGCGATACCACCAGGAAGGCCGGCGCGAAATCGGCCGCGGTGAGGGCGCTCATACCCTTGATCAGCATGCTGGATTCCACGCATAGCGCGCCGACCGCGACGCCGGCGGAGATCGACAGTTGCTGGTTGACGCTGACCAGCGTGGTGGCGCGGCTCATCTGCGCCGGCTCGACCTCGGCATAGGCCACGGTGTTGATGGCGGTGAATTCGAGCGAGCGGAAGAAGCCGCCGACCACCAGGATCACCAGCATCAGCGTCAGCGGCGTCGTCACCGTGAACAGCGCGCAGACCGCGAGGAAGACCGAACTGGCAATGGCGTTGACGGTCATCACATTGCGGAAGCCGAAAGTGCGCAGGATCCGCGCCGCCAGCGTCTTCATGCCCATCGCGCCGACCGCCGAGCCGAAGGTGATCAGGCCGGAGCGGAACGGCGACAGGCCGAAGCCGACCTGCAGCATCAGCGGCAGCAGGAACGGCAGCGCGCCGATGCCGAGCCGGAACAGGAAGCCGCCGATGATCGCGGCGCGCAGCGTCTGCAGCCGCATCAGCGAGAAATCCAGCACCGGCGACGCGGTGCGCCGGGCGTGCCGCACATACATGGTCATCGACAGCGTCCCGACCCCGATCAGAGCGGCGACCACTGGCCATGGCAGCAGGCCGAGGCCGGCGACGGAAGCGCCGAAGGCGATACCGCCGAGTCCTATTCCGGCGAGGATCAGGCCCCACAGGTCGAACCGTTCCGGATTGTCGCTGCGGATCGGATCGATGAAGCGCAGCGCCAGGAAGATGCCGAGGCAGCCGATCGGGATGTTGATCAGGAAGATCCAGTGCCAGGAGAAATAGGTGGTGATGAAGCCGCCGAGCGGCGGCCCGATCACCGGCCCGACCAGTGCCGGCACCGTCATCCAGGCCATCGCATTGACCAGCCCCTTTTTGTCGATCGAGCGCAGCAGCACCAGCCGTCCGACCGGCGTCATCATCGCGCCGCCGATGCCCTGGATGATGCGGGCGATGACGAAATCGGTTACCGAGCCCGACAGCGCGCAGCCGATCGAGCCGACCATGAAGACGCAGATGGCGATCGAGAACACCGCGCGGGCGCCAAAACGGTCGGCGGTCCAGCCGCTCGCCGGGATGAACACCGCCAGTGACAGCAGATAGGACGTGATCGCCAGTTTCAGCGTCAGCGGGCTGGTGCCGATATCGGCGGCGATCGCCGGCAGCGAGGTCGCGATCACCGTCGAATCCATGTTTTCCATGAACAGCGCGGACGCGACGATGAGCGGGATCAGGCGTTCTTTGTTCATGGAGAATTCTTCGTTTCCGGGGCTCTGTCGGGCCAAGGCCGGTGATTCTTCAGGACGGCGCGCGGGCGCTTTAACATCCCGTCGCCGGCGGGGCCATTGGCCACAGGAGCATGGCTCCTAACGGCTGCGTGAGCGGCGGTATGGTTCCACGACGCGGAGTTGACGGCTTGACGCGGTATCGCGTAATGCGATTTAATAAATCGCGCAATGCGATAATGTAGATGAAACAGATCGGCTTTACGTCCGCGGCTTCTCGTCAGTGGCGCAAGCTCAGCGCAGCTACCCGCGCGCAGATCGATCTGAAGATCGTGAGTTATGCCGAAACGGGCGTCGGCGACATCAAGGCGCTGAAGGGCGTCGAGGGTTTGAGGCTGCGTGTTGGCGATTGGCGCGTGTTGTTCACGGTCGATGGCGAGAAATCACCATTCATGCGGTGGGTCATCGCCGCGACATCTATGATTGAGGAAACCATGGCCAAGGCCGGTACCGTCAGAGCCAACGTCCAGTTCATCCAGACGCCAGCCGGAGACGATCTCGCGATTTTGCCCCGCGCCGATTATGACCGGCTGGTCGCGCTCGCCGCGGAGGCGCAGGAAGATGCCGACGCCAGCCGGGTGGTTCGCGCCTCCCTTCGTGCGGTCAAGGAAGGCCGCGAGGTTGTGCTGCCGATATCGGTAGCCGACCGTCTCGCCGATGGCGACAATCCGGTCCGGGCGATCCGCGAATGGCGGGACATGACACAGGGCGAATTGGCCGTCGCCGTCGGCATCAGTCAGAGCTACTTGTCGGAGATCGAGACCGGCCGACGCAAGGGACCCGCCGGACTGCAGAAGAAATTTTCACGCGCGCTCGGCGTGCCCACCGATCTTTTGATCGATTAGGCGGCCAGGGGCGACCAGAAGCGTCTGACACGCCCTGGGAAACGACAGGTCCAAACCGTCAGATCCGGTCGCCGTGGTCGCAAAATACCGTGCATGGCTCCCAAACGCTTTGAATCGTCATCACACCATGCTATCGACCACCGCCAACCCCCCTATGGGCTTCGATTCGACGACGATGCCATGCATCGCCGGGTAATTGGCTCATCCCGAGGTTATAGCGCGGCGAATTTGCCGCTGAATGGAGTTGGCAATGGCGGTCGTTCACCAAATTCGCGAAGCATATACGTTCGACGACGTGTTGCTGAAGCCCGGCCTGTCCGACATCCTGCCGTCCGATGCCGACATCCGCTCGTTCGCCACGCCTGCCATCCCGTTGAACATTCCGATCATCGCCTCGGCGATGGACACCGTCACCGAAGCCCGCATGGCGATCGCTATGGCGCAGGCTGGCGGTCTCGGCGTGATCCACCGCAATTTCGATCCCGAAGGCCAGGCGGCCCAGGTGCGCCAGGTCAAGAAGTACGAATCCGGCATGGTGGTCAATCCGCTGACCATCGGCCCCGACGCGATGCTCGCCGACGCGCTGGCGCTGATGAAGGAACATGGCTTCTCCGGCATTCCGGTGGTGACCGGCGCCAGCAAGGGCGTCCCCGGCCGGCTGGTCGGCATCCTCACCAACCGCGACGTGCGTTTCGCCAAGGATCCGCGGCAAAAAATCTCCGAGCTGATGACGCATGAGAACCTGGTCACGGTCCGCGAGGGCGTCAGCCAGGACGAAGCCAAGCGCATGCTGCATCAGCACCGCATCGAGAAGCTGCTGGTGGTCGATGATCAGTATCGCTGCGTCGGCCTGATCACGGTCAAGGACATGGAGCATGCGGTCGCGCATCCGCTGGCCTCCAAGGATGCGCAGGGACGGCTGCGGGTGGCGGCGGCGACCACGGTCGGCGAGGGTGGCTTCGAGCGCACCGAGCGGCTGATCGATGCTGGCGTCGATATCATCGTCGTCGATACCGCGCATGGCCATTCGTCGCGCGTGCTGGAAGCCGTGGCCCGCATCAAGCGGCTGTCCAATGCGGTGCAGGTGATGGCCGGCAACATCGCCACCACCGAAGGCGCGCAGGCGCTGATCGATGCCGGCGCGGATGCCATCAAGGTCGGCATCGGCCCGGGTTCGATCTGCACCACGCGCATGGTCGCCGGCGTCGGCGTGCCGCAGCTCACCGCGATCATGGACGCGGTTGAAGCGGCGAAGAAGGCCAATGTGATGGTGATCGCCGATGGCGGCATCAAGTTCTCCGGCGATCTCGCCAAGGCGCTGGCGGCGGGCGCCGACATCGCCATGGTTGGTTCGCTGCTCGCCGGCACGGACGAGACGCCCGGCGAAGTGTTCCTGTGGCAGGGCCGTTCCTACAAGGCCTATCGCGGCATGGGCTCGGTGGGCGCGATGGCGCGCGGCTCGGCCGACCGCTACTTCCAGCAGGACATCAAGGACTCGCTGAAACTGGTGCCGGAAGGCGTCGAGGGCCAGGTGGCCTATAAGGGGCCGGTCGGTAACGTGATGCACCAGCTCGCCGGCGGTTTGCGCGCCGCGATGGGCTATGTCGGCGCCAAGAACCTCGCCGACTTCCATCAAAAGGCGGAATTCGTCCGCATTACCAGCGCCGGCCTGCGCGAAAGCCACGTGCACGACGTGACAATTACCCGCGAAAGCCCTAACTATCCGGGTGGCTTGTAAGGCACTTGCCCAAATAGAACCGTACAATAGCGCCATAAGGCGCTATTGTACCTGCGTCACCCACGCTGCCTGGCGCAGCCATTCGCCCGCGTGTTGCCGCGGCGTGTGACGCGCATTTTTCGAGAATCATCTCGCTTACGCCAGAAAGAATGTTGGATATCATGGTCGATTGGACGGACGAGCGCGTTGCCGCGCTCTCAAACCAGGATTTGAAAAACCTGCGCGTCAACGCAGAGCGCAAGGAAGTGGCCGAGCTGGTCACCAAGTGCGATGCCGAACTGGAGAAGCGCAGTGCGAACAAGCCGCGCAAGGCCGGCGCGGCGCGCAGCCCGTCGAAGCAGTTCGAACACGACATGTCTGAGCAACTCGCGGTGGTCGGCAAGGCGATGGCCGGAAAGTACGATCTCAGCGAAGAGACCGCGAAGGCCAAGTCGGTCGGCGTGAAGGGCTTCAAGTCGCACAAGCTGCTCGACGCCAAGGGCTTTGCGAAACTTGGCGGTATGCAGCGCGACGGCTCGGTGGCGGTCGATCGCTACATCTCCTACCGCGTCGGCAAGGACATTGTTTCGCTGAGCGTGTTCCTGCTCAAGGACCAGGCGGTCGACGAACATGAATTCCAGGTGATCGCGCCGCTGACCATGCTCGATGGCGGCAGGCCGGTCGCGGACATCCGCCCGACCGCGACCGCCGCGCAGAAGCAGTCGGCCGATGGCGGGCTCGCCTTCAAGGATCTCGACGGCGCCGCGGCGGCGTTCGACGCGGTGCTGGGCAAGATCACCGCGGCCTGATGCCTCTCTTGACGTCGATCACGCGGCGCGCGAGTTTTCGCGCGCCGCTTTTTTGTGGCGTCGTCCAAGAAACTCAGCAAACGCAGCACTCAGGGAAATTTCATGTCCGTATCCGCCAAGCGCATCGCGCTCGCTGCTCGCCCGAAGGGTGAGCCGAAGCCCTCCGATTTCCGCCTCGAGGATTATGTGGCACCCGTTCTGGGCGAGGGGCAGGTGCTGCTGCGCACGATCTGGCTGTCGCTCGATCCCTATATGCGCGGGCGCATGAATGATGCGGCCTCCTATTCGGCGCCGGTGCCGCTCGATGGCGTGATGGAAGGCGGCACCGTCTGCGAGGTGATCGCTTCCAATTTCGCCGACCTCGCCCCCGGCGATATCGTGCTGGCGCATTCCGGCTGGCAGACGCTGGCGGTGGCCGACGGCAAGATGGTGCGCAAGGTCGATACCAGCCTCGGCCCGATCTCCACCGCCGTCGGTATTCTCGGCATGCCCGGCATGACCGCCTATACCGGCCTGTTGGACATCGGCCAGCCGAAGGCCGGCGAGACGGTGGTGGTGGCGGCGGCCTCCGGCGCGGTCGGTTCGGCGGTCGGCCAGATCGCGATGATCAAGGGCGCCCGCGCGGTCGGCATCGCCGGCGGCAAGGACAAATGCGATTACGTCAAGAACGAGCTCGGCTTCGCTGACTGCATCGACCATCGCGATCCGGACTTCGCCGCCAAGCTGAAAGCGGCCTGTCCGAACGGCATCGATGTGTATTTCGAGAATGTCGGCGGCGCGGTGTTCGAGGCGGTGTTTCCGCTGCTCAACTTCTTCGCCCGCATTCCGGTGTGCGGCCTGATCGCGCAATACAGCGACACCGCCGACTCGACGCCGAAATGGGCGGGGTCGATGATGCGCACCATCCTGACCAAGCGGCTCGCCATCCGCGGCTTCATCGTTAGCGACTTCGCCAGCCGCCGTGGCGACTTTCTGCGCGACATGTCGGGCTGGGTGAAGGACGGCAAGGTGAAGTACAAGGAATGCATCACCGACGGCCTGGAGAATGCGCCGACCGCCTTCATGGGGCTGCTCAAGGGCAGCAATTTCGGCAAGCAGCTGGTGCGCGTCGGGCCGGACAAGGTCTAGCAGCCCGCCATCAGCGGCAGCGTCGGCTGCCGAGCAAGGCGGCGATCGCCAGGGCCTGGATGATCGCCGCCGTCACGAACAGCCAGGGCGCGGCGCCTGCCGCGCCTTCAGCGGGGGCCACTTCGCGGATCAATCCAAACGCCGCCGGCGCAAAGGCGTAAGTTGCCTGGCCGATCGCGACAATCAGCGGGACCACGCGCGCCAAATCGTCGCTGACGAACTCGACCTGGGCGATCAGCGGTGGCAACGAGGTCGCATTGCCGATCCCGGCGCCGAACAGCACGATGCCCATGAGCAGCAGCGGCACGCTGTCGCCGCCGGCGAGCAGAAAGGCCAGCGAGCCGGCGATCTGCACCAGATAACTGGCACAGGCGACCAGCCGGCGGTCGCAGCCCACCGGCATCAGCCAGCCGACCAGCGAACGTCCGGCAATCGCGGCTGCGGTGGCCGCGCCGGCGGCAAGGCCGGCGATCGCTGCCCCCATGGCCGGGACCAGTAACGAGAACAAATGCGCCAGCAGGCCGATTTGCGCGAACAGCCCGAGGGCCATCCCCGTGGCCAGCGTAAGGAAACGTGCGTCGCGCCACAGCAGCTTGCCGGGAAGCGGACGCGCCGTTGGCGACGTGATTGATATGGTCGGTGTCAAGGCCAGGTCGCCATCCGGCCGCAACCCCATCTGTTGCGGAGATCGGGCGAAGAACGCATCCGCCAGCAGCCACACCGCGACAACCATCACCGTGCCGATCAGTGCCGCCGCCAGCGGAAATCCCAGCCAGCCGATCGCGGCGCTCCACAGCGGGGAGAATATCACGCCGCCGATGCTGGCGCCGTTATAGGCCTGTGCCAACGCGGCCGGACGCTTGCGCACGAACCACGGCGCCACGATGGCGTTGACCGCGGCGGCGCCGAGCGCAACCCAGCCGGCACCGCTCAACAGCGTCGCGGCGAATAATTGCCAGGGCTGTTCGGCCAGCGCCCAGCCGGTGATGCCGAACGCCAGCGCGATGGCGCCGGCCTTGCTGATCGCAGGCACGCCGAAATTTCGATACAGCCGGGGCAGGTTGGCAATCACGAGGGCGCCAAACAGGAAATGTATGGTGACCGCGCACGACACCAGCGTCAGCGACCAGCCACGCGCCTCGCGTACCGCGTGCAGATAGATCGGCGGACCATAGAAGCCGAGCCCCCAGCCGAACACGGCGAGCGTGAAGGCCGCGGCGACCACGCGCCAGCCATAGAACAAGGTTGTGCTGCCGCCCATCATGATCGCCCGCCGTGCCGGTTCCGGTCCACCGACCGTCGTGCCAGCAATGGCATCTCAAGCCGCGAAATGCTTCGGCCGCTACCGAAGTATTTTTCGCCGGGCCGGCCTAGGATGCCGTGAAACCGAGGAGGTCTACGCCATGGCCAGTCAAGCAATGTTTGCCGAAATCGCAGCGCTGTCGGGCGATCCGGCGCGCGCCAGCATGCTGCACGCGTTGATGGACGGCCGCGCGCTGACCGCGACCGAACTGGCAAAGGCCGCCGGGATCACGCCGCAGACGGCAAGCGGGCATCTGGGCCGGATGACGACGGCCGGGCTGTTGAGCGTCGAGCGCCAGGGCCGGCATCGCTATCACCGGCTGGCGACGGCATCGGTGGCGCGGATGCTGGAAAGCATCATGCAGGTGGCCGCGGATCTCGCGCCCGACCGTTCACGGCTCTCGACCGGGCCGCGCGACGCGGCGCTGCGCAAGGCCCGCACCTGCTATGATCATCTGGCCGGGCGGCTGGGGGTGGCGCTGGCCGACGCCCTGATGGCGCGAGGCCATATCGAACTGACCGGCGAGGCCGGCGTTCTGACAGGTTCCGGCATGGCTTTCCTCGGTGACATCGGGCTCGATACGGCGCCGTTGCTGGCGCGGCGCACCGCCCGCTCCGGTCGCGTGCTGTGTCGCCCCTGCCTGGACTGGAGCGAGCGACGGCCGCATCTGGCCGGCGGGCTGGGCGCGGCGCTCTGCGCGCACAGTCTCGACCAGGGATGGACCAGGCGGCTCGACGGGACGCGGGCCGTTCTCGTCACCCCGAAAGGCGAGCGGGTGTTTCGCGACAAATTCGGCGTGGCGACGGGCTAGATGCTGTGGCGGCGACTCGTGGACAGGGTGCTCCGCCTCGAATTGTCATCGACGGGTGCGCGGTCTATAGCTCGGGCTTCGCGTGCAGGAGTGAAATTCGATGTCGGTTCAAATGGTGCTGCTGCCGGTATTCGTGCTGGTGGCGCTGACGCTGGGAATGTTCTTCTGGACCGGTCGCCGCGGTGGTAATGCCGGCCGCAACGATGCCAGCGAGCTGCCGCATCAATCCTCGCAGCTCGACCTGCTGTTCTACGCGCTGATCGCGCTCGGCCTGCCGTTGCGAAAAATCGATCTGGTGCTGGTGGCGCTGTCCTGGGTATTCGCCGTCGTCCGCGTCCTGCAGGCGGGCATCTTCGGTGGCAACGGCCGTTCACAGGCGTTCGTGGCCGGTGCGCTGGTGCTGCTGGCGATGTGGTTATACTTCGCGCTGCGGATGCTGTTCCTGCTGTGACAGCGCGCTGGCGCACTTTGTTCTCCGTTGAAAGATTGCCATGACTCCCGCCGCCAAACTCTCCGCCGCGATCGATTTGATCGAGGCCATCGACACCCAGCGCGTGCCTGCCGCCAAGGCGCTGAAGGAGTGGGGTACAGCGCATCGCTATGCCGGCTCCGGCGACCGCGCCGGTATTTCCGGGCTGGTCTGGGACGTGCTGCGGCGCCGGGCGTCGAGCGCCTGGATCATGGACAATGATACGCCGCGCGCCCGCGTGCTCGGCATGCTGAAGGCTGAGCGCAAGATGGATGTCGAGGCGATCGCCGCTCTGTGCGATGGCGGCCGGTTCTCGCCGGAGCCGCTGTCGGATGCCGAGCATGCCGCATTGTCGTCGCGCACCGTGGCCGACGCGCCGGCGCATATTGCCGGCGATTATCCGGAATGGCTCGACGGCTACCTGGCGAATGTGTTCGGCGACGACCGCGTCGCGGAGGCGACCGCGATGGCCAGCCGCGCGCCGCTGGATTTGCGCGTCAACACGCTGAAAGCCAAGCGCGACAAGGTGCTGGGCTCGGTCCGGCATCTCGGCGCCACCGAGACGCCGTGGTCGCCGATCGGGCTGCGGATCGATCTCGGCGCCGATGCGCGCAATCCCGGCATCCATGCCGAGGAGGATTTCATCAAGGGCGCGATCGAGGTGCAGGACGAGGGCTCGCAACTGGCGGCGCTGTTGTCCGGCGCCAAGCCGGGTGAGCAGGTGATTGACCTCTGCGCCGGAGCTGGCGGCAAGACGCTGGCGCTGGCGGCGATGATGCAGGGCAAGGGCCGGCTGATCGCCACCGACAGCGACAAGCGCCAGCTCGCGCCGATCCATGAGCGGCTGTCGCGCGCCGGCGTGCATAATTGCGACATCCGCACCCCGAAGGGGCCGGACGACACATTGAACGATATCCATGCTTCCGCCGACCTGGTGGTGATCGATGCGCCGTGCACCGGCACCGGCACCTGGCGCCGCAACCCCGATGCGAAGTGGCGAATCCGCCCCGGCGCGCTCGAGGTGCGCATCAAGGACCAGATCGAAGTGCTTGATCGCGCTGTCGATCTCGTCAAGCCCGGCGGTCGCCTCGCTTACATCACCTGCTCGGTGCTGCCGCAGGAAAACAACGACCAGATCCGCGCCTTCATCGCCCGCCAGCCGGATTTTTCGGTGGTGCCGGTCGAGCAGGTGACCTCGGTGCTGTGGGACAAGGCCGAGGCGTTCGCCGCCGCCACGCTGCACAGCCCGGAAGGCCTGCTGATGACGCCGCGCCGCACCGGCACCGACGGATTCTTTGTCTCGGTATTGCGACGAAAAAGCTGAGCTGTAGGGTGGGCAAAGGCGCGCTTGCGCCGTGCCCACATGGTCCGTGCGAGTTGCGACGTGGGCACGCTTCGCTTTGCCCATCCTACCACCGACGCGGCGCGGTAGACTGAGCCATGTTTCACCACGACCTCCACTCGCTTCGCCTGTTCGTCGCCATCTGCGAATTGCGCAGCCTGAGCCGGGCCGCCGAGCGCCTCAACATGGCGCTGTCGGCGGCGAGCCGGCGATTAAAGCTGTTCGAGGAGGAGATCGGCGCGCCGCTGGTGCGGCGGCTGCCACACGGGCTGGAATTGACCACCGCGGGGATTACCGC
>NZ_JANXTC010000366.1:0-36191 GCF_025356345.1 Tardiphaga sp.
TGCCGCCGGGGCCGCCGTTTTCGGTGATGTCGAGGCCGGGCACGGTGCGGAAGGCATCGACCAGCGAGCCCGGATTGCCGGTGGCGATAGTCTCGCTGTTGATGACGCTGATGGCGCTTCCGGTCCGGCTGAGCGGGGCGGCGACCCGGTCCGCGGTCACCACCAGATCGGGTAACCGTTCAGGTGAGGACTGCGCGCGCGCGGCGCCATTGCAACAGGACAATGCCAACAAGGCTGCCGTGCCGGCAGCCCAATTCCGGATAGCCATAGGACCCCTTCCGTCGACCCACCGTCGAACGAGTTGATAAGAGTCATTGGCCGGTCTCCTGGCTCACGGTCGTCTCCCGATCCGCCTTCCCAGAGCTGCATGGCAGGTCCAGTGGCTGTGTGGATCGGAAATGGCCGCATACAGTTGCGGGGGCAGCCGCGGAATTGGGGAGATCCCCTTACCGCATTCCCGTTTCACCTCCTCGCGGAGGCACCGATGACAATCCACAGGAAGCACGGCGCGCCGCGCCACGCAACCGGGATTGCCACGTTCTAGCCGCGCAAGGCGGCCAGCACCTCGTCGGGCTTTTCCACCATCATCATGTGGCCCGCGCCAGACAGCACGACGGTACGGGCATTCGGCAAGGCCGCGGCGAGCGCCTTGCCGGCCCTGGCGGGAGTCATCAAGTCGCGCTCGCCGAGAATCAGCGTCACGGGAATAGCCAGCTGCGCGGCCGCGGCGAGTGCGCCTTGGTAATCATTGCAGGCGGTGAGGTCGGTGAACAGCACGCCGGGCCTGGTCGCCTCCAGCACGCGTTGCGCGCCGCCATGCATCCACTGCCCTGGCGCGAGGCTGCCGCCGAGCCCAGCCTGAAAGCCCAACCCCCAGATCGACACCATGTCGATGGCGCCGTGCTCATTGGCCCGCGCCGCGTCCAGCAGATCCGGGCCGACGCTCATCGTCGCCGCGGTGCCCATCAGATCGAGCCGCGTGATTTTTTCCGGATGCCTCGCCGCGGTTTCCAGCGCGATCAGCGAGCCCATCGAATGGCCGATCAGACGCGCGGAGGACGCCCCTGCCGCATCGATCAGCGCAGCGGTCCAGTCGGCGAGATCGGCAATGGTCGTCAGCGCCTCGCCCTTCGAGCGGCCATGGCCTGGCAGGTCCGGCGCCAGCACTGCAAAACCGTGATGCGCGAACCAGCGGCTGTGCAGCGCCCAGGTCGAGTGATCGAAGCCGGCGCCGTGAATCATCACCACGGCGGGCAGCGATGAATCGAAGGCGCGGCCGCCGGTGGCGACGAAGGTATCGAGGCCGTTGACATTGATCTGCATGGTTCAGGCCTTTTGCGACAGGCGGAGCGCCTGGCCGAGGTCGTCGATGATGTCCTGCGACGCCTCGATGCCGACCGACAGCCGGATCAGTTCCTCGCCGATACCGGCGGCCTTGAGTTGCGCGGTATCCATTTGTTGATGCGTGGTGCTGGCGGGATGAATGACCAGCGTCTTGGCGTCGCCGACATTGGCGAGATGGCTGACCAGCCGCAGCGATTCGATGAATTTGCGGCCGGCGGCACGACCACCCTTGATGCCGAACGAGATGATCGAACCGGCGCCGCGCGGCAGCAGCCGTTTGGCCAATTCGTGGTCCGGGTGATGCTCCAGCGAGGGATGCAGTACCCAGTCGATCGCCTTGCTGGCTGCGAGGAAGGCCAGCACCGTATGGGTATTGGCGACGTGGCGCTCCATCCGGATGCCAAGGGTCTCGACGCCCTGCAGCAGCTGGAAGGCGTTGGTCGGCGACAGGCAGGCGCCGAAGTCGCGAAGGCCTTCGGTGCGCGCGCGCATGATGAAGGCCGCATTACCGAATTGTTCGTCGAACACGATGCCGTGGTAGCCGGCATAGGGTTCGGTGAGCACCGGGAATTTGCCGGATTCATGCCAGTCAAAACGACCGCCGTCGACGATGACGCCGCCGATCGCGATGCCGTGGCCGCCGATCCATTTGGTGGCTGAGTTCATCACCAGGTCGGCGCCTTGTTCGATCGGCCGGCTGAGAAACGGCGTGGCGAAGGTATTGTCGATCAGCAGCGGGATCCTTGCCTCGTGCGCGATCGCCGCGACGGCCGGGATGTCGAGGACTTCAAGGCCGGGATTGCCGATGGTCTCGCCGATCACCAGCCTCGTATTGGGCTGGATCGCGCGGCGGAACGCGTCATGGTCGCGCGGCGGCACGAAAGTGGTCGTGATGCCAAAGCGCGGCAGCGTATGCGCCAGCAGGTTGATGGTGCCGCCATAGAGCGACGACGAAGCGACGATGTGATCGCCGGCGCCGAGCAAAGTGGCGATCGCCAGATGCAGCGCGGCCATGCCCGAGGCGGTGCAGACCGCGCCGACGCCGCCCTCCAGTGCCGCGAGACGCTCCTCGAGCACGGCGGTCGTCGGGTTGGAAATGCGCGTGTAGATGTGGCCGGCACGCTCGAGGTTGAACAGCGCCGCGGCGTGATCGGAATCCTGGAACACATAGGAGGTGGTCTGATAGATCGGCACCGCGCGGGCGCCGGTCGCGGCATCGGGCCGCTGCCCTGCATGCAGGCTCAGCGTTTCAAAGGCAGGAGTTTTTGGCGCGGCCATGTCTGCAATCCATCGGCGAAGGGCGTCCTGTATGCCATGGATTTCACGCCGGCGTGAATCCTGGAACTTTTCCCGCGGCCGTGGCTTGTCCGGCATCAACCAAACGGGAAACCGCCATGAAGAATTTGATGTTGTGCACCGCGGTTGCGGCCCTGGTGTTGTCGTCCGCCGCGGCCGAGGCCAAGGGGTGCATCAAGGGCGCCATCATCGGTGGCATTGCCGGCCATTATGCCGGTCATGGGAAGGTCGGGGTGGTGGCCGGTTGCGTGATCGGACGCCATGAAGCCAACAAGGCCGATGCCGAGCGCAACGCGCAGAGGGCGCAGCGGCCTTCCAATCAGGATGGTCGGATCTGAACCGGAGAACCGGTCAATGATGACCATCATTTTCTGAGACGGTATTTAGTCTGTTGATGCAATTGAGCCTCGCTCTCTTCGGGCGGGGTTGTTTTTGTAGTTCGATTTGCAAAAAATGGAGGAACGAACATGGTTCTGCATCGCCATGTTTTTTGGCTGGGTCGGCAATGGGCCGTCACCGGCTATGGAGTCCAGGCGGTCAGCCAATCGCACAAGATGCGCTTCGATGTCGCCGCCGAACATATCTGGGACGACGGAATCGACGCGCCGATGCGCACCGAAGTGTGGTTCGATGCTGACGATTTCGCTCAGGCCCTGGAGGTGGCGCGTCGCCGGTCCCGCGAAGATCCCCGCACCTTCCAGTCGCCCATGAGTGATGAACGTTAGCGCGTGTGGTTCATCTGGATTGGGACGCCGCGGCGGATAAGTTGCCGGATACCGGTGGATTGACGCTGGAATGGTCCTTGCTTTGTCCAATCCGGGCTGCAATCTGCCTTCTCGCCACCTTCCTTCACGCCAATCCATGAGATTATTCCGATGAGCCAACTTATCGTTCACGTCGGCGAGTTCAGCTTCAACGCCAAATTCGAGGAGGAAGCGGCGCCGCGGACGGTGGCGGCCTTCAAAAAGGCGATGCCGTTTGTGAGCCAGGCCATCCATGTTCGCTGGAGCGGCGAGGGCGTCTGGATGCCGCTCGGCGATCTCGATTTCGGCGTGCCCTACGAGAATCACACCAGCTTTCCCGCGCCCGGCCATATCATCCTGTATCCGGGCGGTATCAGCGAGACCGAGATCCTGCTCGCCTATAGCGGCGTCTCCTTTGCCAGCAAGATGGGCCAGCTCGCCGGCAACCATTTCATCACGCTGACCTCCAACCTCGATAATCTCAAAGAAATGGGCAAGACAGTTCTCTGGAAGGGCGCGCAGGCGGTCCGCTTCGAGCTGGTGGGATGACCTCCGATTACCCCCGCGATCTGCGCGGCTACGGTCGCACGCCGCCCGATCCGCAATGGCCGGGCGGCGCCCGCATCGCGGTGCAGTTCGTCGTCAATTTCGAGGAGGGCGGCGAGAACAACATCTTGCACGGCGACCGCGCCTCGGAAGCTTTCCTGTCCGACGTACTGGGCGCCCAGCCCTGGCCGGGACAACGCCATGCCAATATCGAATCGATGTTCGAATATGGCTCGCGCGCCGGCTTCTGGCGGCTGTGGCGGATGTTCAGCGAGCGCCAGTTGCCGACCACGGTGTTCGGCGTCGCTACCGCGTTGATGCGCAATCCCGAGATCGTCGCGGCGATGCAGGAAGCGAAGTGGGATATTGCCAGCCACAGCCTGAAATGGGTCGACCACAAGGACATGTCGGAGGTCGAGGAGCGCCAGGAGATCGCGGATGCCATCCGCGTCCATACAGAAGCCACCGGCGTCCGTCCGCTCGGCTGGTACACCGGCCGCAGCTCGATCAACACCAACCGGCTGCTGATGGAAGCTGGTGGCCTGATGTATCTGTGCGACAGCTATGCCGACGATCTGCCGTACTGGCTCAACGGACCGAATGGACCGCATCTGGTCATTCCCTACAGCCTCGACGCCAATGACATGCGCTTCGTCAATCCGCAGGGCTTTGGCGGCGGCGACGAATTTTACACCTATCTCAAGGATTCCTTCGACGTACTTTATGCCGAAGGCGCGACCTCGCCGAAGATGATGTCGGTCGGGCTGCATTGTCGCGTCGTCGGCCGGCCCGGCCGGGCCGCCGCGCTGGCCCGGTTTCTTGATTATATAGTGAGCCATGACAGGGTCTGGGTGCCGACGCGGCTGCAAATCGCCGAGCACTGGCACGCTCATTTGAAACATCTTGCGGCGGATGCCCGCGCCATCGGATAATTGTCATGACCGAAAAAACGCTCGCTGAGTTGAACGCCTGCGGCAAGGAGGATTTCGTCGCGGCGCTCGGGAATATCTTCGAGTATTCGCCATGGATCGCCGAGGAGGCCGCTGCATCCCGGCCGTTTTCGGGCATCCGGCAGTTGTTCGCGGCGATGTGCAAGGTGGTGGAAGACGCCGCGCCCGGCCGCCGGCTGGCGCTGATCAAGGTCCATCCCGACCTTGCCGACAAGACCAAGCGCGGCGATCTGTTGACGGCGGAATCCAATGCCGAGCAGAACAGCGTCGGTCTCGATCGGCTATCGGAGGCCGAATATGCCGCGTTCGATCGCGTCAACACGGCGTATAAAGAGAAGTTCGGCTTCCCCTATATCGTCTGCGCGCGCCGCCAGACCCGGGATTCGATCCTGCGCGATTTCGAGCGGCGGTTGCCGAGCGATCCGACCACTGAGGTTGCCAACTCAATCGCCGAAATCTTGCGGATCGCCGCGCTTCGCGTCGACCTGCTGGTCGATGGCGATGATCGCCTGCGGGTCCACGGCCGGCTCTCGACCCATGTGCTCGACACCCACAGCGGCCGGCCGGCGGCCGGAATCGCGGTCGAACTGACCGAATTGTCCGATCTCGGCGCCAGCCGGGTCATCGCCCGCGCGATCACCAATCAGGACGGCCGTACCGACGTGCCGCTGATCGGTGGCCGACCGGTGCCGATCGGTCGCTACGAGCTGACATTCAGCACAGCAAGCTATTTCGCGGCGAAAAGCGTGCCGCTATCCGATCCACCGTTCCTCGACGTGATCCCGCTGCGCTTTTCGGTGAGTGACCCCGAAGGCCATCTGCATGTGCCGCTGCTGGTGACGCCATGGAGCTACGCCACCTATCGCGGTAGCTAAAGCGTTTCGTCGTCTTGCCGAGCACGCGGCGCGTTGTGGCCTTCCCGGTATTCCTGGTCTAATCTGCGACTGATCGCCGCAGTGGCGACGCATCGACGTCCGATCGTGACGCGATCAAAAAATCGGGAGGACGCCATGCGTCGCATTCACGCGCTGCTCGTCGCAGCAGCCACCTTCATCTCCGCGCAGGGCGCGCCCGCCGCCGAGGTCCATGTGATGATCTCCGGCGGCTTTTCCGCGGCCTACCAGCAATTGGTGCCGCAATTCGAGAAGGCGACCGGTAATACCGTGGTCACGGCCTACGGTCCGTCGATGGGCGAGACGCCGCAGGCGATCCCGATGCGCCTGTCGCGCGGCGAACCCGCCGATGTGCTGATCATGGTCGGCTATGCGCTGGGCGATCTGATCGACAAGGGCAGGGTGGCCGCCGACAGCCGGGTCGATCTGGCGGACTCGCCGATTGGCATCGCGGTCAAGGCGGGGGCGTCGCGGCCTGATATCTCGACGCCGGAATCGCTGAAGGCGGCGCTGCTTTCGGCGAAGACGGTGGCCTATTCCGACAGCGCCAGCGGCGTCTATGTCAGCACCGAAATGTTTGGCAAGCTCGGCATTACCGAGGCGATGCGCGACAAGGCGCGCAAAATTCCCGCTACCCCGGTCGGCGAGATCGTAGCGAGCGGTGACGCCGAGATCGGCTTCCAGCAGATCAGTGAAATGAAGCCGGTCAAGGGCATCGACATCGTTGGCCCGCTTCCGCCCGAGTTGCAGAAGATCACGGTGTTCTCGGCGGGCCTTTCCAGCGCTGCGCCGCAGCCCGACGCCGGCCGCGCGCTGATCGCGTTTATCTCTTCCGCGCAGGCCGCGCCGGTGATGATCGCGACCGGCCTCGACCCGAAGGTGAAGTAGGGCGCTTCACGGTCCCCGGATGCTGCGCAACGCGTCAGCTTGCCGACGTGGTGTGCTGCTGATCCGGGGGCCCGGTTGTCGCGAAGAAACCGTGATCCCGGATCTGCGGAGCAGCGTTGCACGCTGCGCCGCGTCCGGGACACGTTTGCTAATGCGTCGCGGCGGCGGCCACGCCCGCGGCATGCGTTTTCGCTTCCTCGGCGCTGCCGATGCCGTTGAAGAAGGCGTTGAGGATCACCGCCACCAACGCGCATAGCAGGATGCCGGATTCCAGCAGTGGCTGCAGATCGTGCGGCAGGTTCTTGAAGAAGTTCGGTGCCACCAGCGGGATCAGGCCGAAGCCGACCGAGATCGCCACCACGAACAGATTGCGCTGGTTGGTCTTGAAATCGACCGCGGTGAGGATGCGCGCGCCGGTCGCCGCGACCATGCCGAACATCACCAGGCCGGCGCCGCCCAGAACCACCAGAGGCACCGATTCCACCAGCGCGGCCATATTCGGCAGCAGGCCGAGCACCAGCATGATGGCGCCGCCGGCGATGGTCACCCAGCGCGAACGCACTCCGGTAATGCCGACGAGGCCGACATTCTGCGAGAACGAGGTGTAGGGAAAGGTGTTGAAGATGCCGCCCAGCACAGTGCCGACGCCGTCGGCGCGCAGGCCGCGGGTCAGCGCGTCGCGGTCGATGGTCTTGCCGGTGATCTCGCCCAGCGCCAGGAACATGCCGAGCGATTCAATCATCACCACGATCATCACGATGCACATGGTGATGATCGGGACCAGATGGAATTGCGGCACGCCAAAATGGAACGGCAGCACGATGTCCGCCCACGGCGCGGTGGCGACCTTGTCGAAATGCATCACGCCGAGCACGGTGGCGAGGATCGCGCCGGCGATGATGCCGAGCAGCACCGAGACGTTGGCGAGGAAGCCGGTGCCCCATTTGATCAGCGCGAGAATGACGCACAGCACGAATAGCGCAATGCCCAAGCCCTGTAGCTGCGCGTAGCCGGGATTTGGAAACTGCCCGGCTACGCCATCGACCACTTTGGTCAACGTCGGTAATCCGCCACCGGCCCAGTTGATGCCAACGCGCATCAGCGAAATCCCGATCACCATGATGATGGTGCCGGTCACGACTGGCGGGAACAGCGGCAGCAGCCGGCTGATGAAAGGCGCGACAAGGATGCCGAAAATTCCGGCAGCGATGACCGATCCATAAATGCCGAGCAGGCCGATTTCCGGCGATGCCGCCATCGACAGCATCGGGCCGACCGAAGCGAAGGTGACGCCCATCATCACCGGCAGACGGATGCCGACGCCGCGAAAGCCGATGCACTGGACGAGGGTGGCAAGGCCGCAGGCGAACAGGTCAGCCGAGATCAGGAAGGCGACCTCCTGCGGCGACAGTTTCAGCGCCCGGCCGATGATCAGCGGCACCGCGACCGCGCCGGCATACATCACCAGCACATGCTGCAGTCCCAGCGCCAGCAGGCGCGGGGTTGGCAGCACCTCATCGACCGGATGCACTGTCGTCGTCATGGTTATGTCCCCTGTTGGTGATGAAATCGCATGTCATTATGACCGAAAGATTCAAGCTCCGTGCCAGAATGAATGCGCCGCGGTGGCTTGACCGATGGCATGAAGGTTGCTCGTTAGGGATCGCGGCGAACGGATAGTCCCGGTCGCCGGTTCAAGCCGGAGGTTTACCGCGTGCCGCTCATTAAGAACCGATATGGAAAAGGCCGGGTCCGCATCATGCGGGTCCATCGCGACGGCGACCGGCACGAGGTCAGCCAGCTCTCGGTGAAGGCGATGCTGGAGGGCGATTTCGGCCGCGCCTATACCGACGCCGATAACTCCACCTCGACTTCCACCGATACCATCAAGAACATCGTCAATGTGGTGGCGCGGGAAAATACCGGATTGTCGACCGAGGAATTCGGCCAGGTGCTGGCGAAACGCTTTCTCGATCTGTATCCGCAGGTTGCGTCGGTGAGCATCACTGCGCACGAGACCAAATGGAGCCGGCTCAGCATCGACGGCACACCGCATCCGCACAGTTTTGTGCTCGACAGCAATGGCAAGCCGTTCGTCGAGATCAATGCGACGCGCGAGGGACTGTCGATGAGCTCGGGTCTCGACGGCTTCACCTTCATGAAGTCGACGCAGTCCGGCTGGGAGAATTATTTCACCGATCAATATTCGACCATCCAGCCGACCGGTGACCGCATCTGCGCCACCAGCATGGTGGCATCGTGGAAGTGGTCCGGCACGCCGGCGAGCTATGCGGTGGCCAATGCGAAAATCCTCGAGACCCTGCTCAAGGTATTTTCCACCAATTACAGTCCGAGCGTGCAGAACAGCCTGTACCATATGGGCGAGGCCGCACTGGCGGCAGTGCCGGAAATTTCCGAGATCAGCATGGCATGCCCGAACATCCACTACATCCTGATGAACCTCTCCGCATTCGGGCTCGACAACAACAACGACGTGTTCCTGCCGACCGACGAGCCGCACGGCCAGATCGAGTGTACGGTGGGGCGGTAGCCGCAGCGCGCTTTCTAACCTCTCCTCGCTCTTTGCGGGGAGAGGTTAAGAGCCGCTGGCCGCTCGCTACTTTCCGTACTTCTCCTGCAGCGCCGGAAAGATCCGGTCCGGCTTGAACGGCACCTGGGTGAAGCGGACGCCGGTGGCGTCGAACAGCGCGTTGCCCATCGCCGCTGCGACGGGATTATATGGGCTCTCGCTCATCGACTTGGCGCCCATCGGGCCCAGTGTGTCGTAAGTGTCGGCGAAGTATACTTCGGTGCGGGGCAGATCGGCGAAAGAGGGCAAATGATAATCGCGGAATTTCGGATTGGTGACGTGACCATCGCCATTGATGACCATCTCCTCATACAGCGTCGCGCCGAGCGACTGCGCCACGCCGCCCTCGATCTGGCCGCGCAGCTGCATCGGATTGGCGACGGCGCCGGCGTCGGCCGCCTGCACGCTTTTTAAGATCCTGATCTCGCCGGTTGCCTTGTTCACGGCGATGCGAAATCCCTGCACGTTGAAGGCGACCGAGCGCGGCGTGCCGCCCGAGGTGCCGGTGGCATCGAGCACGTGGCCGGCGCTCCGAGCGGCGCCGGCGAGTTCCGCGAAGCCGAGACGCCGCGCGCCGCAGACCACGGCGTTATCCTCGATCACGCAGTCCTCCGGATCGGCGTACCACGTCGTCGCGGCGAGCATCCGCAGCTCACGGGCGAGATTGTCGGCGGCGACCTTGGTCGCCAGCCCGGCCACGAAGGTGCCGGCGCTGCCATAGGCGCCGGTGTCGTGGCCGCCATGCGCGGTGTCGGATTGCAGCAGCTGGATCTGGTCGACCGTCGTCGCCAGCGCGGTGGCTGCGATCTGGCGATGCACAGTGCTGGTGCCATTGCCGAATTCGGCGGTGCCGACCACCAGCTCGAAGCCGCCATCGCCGCGCAGCGCGATGCGGGCGTCGGCGATATGGCCGCCCGGCGGCACGGTGTCGATCATGGTCTGGGCAATGCCTTCGCCGATCAGCCAGTCGTCGGACAGGTCGTGTTTCGCAGCTGGCTCACGCATCGCGTGCTCGACCAGGTCGAGGCACTGGTCGAGGCCGTAGCTGCCATAGAGCACGTCGGGATGCGGATCGCCGACCGGCGACAGCATCGGATCGCCGGGGCGCACCATGTTGCGGCGGCGAAAATCATACGGGCTGATGCCGAGTTGCGCGGCGAGGTCGTCGATCGCCGCTTCCACCGCAAACAGCGTCTGCGGCAGGCCATAGCCACGGAAGGCACCGGCCGGCACGGTGTTGGTATAGGCCGCCACCGCGTCGACCCTCTTGTTGTCGCAGACATACATGCCGATGCATTCGCTGCAGGCGTGAAACAGCACTGGGCCGGCATGGTTGCCATAGGCGCCGGTGTTGCTGAGCACGCCGATCTGCAGCGCGGTCAGTTTACCCTTGGCGTCGGCGCCGGCCGTTACCCGGACGCGCATCGGATGCCGCGTCGAGGTTGCCATGAACTGCTCCTCGCGCGTCAGTTCGAGCTTGACCGGCCGACCGGTCTTCAGCGCCGCCAGGGCGAGAATGTCCTCGACGAACATCTCCTGCTTGCCGCCAAAACCGCCGCCGACGCGTTCGCAGAACACCCGCACCTTGTCGGGCTGCAGCTGGAACAGGTCGGCCAGTGCGCGGCGCGTGAGAAATGGCGTCTGCGTACTGGAGCGGACGTTGAGCGTTCCGGACGGATCGACCCAGGCGATGCCGCCATGGGTCTCGAGATGGCCGTGCTGCACGCGCTGTGTCGTGAATGTGGCTTCGAAGGTGACGGCGGCGGATGCCAGCGCGGCGGCGACGTCGCCATATTCGCCGTGGCTCTCCGCCACGATGTTGCGCGCGGCGTTGTGCACCCGATGCGTCGGCGTCTTGTCGGGATGGATGAGCGGCGCGCCCGCCGCGATCGCGTCGGCAGCGTCGAACACCGCCGGCAGCAGGTCGTAGACGATCTTGATCCGGCGGCAGCCTTCCTCAGCGGCGGCTTCCGAATCGGCCACCACGGCGGCGACCTTCTGGCCGATGAAGCGCATCACCTGATCGAGCACCCTTGTGTCCACCGGGTCCATCGCGTCGATTTCGTGCCGTGCCGTGGAGAACAACGTTGGCGGCGCGTCCTCATGGGTCAGCACTGCATGCACGCCGGGCACCGCCAGTGCAGCCGAGGTATCGATCCAGACGATGCTGGCGTGGGCATGCGGCGAGCGCAGCATCTTGATGTGCAGCGCGTCCTGCGTCGGCACGTCGAATGTGTAGCGCGCCGCGCCGGTCACGACCTGTGGACCTGCCGGTGCCGGCAGGCTGCGGCCAAAGGCGGTGCCGGCGGCGGCGGTTTCCACATTGGTGTTGCCATCGATCGCGTCCTGGATGGTGCGATAGCCGGTGCAGCGGCACAGATTTCCCTTCAGCGAGGCGCCGAGATCCTGGCGCTGGGCCTGGTTCAGCGCCGCGCAGGTCATGATCATGCCGGAGGTGCAGAAGCCGCATTGAAATGCCTGCGCATCCAGGAAGGCCTGCTGCATCGGATGGAGCTGGCCCGGCGGCGCGAGGCCCTCGATGGTCGTGATGGCATGGCCTTCGGCCCGGAATGCCGGGATGATGCAGCTATGCACCGGCTCGCCGTCGAGCCATATCGTGCAGGCCCCGCAATCGCCGGCGTCGCAGCCTTTCTTGACGCCGAAATGGCCGAGTTCGCGCAGGAAGGTGCGCAGGCACTGGCCCGGTCGCGGCTGGTCGGAAAATTCCTCACCATTGATCTGATAGCTCATGGCCGGACCACGCTGAGTTCGGCGCGGATTTCCTCGGCGAGGCGAAGTGTCATCTGCTGGCGCCATGCCGGCTTGCCATGAAGATCGTCGTGATAAAGGCTTTCCGGAATGGCCTTCAGGATGGCGTCGCGCAAGCCGCTGGCGTCGGGCATCGCGGTGAAGCGAAGCTGGATCGGCCGCACCGTCGCGGCGGTCACGGTGAGCAGCAGGCCATCATCCTTCACGGCGCCGATCAGGAGCGCCGCGGAGCGGCCGACCGGGGTCAGCGAAATCTGTCGGAACGCGGAGCGGCGCCTTAGCGCGGCGAGCGGAATCGCGATGCCGCGCAGCAGATCACCTTCCGCCAGGACGTTGCGCTGGTCGCCGGTGATGAAGTCCGCGACGCTGACCGAAGCCCGCTGGCCATCGGGCTGCCAGATCGTGCAGATCCCCTCAAGTGCCGCGGTCAGCGAAATCATTGGCCCGGCCGGCAGCGACAAACATAAATTGCCACCCACGGTGGCGGTCTTCCAGATCTTGAACGAGGCGAGGAAGGCGCGGCAACACGAATTGATCAGCGGCGCGGCGATCCAGTCGGGCGGGCAGGGCAGCGCATCGAGCTCGGCCACGGTGCAGGTAGCGGCGATCAGCAGCTCGCTGTCGGTGACGGTCAGCGCCGGCCATCGCAGATCAGCGAGGTCGATCAACCGTGTGAGATGCGCCTGCGGCTCCGAAAACAGCCAGGTCCCGCCTGCGAGCCACGCATCGCCGCTGTTCCAGCGCGGCAGCTGACCGCGGCTCCGCGGGCGGGCGATGGAGGTGACCGTATTCAGATCCATGTGGGCGCTTGTGCTTTCAACTCGCTGTCGATCCTGTATGCAGTCTGTTGAAATCGTCTTGCAAGACCAACGCCAATTCGAAGTATCGCGGCTGGTTCATGAATTGCAAGACGATTGCAAGACGAATGCAAAACCAATGCAAGACGGCTGTGACGCGCCAAGGGAGATGCAAGATGCCCGCTACCTGGATCAAGGACCCGCTGGCGATCTTCGCCGAGGGCGCCGAGCGCGGCGTCGTTATCAAGGATGGCCGCATTGTGGAACTGGTGCCGACCGGCGGTCAACCGATCACGGCGGATGTCTCCGCCTATGATGCCTCGGCGCATGTGGTGCTGCCGGGACTGATCAACACCCATCATCATTTCTACCAGACGCTGACCCGCGCGCTGCCGGCGGCGCTGGGTCGCGAGCTGTTTCCCTGGCTGCAGGCGCTGTATCCGGTATGGGCGCGGCTGACGCCGGAATCGCTGGAACTCGGCGTCACCGTGGCAATGTCCGAGCTGTTGCTGTCGGGCTGCACCACCACCACCGACCATCATTACGTGTTTCCCGCCGGGCTCGAAGAATCCGTCGATATCGAGGTCGGGGTGGCCCGGCGGCTCGGCATGCGGGTGCTGCTGACAAGGGGCTCGATGAACCGCTCGGTCAAGGATGGCGGGTTGCCGCCGGACAGCGTGGTGCAGGACGAGGATACGATCCTGGCCGACAGCGAGCGCGTGGTGGAAAAATTCCACGAGCGCGGCATGGACGCCATGGTGCAGATCGCGCTGGCGCCTTGCTCACCATTTTCGGTGACGACGTCGCTGATGGCGTCAACCGCCGTGCTGGCCGAGAAACTCAATGTCCGGCTGCATACCCATCTTGGCGAGACCGAGGACGAGAACCGCTATTGCGAGGAGATCTATGGCTGCCGGCCGCTGGATTATCTCGAACAGACCGGCTGGCTGCACCAACGGACGTGGCTCGCGCACGGTATTCATTTTAACGCCGGCGAGATGGCCCGGCTGGGCCGCGCCGGCATCAGCATCAGCCACTGCGCCTGCAGTAACCAGTTGCTCGCTTCAGGCTGCTGCCCGGTCTGCGACATGGAGGATGCCGGGGTTTCGATCGGGCTCGGCGTCGATGGCTCGGCATCGAATGACGGCTCCAATATGATGCAGGAAGTGCGGACCGCGTTCCTGCTGCAGCGGGCACGCTATGGTGTCGGCCGCGTCAGTCATCTAGACGCGCTGCGCTGGGCGACCAGGGGCTCCGCGGCCTGCGTTGGTCGGCCGGAGTTGGGTGAAATCGCGGTCGGCCGGATGGCGGATTTGGCGCTGTTCAAGCTGGATGAGCTGCGCTTCTCCGGTCACGGCGATCCGCTCGCGGCGCTGGTTCTGTGCGGCGCGCACCGTGCCGACCGCGTCATGGTCGGCGGCCAGTGGCGGGTGATCGACGGCGTGATTCCGGGGCTGGATGTTGGCGATCTGATCCGGCGGCATGGCGCGGCGGCGAGGGCGATGCAGGCGGGGTAGGGCGGAACTCATTGCTGTTTCCTTCTACCCTTGTGGAAGAAGGTGGCGCGGACGAAGTCCGCGTCGGATGAGGGGGCCTTCGGAGTGGGACATTACCCCTCACCCGTCCGCGCTGCGCGCGGCCCCCCTCTCCCACAGGGGGAGAGGGAAGAAAGCGCCGCCGTTACTTCCCCGGCACCTTGTCGTCGATGCCCTTGACGTAGAAATTCATGCCGAGCACCTGGCCGTCGGCGAGGTGGTCGCCGCCCTTGCATTCGACTTCCTTGCCGTCCTGGCCGAGCACCGGGCATTTGAACGGCTTGATGGTGCCGGCGATGATGCCAGCTTCTGTGTCCATCGCCAGTTTCTTCACGTCGTCGGGCATGTTGGTATAGGGCGCCATCACCACGATCTTTTCCTTCAGGCCGTCCCAGGTATCTTCCGACTTCCACGTGCCGTCGAGTTCGGCCTTGACGCGCTGGATGTAATACGGCGCCCAATTGTCCATGATCGAAGTGAGCTGGGTCTTGGGTCCGAACTTGATCATTTCGGAATCCTGGCCGAACGCCAGCTTGCCGCGCTCCGAGGTGATCTGCATCGGCGCCGGGCTGTCGGTGTGCTGCATGATGATGTCGGCGCCCTGGTCGAGCAGCGCCTTGGCGGCGTCGGCTTCCTTGCCCGGGTCGAACCAGGTGTTGGCCCAGATGATCTTGACCTTGATGTTCGGATTGACGGTCTGCGCGCCCAGAATGGTGGCGTTGATGCCGGAGATCACTTCCGGGATCGGGAACGAGCCGATATAGCCGAGCACGCCCGACTTCGACATCTTGCCGGCGATGATGCCCTGGATGTAGCGACCTTCATAGAACCGGCCGGAATAGGTCGAGACGTTCTTGTCGCGCTTGTAGCCGGTGGCGTGCTCGAAATGCACGTTGGGATATTTTTTCGCCACCTTCAGCGTCGGCTCCATGTAGCCGAACGAGGTGGTGAATATCAGCTTGTTGCCGGCGCGCGCCAGCTGTTCGATCGAGCGCTCGGAGTCCGGGCCTTCGCTGACGTTTTCGAGAAAGGTGGTCTCGACCTTGTCGCCGAATTCCTTGAGCATGGCGAGCCGGGCGAGGTCATGCTGATAGGTCCAGCCGAGATCGCCGATCGGGCCCAGATAGATAAATCCGACTTTCAGTTTGTCGGCAGCCTGGGCGCCGCTGACGTTGATCGCGGCGGTGAACAGCGCCGCCGTCGCCGCAAGAACAAGCTTTCTCATGCGTATCTCCAATGACCAAGGGGTTGCCTGTTGATCCCGCCGCCCGCGCGCCCCGTCGCGCGTGCCGCGGATTTCTATCGATCGGGAACGAACACCGTCCCCAACGCCGCGGGCGCGGTTGAACCACCGGTTCGCGCGCGCGAGATCACGACCAGCACGATGATGGTGGCCAGATAGGGCAGCGCCGACATCAGTTGCGACGGCACGCCGACGCCCCAGCCCTGCGCATGCAGCTGCAGGATGGTCACCGCGCCGAACAGATAGGCGCCGATCACCAGCCGCCCCGGCCGCCAGGATGCGAACACCACCAGCGCCAGTGCGATCCAGCCGCGGCCGGCCGTCATCCCGGGAATGAAGAACGGCGTATAGGCCAGCGGCAGATAGGCGCCGGCCAGACCCGCACAGCCGCCGCCGAACATTACCGCGTAAAGCCGGATGCGCAGCACGGGATAGCCCAGCGCATGGGCGGAGGCGTGGTTGTCGCCGGCGGCGCGCAGGATCAGCCCGGCGCGGGAGCGGTACAGGAACAGCCAGACCGCGATCACCAGCAGCAGCGACAGATAGACGAAGCCGTCCTCGCCGAACAGAATGCGGCCGATCAAGGGAATGTCGGTGAGGCCCGGGATGTTGAGATGCGCGGCCGGCGTGATGCGCTCGCCGACGAAGCCGGCGCCGATCAGGCCGGACAGGCCGATCCCGAGGATGGTCAGCGCGAGGCCGGTGGCGACCTGGTTGACCGCGAGGCCCAGCGTCATCAGCGCGAACACCAGCGACATAGCCACCCCGGCGGCAATGCCGCACAGCGCCCCGACGAAGACCGAGCCGCTGTAGAGCGCGCCGCCAAAGCCGCAGGCCGCGCCCATGATCATCATGCCCTCGACGCCGAGATTGAGCACGCCGGCGCGCTCGGTGATCAGCTCGCCGGTGGCGGCGATCAGCAGCGGCGTCGACGCCGCCAGCACCGCCAGGATGATGGCTTCAAGCAATTCCATCGGCGGCCTTTCGCTGCGCTGTGATCAGCCGGATGCGGTATAGGATCAGCGAGTCGCAGGCCAGCACGTAGAACAGCAGGATGCCCTGGAACACCTTGGTCATGTCGAGTGGGATCTTCATTGCGATCTGCGCCTGCTCGCCGCCGATGAACGTCAGCGCCAGAAAAAGCCCTGCAATTAATATTCCAACCGGGTTGAGCCTTCCGAGAAATGCAACGATGATCGCAGTGAAGCCGTAGCCTGGCGAAATGCCGGGTTGCAGATGGCCGATCGGACCGGCCACCTCGATAATTCCCGCAAGGCCGGCGAGCGCGCCGGAGATTGCAAATGTCAGCAGGATCAGCCGGTTCGACCGGAAGCCGCCGAACCGCGCGGCGCGCGGCGCGGCGCCGACGACGCGGATTTCAAATCCCTTGATGGTGCGGCCGAGCAGCACCGCGGCCGCGGCGACCACGACCAGCGTGATGACGACGCCGAGATGCAGTCGTCCGCCCTCGATGAGTAGCGGCACGGTGGCGACGGGATCGAACTCCGCCGTGGTCGGAAAGTTGAAGCCGGCCGGATCGCGCCACGGGCCGCGCACCAGATAGTCGAGAAACAGTTCAGCCACATAGACCAGCATCAGGCTGACGAGGATTTCGCTGGCGCCGAACCGCACCTTGCAGATCGCCGGGATCAGCGCATAGAGCGCGCCGGCGACGGCGCCCATCAATAGCATGGCGGGTAATACCCATACGCCGGCGTCGGTGCCCTGGGTCTTGACGGCCAGCCAACTGCCGGCCACGGCGCCGACCAGAAACTGACCCTCGGCGCCAATGTTCCAGACATTGGCGAGATAGCACATCGACAGGCCGATCGCGATCATCACCAGGGGCGCGGCCTTCACCGCGATCTCCTGCAGCGAATAGCTGTCGGTGAGCGGGGTAATAAAATACACCGCCAGCGCAGCGGCCGGGTTCTTGCCGAGCATCAGAAACAGGATGCTCATGGTGATAATAGTCAGGCCGATGGCGATGACAGGCGAGACCAGCGCGATGGCGGTCGATCGCTCGACGCGTTTTTCAAGTACCAGCTGCATCGAGCGGCTCCTTCGGCGTCAGGCTGCTGCCGCCCATCAACAGGCCGAGCGTTTCGCGGCTGGCGTCGGCGGTCGCCAGCGGCGCGGAGAGCTGGCCATGAAACATCACCGCGATGCGATCGGCGATCTCGGCGAGTTCGTCGAGATCCTGGCTGGTCACCAGAACGGCGCAGCCCTCGGCGGCGAGGTCGAGCAAAGCCTGGCGAATGACCGCGGCCGCGCCGGCATCGACGCCCCAGGTCGGCTGGCTGACGATCAGCACGACCGGCTTTCGCAGGATCTCGCGACCGACGATGAACTTCTGCAAATTGCCACCGGACAGCGACGCCGCTTCCGGGTCGCGCTTGGCCTTGCGGACGTCGAAGGCCTTGGTCGCGCGATCGACGGTCGACAGTGTCGCCGCGGTGTTGATGAAGCCGTGTTGCACCATGCCGGACGCGGCGTGGCCGGTCAGCAGCGCATTCTCCGATAGTCGCATCCGCGGCGCGGTGCCGTGGCCGAGCCGCTCTTCCGGCACGAAGGCCGCGCCGAGCTTGCGGCGCGCGGTGATCGACAGGTGACCGGCGGCGTGTCCGTCGATCACGATTGTGCCCGGGTCTTTCGACAGCCGCTCGCCGGACAAGGCGGCAAACAATTCGTCCTGACCGTTGCCGGCAACGCCCGCGATCCCTAGAATCTCGCCACCCTTCAACTCCAGCGAAATGTTCCGCAGATGCACGCCGTGTGGCTCATCCGGCGACAAATGGAGGTCGTTGACGAGCAGCCGCGGGATGGTCGTCTGGCGTCCGAGCACGGCTTTCACCTGCTTGATCTCGGCGCCGACCATCATCCGCGCCAGCGAGGCGGCGGTCTCGTCGCGCGGCACGCAGGTCGAGATCTTCTTGCCGCCGCGCAGGATGGTGGCAGTGTCGCAGAGTCGCTTCACCTCGTCGAGCTTGTGGCTGATGTAGAGGATCGAGCGGCCTTCCGACTTCAGTCGGCGCAGCACGACGAACAATTGGTCGGCCTCCTGCGGCGTCAGCACCGCGGTCGGCTCGTCGAGGATCAGGAATTTCGGATTCTGCATCAGCACGCGGACGATCTCGATGCGCTGCCGCTCGCCGACCGACAGCTGCCAGACCTCGCGCTTTGGATCGAGCGGCAGGCCGTAGACTCGCGAAACTTCCTCGAGTCGCGCCGACATGTCCTTAAAGGACTCCTTGCCGTCGAGGCCAAGGGCGACGTTTTCCGCCACCGTGAGATTGTCGAACAGCGAGAAGTGCTGGAACACCATGCCGATGCCGCGGGCGCGCGCATCATGCGGTCCGGACAGCACCATCTTATCATCCTGCCACCGCATCTCGCCGTCGCTGGGCTGAATCAGTCCGTAGATGGTTTTCACCAGCGTCGACTTGCCGGCGCCGTTCTCGCCCAGCAGCGCATGGATCTCGCGCGGCCAGATGTCGATGTCGATGGCATCGTTGGCGACGAAACTGCCGTAACGCTTGGTCAGACCCCGCGTCTGCAACAGCGGCGCCTGGCCGGCATGCGGGTCGATGGGGCTGGGGTCCGGCATTCGCTACCACGCGTGAGAGGAGGCTTCCTTGAAGTGTGTGCCGAACCAGGATGCAACGTAAATCTCGAAAAAGCGCCACAATTTGCCCAGTGATTTGGCAAGATTGCGAATGCCAGCGATTCTGGACACAACCTGTCCAAGGCTGATGTTTTTGCCGCGCCGTGAAGGCCGACGGTGCGGGTTTAAAGTCCGCATGGCGGCAAATGTGTTGCACAATTGTGACGGAGGGTTGGAAATCGCAGCGCCCGCCTTCTCACCTGCCGAGAACATGAGCAGCGCTTTGAGCCGCCTTGGCAAACGATCAATTGAAGCCGTAATGCGGCGAAATGGTGCGGCAGAACGTCGCAAAAAGTCCAGTCTTTACAAACCGTAACTTGCTCCAGGGGCCGACGATTTCGGTGTCATGGCACCCTCCGGTGGCGCGCGGGATTTCAACTGAAACCCGGAACATACTGGAGTTGTTGATGAAACATGATGCACCCTCTGGAAAAAGTTGAGGCTTCGCGCCATCCGGAATTGCGGCGAGGGTTGGAACAAGTTCGTTACCAATCATGTCAACCGGGTGGGGTATCAACAAATGGAATTCAACTATCGATCCATGTATCGATCCATGGCAGCCGCGACGATGTTGTCGCTTGCAACACTGGCGCCGATGGGCGCGGCCAGTGCCGCCGATCTGGCGCCGTTTCCGGTCAAGGCCAAGCCGATCGTCGACCTGCCGTTCTTTTTGCTGAACGACAACCGCGTCACCTTCGCCTACCAGTTCACCGCGACCCAGCCCGGCAGTGCCAGCAAGACGGCGAAGCAGGTCTATGCCTTTACCCATTTCGACATCTGGGCCTACGGCACCAACTTTTTCAACATCGATCTGTTGAAGTCCGACCATGCTGATCCGGCTGGTCCGTGCCTCGCCCCGGGCGGCCCGACGGGCTGCGCCGGCGCCACCGAAATCTACGGCCTTATCCGCAGCACCTTCGGTTTCAACGAAATCTTTAACACCAAGGCGTTCAGCTACGGCCCGCTGCGCAACGTGTCGTTCGTGATCGGCGCCGATGCCAACACGGAAGACCGCTATTTCGGCGCGGCCAAGCGAGACATCGTCACCGGTGTGCAGTTCGCGTTTGACCTGCCTTACAAGGGCTTCTTCAACGTCAATCCGCTGTACTACAAGGAAATCAACCACAACGCCTATTCGCAGTGCGGCCTGTTCGGACCCGGAGTCCCCGGCGTGACCTGTAATTCGGACGGCAATACCGAGTTCAAGGGCACCTGGGCGGTCGAAATGAATTACTACATGGACCTCGGCTTCCTGCCGCCGAGCCTGTCGTATTTTGCGATCAGTGGTCGCGCCGGCTTCTACGGCCCGAAGGGCAACGAAGCCAATCCGCTGGCCTTCAACGCCGTCACGAACACCAAGACCAAGACCGAGATCAACAGCGAGCCGATCCGTCTGACCTTTGACGCCAGCAAGGCCGTCTGGGGTCCGAAGTACACGCACAATGTCGATGTCTGGGTTGCGTACCGTTACTGGGAAAACAAGTTCGGCCTCGACCATAACGCCAGCGGTGCCTGCATTGGTGTCGTGGCTGGAGCTTGCACCGAGAAGTCATTGTACTCGGGTATCACCGTCAAGTTCTGATATAGACTGGCGACGGACGAAAAATGGCGCCGGGAGAGATCCACGGCGCCATTTCCTTGACTGCGCCAGCGGCCGGTGCGATTCTTCGGATCAATTCTTCTCTGCCCAGAAATTCTCGTGCAGCGCCGCGGCCTCGTCTTCTAGTATGGGGCCGACCACCTCGATACTCTTCTGGCCGCTCGCAAACACCGCGCGGCAGGGCATGTCCAGAGTCGGGTTTTCCGGATGATTGCCGGTGATCGCCTTCAGCCGGGCCTCGCCGAGGCCGAACACCACGCGGCCGATGCCGGTCCAGTAGATCGCGCCGGCGCACATCGCGCAGGGCTCCGCCGACGAATACAGCGTCGCCCGCTTGAGAATATCGGGGCTGAAGCGGGTCGCGGCCTCGGTGCAGAGCAGTCGCTCGGCATGGGCGGTGCCGTCATGCGATGGCATGAAGGCGTTGCCTGCCTCGAGCAACAGCCGGTGGTCCTGGTCGACCAGCACGGCGCCAAACGGATGATTGCCCTGCGCCACGGCGCGGCGGCCGGCGTCGAACGAGCGGCGCAGAAACAACGCGTCGCGCTCCGCGGCGGTCAACTTGGTTGGATCGTCCATGGCTGTCTGGTCTCCAGCTTGCCGGGATCGGCCGGATTCGCCAGAACCGGTCCGTCCAATTAGGATCGCGGCGCGATAGTGATCTCATGCCGCGACAATGCGTGGCGCAATAAAAAGCATGATTGCGATGGAAGCGAAAGTCACCGGGCTGGCTGGCCTGTTGTTCGGCGAACAGATCGCGGGGCGCATCGATGCGCTGGCGGCGATTACCGAAGCGCCTGGGCAGTTGACCCGGATATTCCTGACGCCGGAACATCGCGCGGGTGCCGAGATGATCATGGCCTGGATGCGGGAGGCCGAAATGGCGGCGCATCTCGATGCCATCGGCAATGTCTGCGGTCGCTATGAGGGCGAACGGCCCGGCCTGCCGTGCCTGATGCTGGGCTCGCATTATGATACCGTGCGCGATGCCGGTCGCTGGGACGGCCCGCTCGGCGTCATCACGGCCATTGCCTGCGTCGCCGATCTGCATGCGCGCGGCGTGCGCTTGCCATTCGCTATCGAGGTCACCGGTTTTGCCGACGAAGAGGGCGTGCGCTTCGCCTCCACGCTGCTCGGCAGTCGTGCCATCGCCGGCACCTTTGACGAAAGCGCGCTCGGCAGCAAGGACCGGCGGGGCGTAACGATGCGGCAGGCGATGCAGACCTTCGGGCTTGACCCCGACCATATCGGCGCCGCGGCGCGGGCGCCTGCCGAGGTGCTGGCCTATGTCGAGTTGCATATCGAGCAGGGCCCGGTGCTGGAAGCAAAGCACTTGCCGGTCGGTGTCGTCACCGCGATCGCCGGTGCGACCCGGCTGGCGGTCGAACTGCGCGGCATCGCGGGCCATGCCGGCACGGTGCCGATGGCGTTGCGCCGCGACGCGCTGGCGGGCGCGGCCGAATGTATCGTGGCGATCGAGGAATTCTGCGCCACCGATCGTGATGGTCTGGTCGGCACCGTCGGCTATATCAACGCGATGCCTGGCGCCACCAACGTCATTCCCGGCATGGTGTCTTTCACCATCGACATTCGCAGCCCGCGTGACCCGTTCCGCAAGCTGGCCGTCGCCGACATCGTCCGCCAGATCGAGGAGATCGTGAAGCGGCGTGGCCTGCAGCTGGACATCAACGTCACCCACGAGAACCGCACGGTGCCTTGCGCGCCATGGCTGCAACAGCAGATCGCCGCCGCCGTGATGGCGGAAGGCTGCCCGGTGTTCGAACTGCCGAGCGGCGCCGGCCATGACGGCATGGCGATGATCGATATCACCGATGTTGCGATGCTGTTCGTGCGCTGCCGCGGCGGCGTGAGCCATAATCCGGCCGAACATGTCGAGGCCCCAGATGCCGATATCGGCGCGCGGGTGCTGCTGCGCATGATCGAAAACTTCGCCCCGAAAGGCTGATGTCGCTCACCTCCCTTGCGCGTCGCCTTACTCAGGTTGTCGTTCGGCGGCTCTAAGGGTTGTTGACAAAACTCCACTGGATTCCGAAGGTTGAAGCAACGAGCTGAAACAAGACCACGAGTCGGGATGGAAGCCATGAGCGATAGCAAGATGTTCAAAGAAGGTCTCGAAGTCCGCCGTGACGTGTTGGGCAAGGATTATGTCGATGGCAGCATCGCCAAAGCCGATGATTTCATGATGGCGTTCCAGGACATCACCACCGAATGGTGTTGGGGCTATGCCTGGACCCGACCGGGCCTCGATCGCAAGACCCGCAGCATGCTGAATCTGGCGATGCTGACCGCGCTGAAGGCGCCCAACGAAATCAAGCTGCATGTCAAGGGGGCGCTGGCCAATGGCGTCACCGTGGATGAGATCAAGGAAATCCTGCTGCACGCCACCGTCTATTGCGGCATCCCTGCCGGCCTCGAGGCGTTCAAGGCCGCGCATGATGTGCTGAAGGCCGAAGGCGCGCTCGACAAGACCGCCGGTGCTGCCGAATGAACATTGTGAAGCGCGTCTGCTTTATTGGCATCGGCAATATGGGCTGGCCGATGGCCGCTCAGCTGCTGAAAGCGGGTTTTGAGGTTGCCGTCAGCGACGCGGTGGCAGGCCGTGCGATGGAATTCGTCGCGACCGTTGGAGGCACCGCCGCGACGGATTTGGCGGAGTCGGCACGGGAGGCAGATGTCATCATCACCATGCTGCCCACCTCGGCGCATGTGGCGACGGTGGTGGAGCAGATTCGTGGCAGTCTGCGAGCCGGACAGATTCTGATCGACATGAGTTCGGGCGCGCCGGCTGCGACGCAGAAGATCGCGAAAGATCTGGAATCGATTGGCGTGGTTGTGCTGGACGCACCGGTGTCTGGCGGCGTTTCACGAGCAATCACCGGCGAACTGGCGATCATGAGCGGCGGCGAGGCGGCGGCGCTGGATCGTGTCGAGGCCGTGCTGCGGGCAATGGGCACGACCATTCATCGCATCGGACCGGTCGGCGCGGGGCAGGCGATGAAGGCGCTCAACAATCTGGTATCCGCCGGCGGATTCTTGATCGCCGTCGAAGCGCTGGTGATCGGCCAGCAGTTCGGGCTCGATCCGGCTGTCATGACCGACGTGCTCAATGCCTCCACCGGCATGAACAACAGCACGCAGAAGAAGCTCAAACAGTTTGTTCTGTCGCGCAAATTCGACAGTGGCTTCGGACTCGACCTGATGGTCAAGGATCTCTCGATCGCGCTCGAGGTTGGCCGTGACCATGCCGCGCCGACCCCGTTCGCGGCGCTGTGCCGCGAGATGTGGGCCAGCGCCGGAACGATGCTTGGCAAGGGCGAGGATCACACCGCCATCGCCAGGCTCAGCGAGCAGCTCGCTGGCGTGACGCTGGCAGAGAAAAAGTGATCCCGCACGCAGGCGGTTTTCACGGCGTGTTTCCCTATCCGGTGTCGCCGGTCGATAGCGACGGCCGGATTCGCACCGACGTGCTGGGTCGGCTGTGCGATCATCTGGTGGCGTCGGGCGTGCATGGACTGGCGCCGCTCGGTTCAACCGGCGAATTTGCCTATCTGAACCGCGAGCAACGGCGGACCGTGGTGCTCACCACTATCGAGGCGGTCGCAGGGCGTGTGCTGGTGGTGGCTGGCGTGGCCTCGACCTCGACGGTCGACGCCGTGGCGCAGGCCATGTCTTATCAGAAGGCCGGCGCCGATGGCATTCTGGCGATCATGAAGGCGTATTTCCCGCTCAAAGACGCGCAGGTCGAGTCGTATTTTCGTGCCATCGCCGATGCCGTCGACATTCCGGTGGTGATCTACTCCAACCCGCAGTTCCAGCGGGCCGACCTTGCGATCGACGTGGTGGCCCGGCTCGCGCAGCATCCGCGGATTCAGTATATCAAGGATGCCTCCACCAATACCGGCCGCCTGCTGTCGATCATCAACCGCTGCGGTGCCGACCTGAAGGTGTTCTCGGCTTCGGCGCACATCCCGGCGGCGGTGATGCTGGTCGGCGGCGTTGGCTGGATGTCGGGATCAGCCTGTGTGGTGCCGCGACAGAGCGTCGAACTGTACAATCTGTGCCGCTCGCAGCGTTGGGACGAAGCGATGGCGCTGCAGCGCCGGATGTGGCAGCTCAACGAAGCGTTTACCCGCTACAACCTCGCCGCCTGCATCAACACCGGACTGGCGATCCAGGGCTATGAGGTCGGTGATCCCCTCTCGCCGCAGGCGGCTCTTACTTCGAACGAACGCGAGGTGATCGAGGTGTTGCTGAGCGACATGGCGTGACCTCGATACGGCGTATCCCGTGGGTCAAGAACCGGTCTCAACCTTCCATGCCATCCGGCTTTTCTGCATTGTCCGTGGTGCTGTTGGCTGCTGCCGCGGTTATGGGGTAGAACCGGTTCAATCACGCTCGATCTCCGCGCCATAGGATCCTTTCATGAACATTTTGCCCGGCAACATGCGCTTTGGCGCGGGTCTCTCGCCCAAGCGCCTCGAGGACCAGCGACTTCTGACCGGGCAGGGTCTCTTCATCGACGACAAGCCGGAAGACGGCGCATTGTGGCTCTATGTGCTGCGCTCGCCGCATGCGCATGCCCGAATCGTCTCGATGGACATAACGGCCGCGCGGGCGATGCCGGGCGTCGAGGCAATCTACTCCGGCGCCGATCTGGTCGCCGACGATGTCGGCACGCTGCCGACGCTCCCGATCTTCAAGCGGCCGGACGGCTCGGCGGCGACCTTTCCGCCGCGTCGGCTGCTGGCCCACGAGATCGTGCGCTACGCCGGCGAGTCGGTAGCGGCCATCGTCGCCAATTCGCGGAGCGCGGCGCAACTCGCCGCCGAGGCGATCGAGATTATCTATGATGTTATGCCGGCGGTGGTGGATCTCGCCGCGGCAATGCAGCCTGGGGCACCGGTGGTGTGGCCGGCCGCGCCGGACAATATCGTGGCGGCTACCAGCTATGGCGATGCCGACAAGGTGGAAGCCGCCTTCGCCGCCGCCAAGCATGTCGTCTCGCTCGACCTTGTCAGTCAGCGCCTGATGCCGTCGGCGCTGGAGCCGCGCAGCACCATCGCCGAGGTCGACCCGAAATCCGGCCGTCTGACGCTGCATGTGCAGTCGCAGACGCCGGCCTCGACCCGCGATATTCTGGCCGACGCGATCCTGAAGCGTCCGAAGGACAGCATCCGCGTGGTGGTCGGCGATATCGGCGGCGGTTTCGGCCAGAAAACCAGCCTGTATCCCGAAGATGGCATCGTCGCCTATGCCGCCGTCAAGCTCGGTCGCAAGATCCGCTGGCGCGGCGACCGCACCGACGATTTTGTAGGCGGCACCCATGGCCGTGACCTGTCCTCGACCGCCGAAATCGCGCTCGACGCCAGCGGCCGCGTCCAGGCCTATCGGGTGAAGTCGATCGGCGGTACCGGCGCCTACATGTCCGGTACCGGCGTGATCATTCCGCTGGTGCTCGGCCCGTTCGTGCAGACCAGTGTCTACGACCTGCAACTGGTGCATTACGAGATCAAGGCGGTGATGACCCATACCGCGCCGGTCGGCGCCTATCGGGGGGCGGGGCGGCCGGAGGCTGTATTCATCATCGAGCGACTGATGGACGCCGCTGCGCGCCAGATCGGCATGGACCCGCGCGCGATCCGCAAGGTCAATTACATCAAGCCGACGCAGTTTCCCTACAAGAACGCCGTCGGCCAGACCTATGACAGCGGTGCCTTTGCGCACATGCTCGACCGCGCTTCTGAACTGTCGGACTGGGACGGCTTCGCGGCGCGCAAGAAGGCCGCCAACAAGAAGGGGCTGCTCTACGGCCGCGGCCTGACCAGCTATATCGAATGGACCGGCGGTCCGGGAACGACCGAGAAAGTCAGCCTGCATGCGACCGCCGAAGGTCGCGTCATCCTGCATTCCGGCACCCAGGCGATGGGGCAGGGACTGCAGACCGCCTATTCGCAGCTGGTCGCGGAATCGCTGGGTATCGGCATCGACAGGATCGACGTGATCCAGGGCGATACCGACGTCATCGTCGGGATGGGTAGCGTCGGCTCGCGCTCGCTGTTCGTCGGCGGCACCGCGGCCGTGGTCTCTGCGGTCGACCTGATCGCCAAGGCGCGCGACAAGGCCGCCAACATGCTGGAAGCCTCCGTCGAGGACATCGAATATTCCGGCGGCTTCCTCACCGTCGTGGGCACCGACAAGCGCGTCGGCCTGTTCGAAATCGCCAGGGCGGAAAAGGATGCGCGGCTCAGCGTCGATTCCACCGGCGTCGCCGACGGTCCGACCTGGCCGAACGGAACGCATATCTGCGAAGTCGAGATCGATCCCGAGACTGGCATCACCAATGTGGTGAAGTACACCACCGTGGATGATGTCGGCGTCGCGGTGAACCCGGTGCTGGTCACTGGCCAGGTGCATGGCGGCGTGGTGCAGGGCATTGGTCAGGCGCTGTATGAAGGCGTGCATTACGACGAGGAGGGCCAGTTGCTCACCGCCAGCTATCAGGACTATTGCATCCCGCGCGCGGGCGATTTGCCGTCGCTGTTCGTCACCCTCGACGGCTCCGCGCCCTGCGTCACCAACCCGCTCGGCGCCAAGGGCTGCGGCGAGTCCGGCGCGATCGGCGGTCCGCCCTGCATCGTCAACGGCGTCATGGACGCGCTGAGCTCGCTCGGCATCACCCAGCTCAACACGCCGCTGTCACCGCTAAAAGTCTGGAACGCGATCCAGGGCGCCGGCGCGCCGGCATAACAATCCGGAGGGTGGGTTGAGCTGTTGCGAAACCCACCAGCGGCCTCGATGGGTTTGGCAAAAGCTCAATCCATCCTACGAATCCAACAAGCAAAAACAAATAACCGGAGAAGACGCCATGAAGAGCTTCAAGGTCGCCGAATTCAACGAGCCGCTGCGGGAAGTCGACGTGCAGACGCCGCGGCCGACCGGCACGCAGGTGCTGATCCGGGTCAAGGCCGCCGGCGTTTGCCACAGCGACCTGCACATCTGGGAGGGCGGCTACGATCTCGGCCACGGCCGCAAGCGGCTGTCGCTGAAGGAACGTGGCATCAATTTGCCGATGACGATGGGCCATGAGACGGTCGGTGAAGTGCTGGCCTTCGGCCCGGACGCGCCCATGGAGCCGGGTGGCGTCAAGATCGGCGATATCGCGCTGGCCTATCCGTGGATCGGCTGCGGCAAATGCGCCGCCTGTCTCTCCGGTGAAGAGAACATGTGCCTGAAGTCCAATTGCCTCGGTGTGCATTGCGACGGCGGCTACGCCGATCACATGCTGGTGCCGCACCCGCGCTATTTGCTTGATCTCAAGGGCCTCGATCCCGTCACCGCCGCGCCCTATGCCTGCTCTGGTGTTACCACCTTCAGCGCGCTGAAGAAGGTCGAGAAGGATTTCGCCAATCCGATCGTGATCTTCGGCGCTGGCGGCTTGGGTCTGATGGCGCTGACCTTGCTGAAGGCGATGGGCGGCAAGGGCGCCATTGTCGTCGACATCGATGCCCGCAAGCGCGAGGCGGCCATCAAGGCTGGCGCGCTCGGCGCCGTTGACGGCGCCGCGCCCGATGCGCTGGAGCAACTGGCGAAGCTCGCCGGCGGACCGATCTTGTCGGTGATCGATCTGGTCGGCAATACCGCGACCACGCAGCTCGCTTTCGACTGCCTGTCGAAGGGCGGCAAGCTGGTGATCGTCGGCCTGTTCGGCGGCGGAGCGACCTGGGCGCTGCCGCTGATCGCCATGAAGGCATTGACGATCCAGGGCAGCTACGTCGGTAATCTCGGCGAGACCAAGGAATTGCTGGAACTGGTGCGCACCAAGAACGTCGCGCCGATCCCGGTGATCCCGATGCCGCTGGCCCGCGCCAATACGGCGCTGAACGAACTCAGGGAAGGCAAGCTGGTCGGCCGCGCGGTACTGACGCCGTAAGGTCATTTTTCGTGCCCCGGACGCGATGCGGAGCGAAGCGCGGCTTCGCTGAGCCGGCCGCGATGGGCGACAGCGTTTGATGTGGTCCGGATCTGCGGAGCGGCATAAGGATGCCGCGCCGCGTCCGGGTGGCTTGGGCCATGAACACCACGGCGAGCGTGAGGTGGATCGAGAAGGCGCCGGGGTTGCGCGAGTAGCCGGTGGGGATCATCAGCCCGGCCACCGAATCCTTGACGCCGAGGCGCTCCAGCCTGCGCATGATCTGTGCCGACATCACACCCGACGAGGTGGTCGCCAGCACGATGGTCAGCTCCGCGCGGAGGTAGGTGAGAAACTTGATGCGCGGCAGCAGAGCGACCAGCACCTGCGCGGACAGTGAATGATAGACCGGCTTGCGGTCAGCATCAGCGTTGATCCTGGCTGTGCCCATAGCGCTCCCCTTGAATTTAGGGAAATCGCAGCCACCAACGTGCCAGACGCATTTCACAGACGTGAAATACCACGCCCTCGCGGGCGACAGGACAATTCTCATTGGATGAGAGAGGTGATCCGCCGCCAGGCGACCGGGTCGCTCCGGTGCCTGAGGACGACGATTACTTGTCCTCGTCGGCGATCGCTTCCATCAGCACGACCATCTGTCGCTGCACGGTCTGGCTTTTGATGCGGCTATAGGCCCGGAGCAGCCGCAGACTGAACGCGCTGTCGAGAAACAGCAGGCTTTCGACTTCGCGGGTCTTGCCGTCGCCGTCGTAGAAAAAGGTGACCGGCACGTCGAGCGCGGTCGCGATCTGCTGAAGGCGCGCGGCGCCGACACGATTGACGCCCTTTTCGTACTTCTGTACCTGCTGGAAGCTGACGCCCAGTTGTTCGCCCAGATCCGCCTGCGAGATCTTCTGCTCAACACGACGAAGACGGATTCTCTTGCCCATCTCGATGTCGGGTTTGCCGGCGCTACGTTGCTTCATTCGTCACCATTTAGTTTGTTGATTCGGAAAATTATATTTGTTGTTGGAGCCGTCAGCTCGTAAAACCTTCGAACTGATTGATCAATGGCTCACCTTTATACACAGCCTTCAAATCGTTTGGATGTACGAAATCATCCCTGAACCAGGGAAATTTATTGGGGTTAAAAGCTTCAATAATCCAATCAATCATACAGCGGATTCGCGGTATCCTGTTGCTGTCCGGGTGATAGGAGAGCCAGATATCAAAGGGACGACGCAAATCAATATCCAACGGTACTATTTTCGAACTTAAAGCGAAAGCGTATGTCGGCAGTAATCCAATGCCAGCTCCTTTTGCCACAGCCCAGTAGTTGGCGCTGCTGACATTGGTTCGCATCACCACCAGATCCTGCTGCGGTATGCCGGGAAACCAGCTTTCGAAGATTTCCTTGGCGCCGGTCTGTTCGGCGAACTGCATCACGATCCTGTGCTTTAGCAGTTGTTGATACGTGTGGGGCGCACCGAAGGTTTCAATGTATTTCTCGCTGGCAAAGAACATCACGTGCATGCGACCAAGCTTGACCACCTTCATGTCCAATGATGTCGGCCGTGACAGCTGGATCGAGATATCCGCCTCGTGCCGCTGCACGTCGGCGGACTTCATCGCGCAGTTCAGGTCGACCAGAAGGTTTGGATAGGCCTGCTGAAATTCAACCAGTCGCGGTGCCAGCCAGAAGGTACCGAGTCCTTCGGTAACCGCTACGCGGACTTCGCCCGTCAACGTCTGCGTTACCGAGCCGCGGGCCCGCAGCAGGTCGAACGAGGCGGCCTCCATCCGCTCCACCGCCGAGACCACCAGCGCGCCTTCATCGGTCAGCCGCGTGCCATGCACATCACGCGTAAACAGCGTGGCGCCGATCTGCCGTTCGAAATCGTCGATCCGCCGGCGTACCAGATTGATCGATTGGCCAATCCGCTCGGCGGCCGACCGGAAACTGCCACTTCGTACCACTTCCAGAAAAATACGCGCGGCGTCCCAGTCCGTCAGACGCTGAAGACTACCAGCCAAGTGTTCTTGCCGAGGAACACCCCTTTCCGCCAACTGACGCATACATTGGCCCTCCTGCTATTTTAACTTGTCAGAATACCGCTCACTTCACAACGTGGGGTCGCAATGACGGCACATTATCCGATCATCACCGGCGCGACGCCGACCTATCCGCCGGCGGTACATCCGGCGAAGCATCCGCTTCCAGCCGACAATCTGGAGGTCTTCGCCGGTACCGTGGTGGTGTTTACCCTCGCTGCCGATGCCCTCGGCCCGTTGCTCAAGGCCGCCGAGCACGATCTTCCCGGACTGGCCTCGCAACAGACGGTGAGACGGGTGATGGCGCATAATCCCGACTCGGTCTGGGGGATCGCCCGGCGCGACTCATTTGCGGAGCCCGCTCCGACGCCGCGGGGCTTCGTAGGGTTTCTGATGCTCAACGCCGAGGGGGTCCGGCGGCTGGTCGGAGGCCGGTTTGACGCCAGCGACCCGGATTCGGCGCTGCTGTGTCGGCAGAACGAGAGGCCCGCCGGCATCTATCTGTGGGCGATGTGGGCCCGCGACGGACTGGTGGCGGGGGTCCCGCTGGCATTCGAGAAGATGTTCACGCCGCTCTATGGCGACGCCGATCTTTACGCCCGCGCCGTCACCCAGGACGGCAAGCGGTTGCTGGAAACCATGGGGTTTGAACCGGGTGCGGCCTTTGAAAATCTGAGCCATCCCGGCCTGCACAGCCTGTCGCGATCCGGCGCTCACGCCGATGCGCCGCTGTATGATCGCTATCACGGCAAGAACCCGGATCGTGCGATCGCCGTGACGGTCGTGCGCTCGATGGAAGACATGATGCGGGTGATAGCGATCCGCAGCGCCGTCTATATCGGCGAGCAGGAATGTCCTTATCTCGAGGAGTTCGACGGCAATGATTTCAGTTCGACGCATCTGCTTGGCTACATCGGCAACGAGCCGGCCGGCTGTCTGCGGATTCGCTATTTCGCCGATTTTGCCAAGATCGAGCGGCTCGCCGTCCGCAAGGAGTTTCGCAAACAGCGGATTTCGCCACAGCTGGTCGAGGCGGCGATCGAGCTGTGCCACGCCAAGGGCTACCAGCGGATCTATGGTCATGCGCAAAAACGTCTGGTGAAATTCTGGTCGCAGTTCGGCTTCAGCACCTTCGAAGGCGGTCAGGAACTGGTATTCTCGGATTTCGACTATGTCGAGATGCAGATGAACACCGAACGGCGCCCCAACGCCATCTCCATCGGTGTCGATCCCTATCTGATCATCCGGCCGGAAGGCCAGTGGCACCGTCCGGGCATACTCGACAAGTCGCGCACGCGACCGGTGACAAGGCCCTCGATCCAGAGGGGGGCCGCATGAGCTCCGTCGTCAGCCTGCGCAACTTCGTCAATTCGTCGAGCGTTCCCATTGTCGTGTTTGTCGATGTGCAAAAGGAATATCAGGCCAAGCCGCGTATGCTCGCGATTCCCGAAATCGACGAGGCGCTGGAAAATTGCCGCCGTGTGCTCGAGCATTGTCGCAGCATTGGCCTGCCGATTGCGTTCGTGCGCTTTCTCGACGATTCCGCCTTCTTCAACAGGGCGACCGCGTTTGCAAGGTGGATCGATGGTTTCGAGCCGCAGCGTAACGAGATGATATTCGAGCGCAGCAGCCCGTCCTGCTATGCGTGCGAACCCTTCACGTCGCTAATCAACCAGTGCCGCGGTGGCTTCGTCCTCGCCGGCTTCGCCGGAGAGTCCGCATGTCTGTCGACTCTGATCGACGCCTATCACCGTAACCACAAGGCAGTGTTCCTGCATGATGCCTCGGCGAGTCACGCGCTCGATGACGTTTCCGCGGTGGATGTGCATCGTACCGTGACGAAGATATCCGGAATTTATGGAGAGGTTTATGAAACCAGCGAATGGATCGCCGCGACTCTACCTCGCAAGCTCGGGAACGGGAAAAAAGCCGGTGGTTAGCTCTGCCATGCGTCTGCGGTCGGTGATGCTGCGTCTTGAGGAATGCAAGATGCTTCTGTCGGAGCCGGCTGATCGCGACACCGCGCAACTGGTGGCGATGGCTGTGCTGCAATTGCAAATGCGCATTCATCACATCGGCGACGCCGAGCTGAGGGCGCTGTGTGATGCGATGACGCCGGGGGCCGAAAAGGCCGTGTCGGATGGCGTTTCCAAGGCCTCGGGCGATCGCGGCCTGTAAGCCGGCCCGCGGCTCAGAGGTTGCTCTCTGTGATGGCCGAATAGACCATCGTCCGCAGCTCGCGCCGCACCGGATAGGCGCTGGACGGCAGCAACTGAGTCATGAAGATCGCGATCAGCTGTTCCGTCGGATCGATCCAGAACGATGTCGTCGCGGCCCCACCCCAGGCATATTCGCCGGCGCTCCCCGGGATCATGGTTTGCGCCGGGTCAATCGTCACCGAGAAGCCGAGGCCGAAGCCGACGCCTGCATAGGTCGCCTCGGAGAACAGTGACTTCGATAGCTGGGTGAGGTCGCGGCCGCCGGGCAGGTGGTTGCTGGTCATCAGCGCCAGGGTCTTCGGGCCGAGCAACCTGACGCCACCGAATTCGCCGCCATTCAGCAGCGCGCGACAGAACAGCAGATAGTCCGCGGCCGTCGAACACAGGCCGCCGCCGCCCGAAACCAGCGACGGCGGTGACAGAAAGGAACTGGTAGTGGGATCGTCCTGCAGGATCATGCCGCCCTTGCCGTCGGCGGCGTAGCAGGCGGCCAGGCGATGCGCCTTGGCGGCGGGTACGAAAAATCCGGTATCGACCATCCCCAACGGATCGAAAATACGCCGTTGCAAAAACTGCTCGAACGCCATGCCACTGATCTTTTCGACGAGATAGCCCACCACATCGGTCGATACCGAATAATTCCAGGCGTCGCCGGGTGAGAATTCCAGCGGAATTCGCCCGAGATCGTAAATCATCGATTGTAGCGTGCCGGCCTTTTCGATCTCGCCGATCTTCTGCGCGCGATAGGCGGCATCGACATTGGTGCGCTGCTGGAAACCGTAGGTAAGGCCCGAGGTGTGGCGCAGCAGGTCGATGATCAGCATCGGCCGCGCCGGCGGCCGCGTCATGAAGGGCGGCGTGATGCCTGCCTGGAATACGCCGAGATCCTTCCATTCGGGAATATATTTGTGCACGGGCTCATCGAGCGCGACGAGGCCTTGCTCGACCAGCATCATGAACGCGACGGAGGTGATCGGCTTCGTCATTGAATAGATGCGGAAGATGGTGTCGTCCTTGATGGCGATCTGGCGCTCGACATCGGCAAGGCCCTGCACCGCCCGGTGCACGATCTGGCCGCGGCGATAGATCAGCAGCTGGGTGCCCGGAAACCGGCCGGCGTCGATGTAATTCTGCTTCAGATGCGCATCGATGCGGGCGAGCGCCGCGCCGGACATGCCGGCGGCTTCGGGAGAGGCTAAGGGCATCGGGCTGTTAACATGCATCGCAACGTCACTCCGAGGTGGGCCGGAATCGTCCGGCCAGGCCGCTCCGATCGCGACCTTACGATCTTACTCCAGGAAATGGCTTGGTGTATCGTGCCGGCGAAATCAAGAAAAGCTAGGCAGGACTCCCTCATGACCCAGTTCAACGATACCGAGCTTACCGCCGCGGTGATCGACAGTTTTGCCAAAACTCCTGATCCGCGCGCAAAATTCCTGCTGCGGGAACTGGTCAAATCGCTGCACGATTACGTTCGCAAGACGGACCTGACCTTTGATGAATGGCTGTATGCGATCGATTTCCTGACCCGCACGGGGCAGAAATGCAGCCCGATCCGCCAGGAATTCATCCTGCTGTCCGACGTGCTCGGCGTCTCCATGCTGGTGGATGCGGTGAACCACCGCGAACGCGACGGCGCCACCGAAACCACCGTACTGGGTCCGTTTTATGTCGGCGAGCATGCGCCGATGCCGTCAGGTGCCGACATATCGCCCGGGCTGCAAGGCGAGCGGATGTTCGTGCAAAGCCGGGTCACCGATCTGGCCGGCCAGCCGCTGGCGGGTGTGACGGTGGATATCTGGCATGCCGATGATGATGGCTTTTACGATTCACAGAAGGAGGCCTATGCGACCGAGGGACCGTCGTCGCGGGCGCGCTTCATCACCGATGCCGATGGCCGGCTGTATTTCCGCACCATACTTCCCTGCAGCTACCCGATCCCCACCGACGGCCCGGTCGGCGAGATGATCCTGCAGACCGGCCGTCACCCGATGCGACCGGCGCATGTGCATTTTCTGGTCGATGCCCCAGGCTACGAGCCGCTGGTGACGCATGTCTTTATGGGTGGAGACAAATATCTGGATTCGGACGTGGTGTTCGGAGTCAAGGACGAGCTGATCGCGACCATCGAGGCGCGCAATGATGGCGCGATGCCCGACGGGCAGCCCAGCAACGGCCCGTGGCATCTGCTGACCTATAATTTCCGTATGAAGCCGGGGCAGGGCACCGCGCCGCAGCCGATGATGCCGGAGAATAAGGAAGCGTGAGCAGCTCGCCGCCGCCTGCCTGGCGCGGCGAGGTGACGCAAGCACGCGGCTGCTAGGCCCCGTCGCTCCAGTCGCGCTGCCCGAGGTCGGCCATCGTCTCGAGAAAGAACTGCTCGAACATGAACGGCGTCGTGGCAGCCGGTTCGCCGGCATGGAAGGCGAGGTGCTGCAGGGAGCGTCCGAGGCTCCCGACGTGCCCGGCAAAGATGTCGATGCCGTCGCGCGTGCGGCTGCCGACCACGGCGCGCAGGCTGCGTTTGGTGGTCTTGAGCAGGCCGTGAATGAGCTCGATCTGTCTGCCGAGCGCATCGAGGTCGACCTCGCTGACGCCCGCATGCGACACAACGGCCGCGGCAAGCGCGTTCTTGTCCTGTACCGCGGCGCTCACCGCTTCGAGCTTTTGACCGAAGTCATCGAAATGGGCGAGCGCGGCGCTGCTGTTGGCCTGCAGGTCGCCGTCGGTCTCTGACAGGATCGCCGCAGCTGAAACGGCAATGGCTGCCTTCAGCGTCGTCGCCGAACGGCGTAATGCCGCCAGCGCCAGTTCGGTATTGATCCGGATTGTTGCCATGCCTGACGCCTGCTCGGTTTCGCCTGAGCCATCGCCAGGATGGCCGCTGGTAGCGTTTTTTGGCCGTCGCTGACACCCCCGATCGAAGGGGCGGTTTCGAGTGCGGCGCACAAAAAATGAGCGTGACGCAAGTTTTGGATGCGCCGAAAGGCGCCGACGGAATCCGGCGATGCCGGCTTAATCTGTTGTAAACACTCAAGGTCCGACTTTCCTTGGGCTTGGCACGAACCTTGAATGGTTAGGGCTGACGCCATTGAAGCCGTCACCATCCACCAACAGCCAGCACTGCCATCA
>NZ_JANXTC010000396.1:0-4266 GCF_025356345.1 Tardiphaga sp.
TTCCGACTGGTTCTAATCCCCGCGGGGATGGCCATGTTTATGATCGCCGCGCAGATGTCCGCGGGACTGACCCTGCGCACCGGCGAAATATCGATCGTCATCAGCAGCCGCTGACCGGCGACGCTCGCAATATCACCTCCCGACGGAACCGACGCCTTCGATATAGGCCCTTTCCGAACGTCTTCCCTTTCACCGCTTTCACCTCCCCCAACTGGGGGAGGTAAAAACCAGCGCCCGGCTTGCTACTTGCCCCAGAGGTCTTTCGCGACGTCGACGGCGAGGGTCAGCTTGGCCCACTGCTCTTCCTCGCTGAGGATATTGCCTTCTTCCGTCGAGGCGAAGCCGCATTGCGGGGAAACAGCGAGTTGCTCCACGGGAGCAAACTTGGCTGCTTCCATCAGGCGCGCCTTGATATCTTCCTTCTTTTCGATCTCGCCGAATTTCGAGGTGATGACGCCGACCACCACGACCTTGTTGCCCTTCGGCAGGAAACGCAGCGGCTCGAAGCCACCGGCGCGGTCGGAATCATATTCCAGGAAGTAGCCGTCATAATTGGTTCCGGCCAGTAGCGTCTCGGCGACCGGCTCATAGCCGCCCGACGAGATCCAGGTGGAGCGGAAATTGCCGCGACAGACATGGGTAGTGATCACCATGTCGGCGGGACGCTCCGCGATCGCGTAATTGATGATGCGAGCATAGATCTGCTGCAGGCCGTCGGCATCCTCGCCGCGGGCACGCAGCTTGGCGAGTTCGTCCTCCGAGCAGAGATAGGCCCAGACGGTGTCGTCGAGCTGCAGATAGCGGCAGCCGGCGTCATAGAATGCCTTCACAGCCTTGCGGTAGGTTTTCGCCAGATCCTCGAAGAACAGATCCATGTCCGGATAGGCGTCCATCGAGATCGCCTTGCGGCCACCACGGAAATGCAGCACGGCCGGCGACGGGATGGTCATCTTGGCGGTGACGCCGGCGATGTCGGCGTGGCGCTTCAGGAACTTGAAGTGCTCGAGCATCGGATGGTCAGCCGGGAAGTCGAGCTTGCCGATCACGCGTACGGCGTCCTGGCGGGTCTGCACGCCGGCGAACTGGATGCCGTGATCCGGATGATACAATTCACAACCGGTCAGCTTGGCCAGAAAGTCGAAGTGCCACCAGGAACGGCGGAATTCGCCATCGGTGGCCAGCTGGAGGCCGATCGCGGCCTGCTTGTGCACGACCTTCTCGATCTCGGAATCCTCGATCTTGCGCAGATCCTCAGCCGTGATTTCGCCCTTTTCGAGCCTGGCGCGAGCGTCCTTGATCTTCTGCGGGCGCAGCAGGCTGCCGACTTCGTCGGCGCGGAACGGGGCTTTGGTTCGTTGCATGGTTTTGTACTCCTGAGTGATTGTATCGAATCTATTGCAATCCGATCCCCGGACGCGGTGCGCTGCGCGGCACTTGCCGCGTGTTGCTTCGCGTCCGGGGAACGATGCCGGCGAGTTGAACCAACTAATGCGTCCCGCCGGCAACGCCGAGAAAGCGTTCCAATACCGCGGGATCGGCCTTCAGCGCTGCACTGGCCGCGTCATGGACGATACCGCCACGTTCCAGTATCACGACGCGGTCAGCGAGACCGAGAATCTTTTGCGCATTCTGCTCGACGATAATGGAACAGATACCACCGGCCCGGGTGATCTTGCCGAGCGCGGCCAATAATTCCTCGACGATGATTGGCGCCAGGCCCTCGGTCGGCTCGTCGAGCAGCAACACTTTCGGATTGAGCACCAGCGCGCGGCCGACCGCCAGCATCTGCTGTTCACCGCCGGACAGCTGGTTGCCGAAATTCGCCTTGCGCTCTTCCAGCCGCGGAAACATTTCATAGACCTTGCGCACGGTCCATTCGCCGGGCTGCGCCACCGCGGTCATGTTTTCTTCCACCGTGAGCGAGCGAAAGATGTTGCGCTCCTGCGGCACCCAGCCGATGCCCGCGCGGGCGCGCTGGTCGGCGCGCATCGACGTAAGGTCGCGCCCACCGAGCGACAGCGCGCCGCTGAATCGCTTGGTGACGCCGACGATGGAATTGATCAGCGTGGTCTTGCCGGTGCCGTTACGCCCCAACAGCGCCAGCACCTGGCCCTCGCCGAGCCGCAAGGTCAGGTTCGGGATCACCACCGCCTGGCCGTAGCCGGCGCGTAGCGCGTCGATACGCAGGAGCTCAGACATCGGCGCCCTCGCCCAGATAGACCGCCTTGACGCGTGGATCACGCGCGACTTCGTCGGGTGGGCCCTCCACCAGCATCGATCCTGCGACCAGTACCGAGATGCGGTCGGCGAACGAAAACACCAGGTCCATGTCATGCTCGATCAGCAGCACGGTGACGTCGCGCGGCAGGCTGGCCACCGCCGACAGAATATCATGCCGCTCGCTTTCCGGCACGCCGGCGGCGGGCTCGTCGAGCAGCAGCACGCGCGGCTTGGTCGCCAGCGCCACCGCGATCTCCAGCAGCCGTTGCTTGCCATAGGGCAGCGTCGCGGTCGGCTCGTTCATGACGTCAAGCAGATGGAAGCGGGTCAGGTTTTCCGCGATCTCATCATTGACGGCGGGGCGCGTGCCCATGCGGCGCCACCAGTCGCCGCCATGGCCGAGATGTTCGGAGGCGGCCAGGCCGATGGTCTCCAGCGGTGTCAGATCGGCGTAGAGCTGGTTGATCTGGAAGGTGCGTGACAGCCCGCGCAGCACGCGCTTATGGACCGGCAGATCGGTGATGTCGTTGCCCTCAAGCAGAATTCGGCCGGAGTTCGGCGCCAGCACGCCGGTCAGCAGATTGATTACCGTGGTCTTGCCGGCACCGTTCGGACCGATCAGCGCGTGGCGCGCCCCGGTCGCGATATTCAGGCTGAGATCGCGGGTGACAGCCAGGCCGCCAAATTTCTTTTCGAGGTTGACGGTTTGCAGCGCGAAACTCATGGCGCTTCCCCTTCCGGCAACGCGACCGGCGATTTCGTGCCGAATTTGCGCAGCAGCAACCGCGGCAGGTACAGCGCCCAGCGGTTCATGCGCTCGCGGCCGATCAGCACGATGATGACCAGCACCAGGCCGATCCAGAACTGCCAGTATTGCGGCGTCAGCGTCGAGAACAATTCCTGCAGCAGCTTGAAGATGACCGCGCCGATCAGCCCGCCATAGAGATAGCCGGTGCCGCCAATGATCAGCACCAGCATCAGATCGGCGGAGCGGTCAAAGGCGAAGCCGTCGAGCGAGGCCAGCGCCGTGGTCTGGGTCGACAGCGCGCCGGCGACCCCGGCGTAAAAGGCGGCAATGGTATAGATCGCGATCAGCCGGCGATTGACGGGAATGCCAATCGCCGAGGCGCGCAGCGGGTTGTTGCGGATGGCGCGCAGCGACAGGCCGAACGGTGAATGCACGATGCGCCGCGCCAGCAGGAACAGGACGAACAGCACCGCGAGACAATAGATGAAGCCAACCTTGCCAAAGATGTCGAACGAGAATTGGCCGAGGATCGGAGCCATCTCGATGCCCTGCAAGCCATCGGAGCCGCCCGTAATGTTGGAGAAGCGGTTCGCGAGTTCGCGCAGCAACAGGGCAATGCCAAGCGTCACCATCAGACGGGTCAGGTCCGAGCCGCGCATCACCAGAAAACTGGTAACGAAGCCCAGCAGCATCGCGGCAAGGCCCGCGACCAGCAGCGCCAGTACCGGCTCGTCGACGATATGGTGCAGCGCCAGCAGGCCCGCGGCATAGCCGCCGAAGCCAAAAAAGGCGGCGTGGCCGAGCGACAGGATGCCGGCATAGCCAAGGATCAAATCGAGCGACAGCGCGAACAGCGCCAGCCAAGCGATCTCGGTGAGGATCAGGTAGCGGTTCGGAAACAGCAGGACGGCGCTGGCGGCGAGCAGCCAGAACACGAGTTCCGGCCAGCGCCAGCGGCCGCGCGCGACAGCAAAAGCGCCAACCTGGGAGCGAAGCGTTTCGGAGACGGTCATGGCGTCCTCACCGCGCCGCGGTACGGCCGAACAGGCCGTTCGGGCGCCAGATCAGGATCACGATCATCATGGTGTAGATCACGAAGGCGCCGAGTTTTGGCACGTAGTATTTTCCCGCGACGTCACCGATGCCCAGCAGCAAGGATGCGAGGAACGGACCGGTAATACTGGAGGAGCCGCCGACGGTGACCACGATCAGAAAGTAAATCATGAATTTCAGCGGGAAATACGGATCGAGCCCGAGGATCTCGGCGCTGAGCGCGCCGCCAAGGCCCGCGAGGCCGC
>NZ_JANXTC010000139.1:0-19041 GCF_025356345.1 Tardiphaga sp.
ATTGATCGAAATGAACGGCTTCTTGGCGCGGTTGGAACGGGTGTGCACGTAGCGCGCCAGCACCTCCTTGCCGGTGCCGGATTCGCCGGTGATCATGACCGAGGCGTCCGAGCCGGCGATCTGCTGGGCCAGCCTGATCACCTTGGCCATCGCCTCGTCGCGGTAGATCAGGTCGCGGGAATCATTGGCGACCGCGGCGAGAACCGCCGCGATCAGCTCCGGATCCGGCGGCAGCGGGATGTACTCCTTGGCGCCGGCATGGATCGCGGCGACGGCGGCGCGGGCGTCATTGGTAATGCCGCAGGCGACGATCGGCACATGGATGTGCTCGGCCTCGAGCCGCATCACCAGGTCGCGGATGTCGAGCGCGACGTCGACCAGCAACAGGTCGGCGCCCTTGCCGCCGCGCAGCACCCGCATCGCCTGGTCGAGGTCCTCGGCGTGAACCACGGAGGCGCCATTATCCATGGCAATCTTGGTGGCGGTGGTGAGCTGGCCCTTGAGCGTGCCAACGATGAGAAGCCGCATGGTGATCTCCTGTTAGTCTCGTCGCGCCGTTCGGGCGCAGGATCGTGAAGGGTCAGGCGCGTTCGGTCTTGATGATTTCCGTCATCGTGACACCGAGCTTTTCCTCGACCAGGACGACTTCGCCGCGCGCCACGAGGCGGTTGTTGACATAGATGTCGATGGCTTCGCCGACGCGGCGGTCGAGCTCGAGTACGGTACCGGGGCCGAGCTTGAGCAACTCCCCGACATCCATCTTGGAGCGTCCGAGCACGGCTGAAACCTGCACCGGCACGTCGAACACCGCTTCGAGATCGGCGGCAATCCGCGTGACCTGGTCTTCATCATTGTAGCCGATATCCGCCATCGCCATCGCGTCGGCGGCGTTGAGATCGGGAAGTGGCACCTGGGTGTCCTGGTCACTCATGGTCTTGTCCTCATGGCCGTGGCTGGCCGGCCTGATTGCGCGACGCCATATAGCGTCCGACGAGTTCGTTTATCTTGGTGTCGATCGTGGCGCGCTCCAGCAGCACTCCGCCGTCGGCCCATTCGATCTTGCAGTCACCGGTCTCGATCTCGGGTTCGGCCAGTATGACGAGCCGGCCCTGGAAGCCGCTCTGCTTGGCCTGCTTCTCGATACGCTCGCGCGCCTCGTCATAGAGCTGGTCGTTGATGCGCACGACCAGATGCGGGGTGGCTACCAGATGCTTGAAGCAATCATGTACCAGCGCCATCACCTCGGTGAGCGGCTCGCCAGCCATCAATTCGCTGCACAATTTGCGCGCGACCGACACCGCGACATCGACGGCTTCGGTCTCCATCCGGGTCTCGATGGTGGCAAACCGGGTCGACAGCGATGCGATGCCGATACCGATTTCTTCCAGCGCCAGCGCCGCGCGGCGATCGCTGACGACCCGTGCCTCGCTTTGCGCGGCATCGAAGCCGGCGCGGTAGGCGCGGGCTTCGGCATTGGCGACCAGTTCGGCGATCTCCGCCGGCGTCGCAGCCGGGGCACGCGTCTTGTCGGGCGCGGCGAAATCGACGTCGAACAGATATTTGGCGGGCGCGGCCATCAGTACACCAGCTCGTCGTCGGCGCGGTTCTTGGTCAGCACGATTTCGCCCTTGGCGGCCATGTCCTTGGCGAGATTGACGAGCAGCGCCTGCGCCTCGTCGACATCGCGCAGCCGGACCGGGCCGAGCGCGGCCATATCGTCGAGCAGCATCTTGGCGGCGCGCGACGACATGTTACCCATGAAGAAGGCGCGCACATCCTCGTTGGCGCTCTTCAGCGCGATGCCGAGCTTGTCCTTGTCAATGTTGCGCATCAGGGTCTGCGCCGAGCCGGCATCGAGCTTGACCAGATCGTCGAAGGTGAACATCAGAGCCTTGATGCGCTCGGCGGCTTCGCGGTTGTCTTCCTCCAGCGAGGTGATGAAGCGGGTCTCGGTCTGGCGGTCGAAATTGTTGAAGATCTCGGCCATCACCTCATGGGCGTCGCGGCGCCGGGTCTGCGACAGGTTGGACATGAATTCGGAACGCAGCGTCTGCTCGACGCGCTCGATCACTTCCTTCTGTACCGCTTCCATCTTCAGCATGCGGCCCACCACGTCGAGTGCGAGGTCTTCCGGCAGGATCGCCAGCACGCGCGCGGCATGTTCCGGCTTCAGTTTTGACAGCACCACGGCGATGGTCTGCGGGTATTCGTTCTTGAGATAGTTCGCGAGCACCTCCTCCTGCACGTTGGAGAGCTTCTCCCACATGTTGCGGCCGGCCGGGCCGCGGATTTCTTCCATGATGCCGTTGACACGGTCCGAAGGCAGATACTGGGTCAGCAGCCGCTCGGTGGCGTCGAAGGTGCCCATCAGCGCGCCCGAGGCCGACATCCGCGACACGAATTCGAGCATCAGGTCTTCGACGGTTTCAGGCTCGATGGTGCCGAGCGTCGACATTACGCTCGACAATTCGCGAACCTCGTCATCGTCGAGCAGCGACCAGACCTTGCCGCCATATTGCTCGCCGAGGGCGAGCATCAGGATGGCCGCGCGTTTCGGGCCGCTCAGCGCCTTTCCGGCCGGGCGGCCGCCCTGGCGCTGGGCAAGCGAAGCGACGACGCTGGCGATGTCGCTGCTGTTATCACCGGTGGTTCGCAGTTCAGCCATTCAGGTTACGCCGGTTCTTGCAGCCATTGACGAACAATGGCGGCGGTTTCGTTGGGATTTCGGTCGGCGAGTTCGCCGACGCGGTGCACCGACTGGGCATGGACCTGGCCCTGGATGGTGGCGATATCGATCATGTTAGGTGCCGCGTTAGGCACCAGCATATGTCCGTCCGGGCCGACCATGGTGCCGTCGGTCAGCGCCGCGGCGCCGCCCGGCGCACTCAGCGCGTTTGCGGGCTCCGAGGCGAGGATGCGGCGGACCAGTGGGCGAACCACCATGAACATCACCACCAGTCCGAGCAGCATCATCACCGCCAGTTCGATGACGTTCATCACGTCGTCCTTGGTGAATTGCAGCAGGCCGAACAGGCCGGACGGCTCGCTGACCGGAACGACGGCCGGGCCTTCGGCGAATTTCAGATTGACGATCTCGACCTGATCGCCGCGCTTCTGGTCGAAGCCGATGGCGGAGCGGACCAGCGTGGCGATGCGGTCGAGTTCACCCTTGCTGCGCTCCTGGTAGACGGTGTCGCCCTTTTCGCCCTTGGTGTAGATGCCGTCCACCAGCACCGCGACCGAGATGCGGTTGACGCGGCCGGCCTCGGTGACTTCGGTCTTGGTCACGCGGGAGATTTCGTAATTATTGGTCTCTTCCGATTTCTTGCTCTGGTCCCGCGCGGTGGCTGTGCCCTGGGCCTGGTTGCCGGGCAGCTCGTTGTTGACCGTCACGGCGCCGTCAGCGCCGGCTGCCGCCGAGGATTCTTCCCGTGACTGGCTGGAGCGCAGTACCCGGCCTTCGGGATCGAACTTGTCGGAAGTCTGGGTGACCTTGTTGTAATCGAAATCGGCCGTCAGCTGAACGCGGGCCCGGCCGGCGCCGACGATCGAGGAGACGATCGCCTCGATCTGGTTGCGCATGCGCTTTTCAAAGCCGGCGCGTCGCTCGTCGCCGGTCGCGCCATCGACGGTCGCGTCGGCGGCGCCGTCGGCCAGCAACTGGCCGGCTTCATCGACGATCGATACCCGATTCGGCTTCAGCCCGTTGACGGCGGACGCCACCACATGGCGGATCGCACGCACCTGCTGCGGATCGAGCATGCCGCGCACCCGCACCACGATCGAGGCGGACGGCTCCGGCGTCTCCCGCGAAAACAGCGGCCGTTCCGGCAGCACCAGATGGACGCGGGCCGCCTGAATGCGGTCGATGGCCCGGATGGTGCGCGCCAACTCGCCTTCCAGGGCTCTGAGATGATTGATGTTCTGGACAAAACTGGTGGTGCCGAGAGCGTCCGACTTGTCGAAGATTTCGTAGCCGACGCCGCCGCCCTTGGGCAGGCCGCCTTCGGCCAGCTTCATGCGCAGCCGGGTGACCTTGTCCTTCGGCACCAGGATAGCGGTGCCGTCATTCTTCAATTCGAAGGGAATCGTCTGGCGTTCCAGATCCTTGATGATGGCGGAGGCATCTTCAACGCTGAGCTCGGTGAACAGCGTGGTCATCTGCGGCGTGGTGACGCGCATGATGACAAACGCGAAGAAGCCGATGAGCGCGGCTGTCACCGCGACCATTGCCATCAAACGCGCGGCGCCCAGGCCCTTGAGGAATTCAACCAGACTCTGCACGAACCAGCCCCTGAAACTCGGCCCGAAAGACCGACTGGGCAAATTTTGCCCATGGGATGGTTTCGATATGGTTAACGAAGGTTAATAGGTAACAAACATTGGCTAAAATGACGAAGACCGGCTTCCTGTGAAGGAGCCGGTTTTCATCAAATGCGCGATATCGGGAAAGATTCGCTTATTGGCGGTATTGCTGGATGCGGGTCGTCCGCAGTCCCGCCAGGCCGTGTTGATCGATGGAGAATTGCCAGGAAAGGAATTCGTCAACGGTCAGCGTGTAGCGGCTGCAGGCTTCCTCGAGGGACAACAGGCCCCCGCGGACGGCGGCAACAACTTCGGCCTTGCGGCGGATGACCCACCGTTTTGTCCCGGGCGCTGGCAGGTCCGCGATTGTTAACGGACTGCCGTCAGGCCCGATGACGTATTTGACCCTCGGGCGATGGGGTTCTGTCATGGCGTACTCACAAACTCTCAACCACTGAACTCACTTCAACAACCTACGCTCAGCGGCTTAAAATTTGCCTAAGCCTATAACTCCAATGTGAATGGTTCCGAATAAGCCCGGGATTGCTCTTTTGAAGGCCCGATATGGCAGTCCCCGAGGCCGTGGCCCCGGGCGATCCTTCAACCAGAAGCAGCGATCACGCCGCCGGCGTGGTGGTAGTAGCCTGCCGGACGACGCGCTTGATCTTGTCGGTGGTGTAATTCGTGCCGCCGATGGAGAGCAAGGGCGGGCTCGCGGTGAGGTCGACCGAATCGACCACGCCCTGCACTTCGGTGGAGATCGCCACGGACTTGCCGGTCTGGTCGACGCCGGTGGCCGACAGCGTATAGGCGCCGGCCGGATATTGCGTGCCGTCATTGCCCTTGCCGTCCCACACGAAGGTCGCGCCGCCCGATTTGATCGCGAATTGCCCGGTATAGACGGTGACGCCGGCGGCATTGGCGATGCTGAGCGTGGAGTTGCTGGTGTCCTGCGCGGCGGTCATGTTCCAGGTCGCCGACGTGCTGAACTGCGCGGTGCTGCCATCGACGGCCACGTTCTGGCCGACATAGACCAGCGCTTCGGTCGAAGCTGCGCTCTTCTGAAGATCGACCAGCGACTTCAACTGATCGTTCGCCTTGAGCTGCTGCTCGACGCCGGCAAATTGCACCAGCTGCTGAGTAAACTGGTTGGTATCAAGCGGGTCCAACGGATTTTGATTTTTCAGCTGCGTCGTCAGCAGCGTCAGGAAGGTCTGGAAATTATCCGCGATCCCCGGGGTGGTGGTCGCGGCCGTCGTGGACGTCGTGGTGCTGGCGGCCGCGGGCGCCGAAACGACGGTGATCGGGGTGGTGGAATCAATCGTGGCCATGGCTATCTCCTCAGATACTGATGTCGACGCCGCGGCTGGATCCCAGCATGCGACCATAATTTCGTCCCGCGGCGACCGCGGGCATGGAGTCTTCTTCACTGATGACGAGGCGCTGCGACTGGCGCCCCGAATTGTCGCCTGTGTTCTGCTGTTGTCCCGAGGACTGGTCGCGCAGGCTGAACTGCAGCCCGCTATCATTGGTCTTCATGCCGGCCTGCTCCAGCGCGCGCTGCAGCTGCGGTGCGTCCTGGCGCAGCATGGCCAGCGTCTCGGGCTTTTCCACCGTCAGATGCGAGGTGACGTTGCCGTGGCGATCGACTTCGAGCCGGACGTCGATGCGTCCGAGTTCGGCGGGATCGAGCCGGATATCGAAGCGACTTTTGCCGGATTGCGCGGACTGCGCGATCTCGACCGCGAGACCATTCAACGGCACCGGGGCGTTGGTCGCGATCGCGGCGGTCAGCTGCGGCGCGGCGGCGGCAACCGGAGCCGCGGTCTGTAGCTGCGGCTGCTGCGCGGTATTGGCCGTCGCCGTGAGGTCGGCCGTGGTCGGCGGCGCGGCATCGGGGGCGGTGTGTCCATGCGCGGCCGCGGCCGGCTTCGTCGTGGCCTCGGTGCCGTCCGGCTTGGCGCCGTCGGCCGAGACCGCGTCCGGCTTGCCGTCCTTGACCGGGGCTTTTCCGGTAGAGGTTGGCTGCGATGTCGGGGCGGCGGTGGCCGTCGTCGTTGCGGCCGTAGCTCCCTTGTCCAGCTTGGCCTCTCCCGACGCTGTGCCCTCAGCTGATAGCTTGGTCTGCTTGTCTCCGGATTTCGCGGCGGCGGGCTGGGCCGTTGCGATCAGCGCCGCAAAGGTCGGATCGGTGGCCGCGTCGGTCGCAGCCGGTGGCGATTTCTCAGTCCCGGTGGCATTGGCGGCTTCCGCGGCCGCGGCCTGGGCTTTCAGCACGGCCGCGGCGATGGCCAGCGGCTGGGTTGGGCCGGCATTGGCTGTGGCAGGCGTCGTGGTGATGTCGGTCGAGGCGACTACGACCGGAATGATGACAGCGACCGCGGTGACCGGGACGGCCTGATCGATTGGCGTCGCGGCGTTTGCGGTGCCGGCGTCCGAAGCTATGGTGTTGCTGGTGTCCTTGTTCGACTTGGCGTCAGTAGTGTCTGCCTTGCTGTCTGCCTTGCCGTCTGCCTTGCCATCGGACTTGGCCGGCTTGCCGTCTTTGGACGCGTCGGCGCGATTGCTCGCGTCCGTCTGGGCGTTGCGATCCTGGGTATCGGAGGCGGCGGCCGCGTCGGTACGGTCGTCCTGACGCCGGGCGCTGGTGTCGGCCTGGCTTGGGCGGTTGTCATCACGCGGTGACCGTGCCGGCTGGTCGGGCAGCGCTGGGGACGCGCGGTCATCCGGCCGGCTGCTCGCGGCGTTGCTGTCGACCAGCGCACCGAAATCACCGGCGCTCGAAGGCAGATCATCGCGGGCCGTCTTTGATCGCGCATTCTGGAATGACGCGGTGGAGGCTGTATCTGGGATCACGCTAACCAAGGGGCAGCCTTTCACGGTGGGTTCTGGTTCCATGCAGCAAGGACCGGGCCATGCCGCGACAGAATAAAATATATATATATTACAGTGACTTACGAGGATGCAGGGAAGGCTGCGCCGGTTTCGGCGCCTGCTCCTTTCTGCCCGGCGGCAAGATTTGCCGTCGGCGGCCCGGCACCACGATTGCCTGAGCGGACGACCGCCTATATTACAGCCCTGATCGCAGCCTATCGCCGGAACGACCGCAAGTTCCGGGATTTGCTCCAGTCTTCCTGATCGTGACGGTTTGCAGCCGGGCGGTCGCAGCAGTGACCAAAACCATGCTCAACAGTCTGGATCTCGAAGGCCGTCCGCAGGACACCCGTGTCGTGGTTGCGATGTCCGGCGGCGTCGATTCCTCGGCAACGGCCGCGTTGCTGAAGTCGCAAGGCTACGATGTCGTCGGCATCACGCTGCAGCTGTACGATCACGGCGCCGCCACCCACCGCAAGGGCGCGTGCTGTGCCGGCCGCGACATCCATGACGCCCGCGATGTCGCCGAACGGATCGGGATTCCGCATTACGTGCTGGATTACGAGAGCCGGTTTCGTGAATCGGTGATCGACAATTTTGCCGCCAGCTACGCGATGGGCGAAACCCCGGTGCCGTGCATCGAGTGCAACCGTTCGGTCAAGTTTCGCGATCTGCTGGCGACTGCGCGTGAACTCGGGGCTTCCGCGCTGGCGACCGGCCATTACGTCGCCTCGCGCCGGCTCGACGACGGCTCGCGCGCGCTGGTCTGCGCCGCCGATGCCGACCGCGACCAGAGCTATTTCCTGTTCGCCACGACGCAGGAGCAACTGGATTATCTGCGCTTTCCGCTCGGCGACATGACCAAGCCGCAGACCCGCGAACTGGCGCGCCAGTTCGGCCTGTCGGTCGCTGACAAGCAGGACAGCCAGGATATCTGCTTCGTGCCGTCCGGCCGCTATACCGACGTGATCGAGCGCATGAAGCCGAATGCGCTGGAGCCCGGCGACATCGTCGATCTCGACGGCCATGTCATCGGCCGCCATGAAGGCATCGTGCATTTCACCATCGGCCAGCGCCGTGGCCTCGGCATCGCGGCCAGCGCGCCGCTTTATGTCATCAAGCTCGATGCCGCCGCCCGGCGCGTCATCGTCGGCCCGCGCGAAGCGCTGCGGATGCACCGCATCACGCTGCGCGACGTCAACTGGATCGGCGGCGGCGCGATCGATCGCGCGGTCGGCGACGGGCTGGAACTGTTCGTCAAGGTGCGCTCGACCCGCGCGCCGCAGCCGGCGTGGCTGAGGATGGTGGACGGCGCCTACGAAATCGAGCTGGTCGGCGGCGAGGAGGGCGTGTCGCCCGGTCAGGCCTGTGTGTTCTATGACGCCGCCGGCGGCCAGGCCCGCGTGCTCGGTGGCGGCTTCATCAAGAGTGCCGCGGCGAAAAGTCCTGTCGGTAGTCTGGTCGGGGATGCTAACGTGTCGCAGCCGCTGATCGCGGCTTTGCGCGTCTAAGAGTTCAGGGCAGGAAATGGCTGGCGATATCGACCGCGCGGGGGTCGCTAAGGCCTACGGGCTGTGGGCACCTATTTACGACATCGTATTCGGTAAAGTGTTCGACCCCGGACGGCAGGCCACCATCATCGAGGCCGACAGGATCGGTGGCCGTATTCTCGACGTCGGCATCGGCACCGGCCTGTCGCTGATCGATTATTCGCGGAATACCAGAATTTGCGGCGTCGATATTTCCGAGCCGAAGCTGCGCAAGGCGCATCAGCGCGTCCAGGCGCTCAACCTGACCAATGTCGAAGCGCTGGCGGTGATGGATGCCAAGAACCTCGCTTTCGCGGATTCCTATTTCGACGCGGTCGTGGCGCAATATGTCATCACCGCCGTGCCGGATCCGGAAGCGACGCTGGATGAATTCGTCCGGGTACTGAAGCCCGGCGGCGAACTCATTCTGGTCAATCACATCGGCGCCGAGAGTGGCCCACGCCGGCTGTTCGAACTGGCTTTCGCGCCCCTGGCCCGGCGACTGGGCTGGCGGCCGGAGTTTCCATGGGGCCGTCTGGTCGATTGGGAAGGCTCGCATGGCGGCGTCACCCTGACGGAACGCCGGCCGATGGCGCCGATGGGTCATTTCTCGCTGATCCGCTACCGAAAATCCTGATGGCGGCGTTGCCGGCGGAACTGTTGTCGCCGTCGGCCGTTTCAGTGAGATGAAGATCAAACAATCGTTGCTTGTCGTCAGCCTTGTGATCGCGAGTTGCGGAGCGGCTTTGGCCCAGGCGCCGCCGGCGCCGGCCACGCCACCCGCTGCGACCACGCCGCCGGCGCGGTCCATTAACTGCACACCGACACAGACTGGCCCGCGGGGCACCATCACCCCGAATGGTTCTTCCCCGACAGGGCAGGCGGCGGAGCCGCTGGGTGACCAGCTCGCCCGATCCGACGGTGTGCTGTGCCCCCCGGCTGGCGTGGACTCAGAAATTCACGCGCCGACGCCCGATGTCGGGAACACGCCCGTGATACCACCCCCGGGTGGCCCGGGTGGCGATCCCGGCATTCGACCCAAATGATACTATCGGCTAACTATCGCGGCAGTCGGCTCGTCGCGATCGGCTGCTTGTAGTCGAGCAGCCGGATCGCGTCATTGGCCGCGGTGACCATCCGGGACATCAGCAGTCGAGTGTTTTCAAAGTCCGCGGCCGAGAGGTCGCGAAACAGCATGTCGTTGACGGGCCGCTGCATCGGCGCCAACCCGTCAAGCAGGGTGCGTGCTTTTGGCGTGATGGTTAGAACCACGCGCCTTCGGTCCACCACGTCGACTTCTTTTTCCACCAGTCCGCCTGAAACCAGCTTGTTGATCTCGATGGTAATAAAGGCGCCGCTGAAATGCAGGTGGTCGGCGACCTGATTGACGCCGACCTTCTTGGTCGTGCTGCTCAGATGAGCGATAGCGATCAGCACCGTATACTGGGTTCCGGACAATCCGATCACGGCGCCGAAATGGCCGCGAACGGCCTGCAGCCGTGCTGAAAAGGCCAGCGTGTCATGCAGAAACTGACGAAGCGCGAAGTCCGATCCATCGACCAGCAGCTGCGGGCGCGACACCGTCGCTTCGTATTTTTTTCTGAGCGGTCTTGTCTTGGCTGTCATCGAATCCCCGCGCTTCGGTCCAGATATAGCGGGCGAAAAAATGACCGACAAGTTTTACGAGCGTCTTCACGCAATTAAAGGTTGATAAACTTGGCCGGTTTGTAGCTGGCGATCGATTCATGCTTTTCCGCCTAGCTACGCCGCGGATAGACGATCACCGACAGATACTTCATCGGCGCCTTGATCAGTTCCTCGGGGCCGTGACGGGCCGCGGCGTCGAAGAACAAGGCGTCGCCGGTCTCCAGCAGATAGGTCTTGTCGGCGTGGCGGTAGCGGACCTTGCCGGACAGCATGTAGATCAGCTCGACACCGGCATGGCGGAAATTCGTGTAGGGCTCGGCGTCCTGATTCAGTGTGATGAGATAGGGCTCGACGCCGATCTCGCCATGGATGGAATGGCCGAGCAGATTGTACTGATGGCCGGACTTGGTACCGCGCCGGTCGATCTTGACCCCGGCGCCCGCCTTCACGAACGAACAGTCGCGGCGTTCCTCGGTCTCCCGGAAAAACCGGCTGATCGGGACATTGAGCGACTTGGCAAGCGCGCTCAGCGTCGTCAACGACGGCGAGATGCTGCCATTCTCGATCTTGGACAGCATGCCCGTCGAGATCCCCGCCGATATACCCAGCTCGGCGACGGTCAGCTCCAGCGCCTTGCGGAGCTGTCGCACTTCGATGCCGATCTGGGATTCAAGCGTGCTGGCAATCTCCGCCGGCGCATCGGAACCGGTCAGAAGATCGCCGGCAGCGGCCATTTTCGTGCGCGTCGATTTCTTGCTGGCGGCTTTCGTCAACTCGCGGCCCTCATGGCTGTGGGAGAGAAGTGGATTCCTATCATGACGTTTCATCACTGCCCCAGCCAAGCCGCTACATCAACTCATCTTTTCAGAGCTATCCATTCCGGCCACCGCGCGCGCCGATTGACAGTCGATTTTCTGCAAAGTAGGTTTTAGGAAATAAATTTTCTTGAGGCGAAAATGTGCGGAATTGCAGGATTGTTCCTCAAGAACGCGGCGCTGGAGCCTCAACTTGGGGCGATGTTGCACCGGATGATCGAAACGCTGTCCGATCGCGGGCCGGATAGCGCCGGCTTTGCGATCTACGGCAAGGGCGATCGCGGGCGGATCAAGGTGACCTTGCGTATCGTCGGCGGAGACGCGGCTGCGACGATTGCTGAGCTTGAGCGGGAGGTCGGTCCGCTGCACGCCGTGACCCGTTCCAACCACGTGATCGTGTCGGTGGCGACCGACCTGCGTGAGCGGCTTGTGGCGGCGGTGGCTCGGCAAGCGCCGGCTGTCGAAGTGGTCGGCTCCGGCGCCCGCATGGAACTGTACAAGGAAGTTGGGCTGCCCGGCGACGTCGCCCGGCGATTTGCGCTGTCCTCGATGTCCGGCACGCACGGCATCGGCCATACTCGCATGGCCACGGAATCGGCGGTCACCACCAACGGCGCGCATCCGTTTTCCACCGGACTCGACCAGTGCCTGGTCCACAATGGCTCGCTGTCCAACCATCACGCGGTGCGCCGCGTGCTGAAGCGGGAGGGGCTATCCTTCGCGACCGACAATGACAGCGAAGTCGCCGCGGGGTATCTGACCTGGCGGATGCGGGAGGGCGCCGGGTTGAAGCAAGCGCTGACGCAAAGCCTCAGCGATCTCGACGGCTTCTACACATTCGTGGTCGGCACCGAGACCGGCTTCGCGGTGTTGCGCGATCCGATTGCCTGCAAGCCGGCGGTGATGGCGGAGACCGACGACTATGTCGCGTTCGGCTCGGAATATCGCGCGCTGGACGCGTTGCCGGGCATCGCGAACGCTCGCGTGTTCGAGCCGGAGCCTTCCATTGTGTATGCCTGGGAACGCCATTGATGTCCGACGCCGACCTGGCATCGATCACACTGCGCGAGCTGAATGCCCAGCTCCACGCGCTTCCGGCGGATACCAACGAGACCCATTGGCGGGTGCGTAATCCCGGCGGCAAGCACGCCATCGCCTGCGGCCTGACGCTCCCCATCACCGTCGAGATCGATGGCCATGTCGGCTACTACTGCGCCGGCATGAATTGCGAGGCCCATGTTGTCATCCATGGCAATGCCGGCGTCGGCGTCGCCGAGAACATGATGTCCGGCGCCGTCACGGTGAAGGGCGATGCCAGCCAGGCGGCGGGGGCCACCGGTCATGGCGGGCTGCTGCTGATCGAGGGCAACGCCTCGGCGCGGTGCGGCATTTCGATGAAAGGCATCGATATCGTCGTCAAGGGATCGATCGGGCCGATGAGTGCCTTCATGGCGCAGGAGGGCTGCCTCGTGGTGCTGGGCGATGCCGGCGAGGCGCTCGGCGATTCCATCTATGAAGCGCGGCTGTTCGTGCGCGGTGCGGTCAAGAGTCTCGGCGCCGATTGCATCGAGAAGCCGATGACGGACGCGGACCGCGGCGTGCTCGAGAGCGTCCTCGCCAAAGCCGGGATCGACGATGTGGCGAGCGCCGATTTCCGGCTCTACGGCTCGGCGCGAAAACTTTATCATTTCCACGTCGACAACGTCGACGCCTACTGATCGGAGTTTTAATGGCCGACCACGACCATCCCGCCGCGACCCATCGTACCTTGCCACGCTATTCCGCGACCTTCGATCCGCACACCATTGCCGAGATCCAGCGCGCGGCGGCGACCGGCATCTACGATATTCGCGGCGGCGGCGCCAAGCGCAAGCTGCCGCATTTCGACGACCTGCTGTTTCTGGGCGCGTCGATCTCGCGTTATCCGCTGGAGGGCTACCGCGAAAAATGCGGGACCAATGTGCTGCTCGGCACCCGTTTTGCGAAGAAGCCAATCGAGCTGAAGATCCCGATAACCATCGCCGGCATGAGCTTTGGCGCGCTGTCAGGCGCCGCCAAGGAGGCGCTCGGCCGCGGCGCCTCGGCGATGGGGACCTCGACCACCACTGGCGACGGTGGCATGACGTCGGAAGAGCGCACTCACTCCAAGACGCTGGTCTATCAATATCTGCCGTCGCGCTACGGCATGAACCCGGTCGACCTGCGCAGGGCTGATGCCATCGAGGTGGTGATCGGGCAGGGCGCCAAGCCCGGCGGCGGCGGCATGCTGCTCGGCCAGAAGATTTCCGCGCGCGTCGCCAGGATGCGCACCCTGCCGGAAGGGATCGACCAGCGCTCGGCCTGCCGTCATCCCGATTGGACCGGCCCCGACGATCTCGAGATCAAGATCGAGGAGCTGCGCGAGTTAACCGATTGGGAGAAGCCGATCTTCGTCAAGGTCGGCGCCAGCCGGCCCTATTACGACACGGCGCTGGCGGTGAAATCCGGCGCCGACGTGGTGGTGCTCGACGGCATGCAGGGCGGCACCGCGGCGACGCAGGAAGTCTTCATCGAGAATGTCGGCCTGCCGATCCTGGCGGCGATCGGCCCGGCGGTGCAGGCGCTGCGGGATCTCGGCCTGCATCGCAAGGTGCAGCTGATCGTCTCCGGCGGCATCCGGACCGGCGCCGATGTCGCCAAGGCGCTGGCGCTGGGTGCCGACGTGGTTTCGATCGGTACAGCGGCGCTGATCGCGCTGGGCGACAATGACCCGCGCCACGAGGAAGAATATCGCGCGCTCGGCACCACGGCCGGCGCCTATGACGACTGGCATGAGGGCCGCGATCCCGCCGGCATCACCACGCAGGATCCGCTGCTGGCGGCGCGGCTCGATCCGGTGCTCGCCGGAAGACGGCTCGCCAATTATCTCGCGGTGCTGACGCTGGAGTGCCAGACCATCGCGCGGGCCTGCGGCAAGAGCCATGTCCACAATCTGGAACCCGAAGACCTCGTCGCGCTCACGGTGGAGGCCGCTGCCATGGCCGGCGTTCCGCTGGCGGGCACCAACTGGATTCCGGGTAGAAATAACTTCTGACCACGTCGTAACCGCAGCGAGGCAAGAGGCAACATGTCGGACCTGGCGAAGACGGCCGAACAACGCGGCATCAAGAATTTCCTGATCTCCTACACCGACCTGTTCGGCTCGCTGCGGGCCAAGCTGGTGCCGGCCACCGCCATCAACGGCATGATGAAGAATGGCGCCGGTTTTGCCGGCTTCGCGACCTGGCTCGACATGACCCCGGCCGATCCTGACGTGCTGGCGATGCCCGACGCCGACAGCCTGATTCAGTTGCCATGGAAACCCGAAGTGGCCTGGCTCGCCGCCGATCCGTGGATGAGCGGCAGACCGGTCGAGCAGGCGCCGCGCAACACCTTGAAACGCCTGATCGCCAAGGCCGGCAAGAGCATGCAGCTCAAGAGCGGGGTCGAATGCGAATTCTTCCTGATCGCGCCGGATGGCCGCAGCATCGACGATGGCGCCGACCGGCAGGCGAAGCCCTGCTACGATCAATCCGCCTTGATGCGGCGCTACGAGGTCATCAGCGAGATCAGCGATGCCATGCAGCAGCTCGGCTGGGGCCCGTATCAGAGCGATCACGAGGACGCCAACGGCCAGTTCGAGATGAACTGGGGCTTCGACGACGCGCTGGTGACCGCGGATCGTCACGTGTTCTTCAAATACATGGCCAAGGCGATCGCCGAAAAGCACGGCATGCGCGCGACCTTCATGCCCAAGCCGTTCGTCGACCTCACCGGCAATGGCTGCCACGTCCACGTCTCGCTGTGGGACGGCGACCGCAACCTGTTCGAGGACGAGAAGGGCGAGCTCGGCGTCTCCGCGCTCGGCTATCACTTCATCGGCGGCATCATGCATTCCGCCGAGGCGCTGGCCGCCATTCTCAACCCGACGGTGAATTCCTACAAGCGCATCAACGCGTCGCGCACGGCGTCGGGGGCGACGTGGTCGCCGAGTTCGGTGACCTACACCGGCAACAACCGCACCCACATGATCCGGATTCCTGAGCCCGGCCGCTTCGAGCTGCGGCTGCCCGACGGCGCCGTCAATCCCTATGCGCTGCAGGCCGCCATCATCGCCGCCGGCCTCGACGGCATCCGCAACCAGCGCGATCCCGGCAAGCGCCTCGATATCAACATGTACACCGAGGGCCACACCGTCGGTGACGTCAAGCGCCTGCCGCTCAATCTGCTCGATGCGATTCGCGCGCTGGAAGGCAGTCAGGTGCTGAACGAAAGCCTGGGCGCGCTGGTCGCGGCCTTCACCAGGCTGAAGCGACAGGAATGGGACGACCACGCCCGCCATCTCTCGGAATGGGAACGCGACAACACGCTGGATTGCTGACAGCAACCGGTTGAATGATGATCCGCCATTCGCGGCGGCTCAATCGATCTGCACGACCCGCAGATTATTGGTGGTGCCGGCCTCGGCGAACGGAATGCCGGCGACCACGACGATGGCGTCCGCCTGCTTGGCGAATGATTCGGCGCGCGCCGTCTGGGTCGCCTTCTCGACCATTTCCTCATAGGTGTGGATGTCTTCCGACAGCACGCTGTGCGCGCCCCACAGCAGGCACAATTGCCGGGCCACCAGCTGGTTCGGCGTCACCGCCAGCAGTGCGACTTTGGGGCGCTTGCGGGCGATGCGCGCGGCGGTGGTGCCGCTCGACGTGAAGGCGACGATCGCCGCGGCATGAAGGGCCGCGGCAAGATCGGCGGCGGCGGCGGCGACCGCGTGCGGCGCGGTCTCTTCCTCGCCGGGCTGCGAGGCGTCGAGGATCGAGCGATACATCTTGTGCCGCTCGGTGCTCTCGATGATACGGCTCATCATCTCCACGGCCTCGCGCGGATAGGCGCCGCTGGCGGATTCCGCCGACAGCATCACCGCGTCGGCGCCGTCATAGATCGCGGTGGCGACATCGGAGGCTTCCGCGCGCGTCGGCGTGGGGGCTGCGACCATCGAGTCCAGCATCTGGGTGGCGACGATCACCGGCTTGCCGGCGAGGCGGCAGGATTTGATCAGTTCCTTCTGTCGGCCCGGGACATCCTCATGCGGGATCTCGACGCCGAGATCGCCGCGCGCCACCATCACCGCGCCGGACAGTCGGATGATGTCGTCGATATGTTCCAGCGCCGCCGGCTTCTCGATCTTCGACATCACGCCGGCGCGGCCGTCGATCAAGCCGAGCGCCTCGATCACGTCGCCAGGCTTCTGCACAAAGGACAGCGCGACCCAGTCGACGCCGAGTTCGATGCCGAAAGCGAGATCGGCACGGTCCTTCGCCGTCAAAGGCGACAGGTTCAGCACCGCGCTCGGCACATTGACGCCCTTGCGGTTCGAGATCGTACCGCCGGTGATGATTTTGGCATCGATGAAATCGCCGCCGATGCCGGTGACGCGGACGCGGATGCGGCCGTCGTCGATCAGCAGATCGTCGCCGGGCGTGACGGCGTCAAAAATTTCCGGATGCGGCAGCGGGATCGACATCTTGTCGCCGTCCGCGCCCTTGAGCACAAAGCGCACCGCCTCGCCGGCCGCGACGACGAATTTGCCGTCCTTGATGGTTCCAACACGAATCTTCGGTCCCTGCAGATCCTGCAGAATGCCAATGGGACGGCCGAGCCTGGTTTCCAGCGCGCGGATCGCGGCGTGGACCCTGGCATGGTCCTCATGGGTGCCATGGCTGAAGTTCAGCCGGAACGTATCGACGCCAGACAGGAATAATTGCTCGAGCATTTCCGGCGACCCGCTGGCGGGACCCACGGTGGCGACGATCTTGGCCCGACGGTTGCGACGCATGTTCATTCGGCCGCGAGGCCGCCTCTGGTGATCAGAATGGCTCTGATATCATTGACATTGGTACCGGTAGGGCCGGTGTGGACCAGGTCGCCGATCCCTGCGAACAAACTATAGCTGTCATGTGCGACAAGCAGCGCACGCGGATTGAGGTTTTTCTCGCGGGCGCGCGCCAGCGTGTCGGGGGTAACGATGGCGCCGGCGGCATCCTCGGTTCCGTCGATGCCGTCGCTGTCGCCGGCGAGTGCGAAGACGTCGGCTTCGCCGGCCATGGCGATGGCGAAGCCGAGCAGGAATTCAGTATTTCGCCCGCCGCGGCCGGGTTTGTCCGGGCCGATCGTGACGGTGGTCTCGCCGCCCGACAAAAGTATGGCGGGGGCGCGGACCGGCAATCCGTTGAGGTGGACCGAGCGCGCGATGCCGGCCATCACGATCCCGGCCTGCCGGCTCTCGCCTTCGATCGCGTCGCCGAGGATCAGCGGCGTCAGACCTAGTTTTGTCGCAGCTTTCGCGGCGGCCTCCAGCGCCAGCGACGGCGCGGCGATCACGGTGACGCTATTGTGCGCGGCCAGCGATTTCGGCGTCTGCGGATCGCCGGCGAGCACCGCCAGCGCACCCGCCGGCAGTTCCATCCGGTAGCGTGCGAGGATGTCGCGCACCTCGGCCAGCGTGCCCGAATCGGCCACCGTGGGTCCCGAGGCGATCGCCGCCGGATCGTCACCGGGAATGTCGCTGATCGCCAGCGTCACCACCCGCGCCGGATGCGCCGCCTGCGCGAGCCGCCCGCCCTTGATGGCCGAGAGATGTTTGCGCACCGCGTTCATCTCGACGATGTTGGCGCCACTGTGCAGCAGGGTGTTGTAGACCGCCTGCTTGTCGGCGAGCGTCATGCCGTCGGCGGGCACCACCATCAGTGACGAGCCGCCGCCCGACATCAGAGCGACGACGAGATCGTCCGCGGTCAGGCCCTGCACCGCGGCCAGCATGCGGCGGCCGGCCATCTCGCTGCCGGCGTCGGGCCGGGGATGCGCGGCTTCCAGCACCTCGATCCGCCCGGCCGGCGCGCCCTGGCCGTGCCGTGTGACCACCACGCCGGACAGGTCGACATCGGGCCATGCCTTGTCGAGCGCCACCGCCATCGCCACCGCGGCCTTGCCGGCCCCGACCACGACGCAGCGGCCTTTGGGTTTTTCCGGCAGATGCCGCAATACGGCGGCGCCTGGCTCGGCGCTGGCAACGGCGGCATCGAAGATGTCGCGCAGCGCGGCGCGTATCTCGGCGTCGGTCCAGTCGGTGGGCGGTATGGGAGCAGTGAGTCGGGTCATGGCATGGTCATAGCATCGACCTGCATCCTGCCGCATCAAGACAAGTTGCACCTGCAAGCCGAGTTGACCCGCGGTGTCGGGCTGCGACCTTGAATATAGGAGGATTTTGGTAGCGAGGAGTGGACTCGAACCACCGACCCCAGGATTATGATTCCCGTGCTCTAACCAACTGAGCTACCCCGCCACAGAGCCCGCAGGGGCTGAAACAACCCTTGTGAACGCGCGGCATATAAGAAGCCGCGGGACTCGATGTCAAGCAAGCTGCGGACAAATAACAGGCGTCCGGGGACGTCGCCATTCCCGGACTTAAAACGATTTGGATCAATTACTTAGGCTGTTTTCCGGCCTTTGGGCTCGTCGTGATAGGCGCTTTCGAGGGCCGCCATGTCGAGCTTGACCATGCCCATCATCGCCGTCATGGCCCGCTTGGCGCCCTCGCCATTGTCGCTGGCGAGCATTTCGGTGAAGCCCTTCGGCACGATCTGCCACGGAACGCCCCAGCGGTCGTTCAGCCAGCCGCATTGCACCGGCTTGCCGCCATCGGCGGTCAGGGCATCCCATAGCCGATCCACCTCGGCCTGGTCCTCGCAAGTGATGGTGAACGATACGGCATTGGAGTAGGGCACCGCCTGGCCGCCATTCAGGCCGATGAAGCTCTGCCCCGCGAGGGTGAAGCCAACCACCAGCACGTCGCC
>NZ_JANXTC010000003.1:0-3935 GCF_025356345.1 Tardiphaga sp.
CTCAGGTCCTTGAGGACTTTGATCGCGACCGATCGCTCCAAAATGATATCGTGTGCGCGAAAGACGGCCCCCATGCCACCGCGGCCGAGTTCCTTGTCCAGCCGGAACCTGCCGTTAAGGGTCGTACCGATCACTTGCCCACTCCCGCCTCAGCATCGCGCCGGTCCGTCCAAGTTAATAAGGCCCGATCATAATGACGCTCAGGCTGGCAAACAACGGAGAGCCGCGAAAAGGCATGGTTATTCCAGGGTTGCACGGTATTCAAAGGGTTGTGACGTAACCTCGTTCCCATGCTCTGCGTCATGCCTGACCCACATCGTTTCCGTTGCGCACCTCGTTCCCACGCTCTGCGTGGGGATGCCGTCTTCGACGCTCCGCGTCGGCATTTCCGCAGTTCGGGTTCGGCCTCCAAACCGGTCTGGCCTCCCGCACGGTCCGGGCTTCGGCCGGAGTACCGACGCTGCGCGCGAGTTGGGCGGAAGACGACGCGGAGCGTCGGAGACGGCATTTCCACGCGGAGCGTGGGAACGAGTTCTGCGACTCTGGTCTGCGATTTTAATCGACCCTGGATCGGTGTTTCCTCGCGAGATGGCCGATATTCTGAAGAAGACCCTGTTTTCATCTCACTGGAATATCTTGCCATGAGTGCGTCCACCCCCGTCCGCATCCTCGTGACGCCCTCCAGCGCCCTCGACAGGCTCGGCCGGTTCCAAGGGTTTGAGCCCGACGCCGATCGTTACCTCGGCGAGCTTCTCGCGCCGGGGATCGCGAGCTTCCGTCCCCGGCCGGACGTGGAGGACGACCCGTCGTACAAGCAGATCATCCCTTACGTGATCTTCCGCAGCGGTGACCTGATCTTCCGCTACACCCGAGGCAAAACGCAGGGCGAGGCCCGGCTCCACGCCAAGCAGTCGATCGGGGTCGGAGGCCATCGAGATCGTGTCCTGCGCGCTGACCGGCGCGGGGCTGTATTATTCGTTCAGCGGCGATGCCAAGGGCTGGTTCAACGCCTGAGGCGTGGCAGTGGTCAGGCCTTGCCGGCCCGATCCAGTGCCGCGTCGACACCGGCGGCCAGCGCATCGAGCGCGGCCGATGAGATGCGGCCGGTTGCCAGTGCATGGATCGATCCAACGACATCGCTGAAATTTCCGGTGACGACGGTGACATTGGGCATCGGTGCGGGCTTGGTGTCGCTCTCGCCGGCGATCAGCGCGACGATGATGCGGCTGTTCCTGCTTTTCTTCGCCAGCCGCCGGACCGCATAATGGACCATCGCATTCGACGTTTCGCCGACGTAGCAGATGCACAGCGCCGAGCGCTGTGACAGATCCAGCGAGAAGAATCGCGACATCGACAGCGCATCGGCTGCCTCGGCTTCTGCGCCAATGCCCTGCCGTTTGAGGAGCTGCGCCAGTACCAGCGAGGCGGCTTCGTCGAGCTTGCCGGAGCCGGGCAGGCACAGGACGGCGCCGGCGCTTTGCCACGCTTCCGGCAGGCGGTCGTTCTCAAACGGAACGATACTGCTTTCGAGCCGCGCCAGGCTGGAGCGGTCATCGATGGCTGTCGCAGTTTCTGCGACCATGACGTCTTCATGGCTGTCGAGATCGTCGACGACCTCGCTCACGGTTGCGAGGATGCGATCGAGCCGTTCCCCCGGCAACCGACCGAGACGGACGTCATGCTCGGCCAGCCGCAGACCCGGGAGCAGGATCTTGTCGTGATAGTCCGCCAGCGTGGCGGCTTCGAGATAGGTCTGCGCCTGCTGCGACGCTTCGATCGGATCGCCGGCCAGCATGCGTTGATACAGTAATTGCGGCGGCGTCAGCGCCGGCTGGTTGCCGAGCAGCACGTCGAAGAACTGCAGACGGTCAACGTGGCGCCCCACCACGACGAGGCAGATCGTCAGCGGCGTCGCCAGCACCAGGCCGATCGGTCCCCACAGCCAGGTCCAGAACGAGGCGGACAGGACAATGGCGACCGGCGACAGGCCTGAACTTCGACCATAGACGAGTGGCTCGACAATCTGGCCTGCGATCAATTGCAGCGTGGCAAACAGGGCGACCGTCATCAGTAGCATTCCCCAGCCGGACCCGACCGCGGCGGCGAGGATCAGCGGGAATACCGCGGAGATCGGAGAGCCGACATAGGGCACGAAGCGCAGAATGGTCGCGACCAGACCCCATAGCGGCGCGCTGGGTACGCCGATCAGTTGTAGGCCTATACCGATCAGCAGGCCGAACGACGCGTTGACGATGATCTGGTTCAGGAACAGCCGGCTCAGCCGCTGGCCGGCGTCGTCGAGCGCCGCGGTGGTGCGCTGCATGTCGTGCGAGCCGGCAAGCCTGATGAAGCGGTTTCGCAAATCCTGACGCTGCAACAGAATGAAGATGACGAAAATCACCACGATACCGGTGGTCGTCAGCGGCTGCAGCAATGGCTGGATGATCGCCACCAGCGTCGACAGCGTGCCGGGATCAGGTTGCCGGATCTCGACCGGAATCGGGCGGTCGAATGGCTGGCGCCGCAGGCCATCGATCGCGTTCCGGCTGGCGGAGGGATTTTGTAACTCGCTATCGAGTTCGCGCAGCACCTTGGAGGCGCGCTCCAACGTTCCCGATCCGCCGGTGGCCAGACCGCGCAACCCCTGGATCTTTTCGCGCAGGGTTTGCTGATAGCCCGGTAATTCCTCGGCGAGGCGGTTGGCCTGCGACACCATCAGGCCACCAAGACTGAAAATAATGGAAAATCCGATGAACACCGCGACCAGCACTGAAAGCGTGCGCGGCACGCGCCAGGATTGCAGCCGGATTACAAACGGCGCCAGCACGAAACTTAACAACACGGCCAGCGCGACCGGCACCAGAATCTCGCGGCCGAAATACAGCGCAGTGACGATCAGCGCGGCCATCGCCATGTTGATGAGCGCCGTCCCCGGCGCTTTGGGGAGACGGATCGGTGCAATGTCTGTCAATGAAATGTCCGGTCGGGTCCGGCAGGGACCTCGGTGCGAGCCTGGAACACAACTGCTGCGCCGGGCAAACGTTCCGCACCGACGTTGCTGCTACGCTCCGTCAGGCTTTGCCAAATTCCGGTCGATGGACGCGACGGAGTAGACCACGAAGGCATCATTCTTGCGGTGCGCAGGCACGGCGATTCCAGTGCATTCTTGCCGATCCGCGGTGGTAATTCTTACCGCCTGGGAAGAATTTGCCCGTGGTCACAAGTACTGACTCTCAGAAAACGCCCGCATTTTCGTTCACGACGTCTGGTACGACAATTGCTCAGAGGCGCTCGATGAAGTTTGAGTTCGGGGAATTTGAATGCAGATTACAAGCACGTCGGTCGCCGCATCGTATGTGGTGCCGGGCGCGAACCGGTCTCAGAAGGCAGAGGCCGCATCCAGTGCCTCAGTCGGCAATTCCGGGGCGGGCATTTCCACTTACGATTTCTCCAGCATGTCGCCGGCCGAGATGCGCAGCACGGTCAATGATCTAATCCGCAGCGGCAAGATGACCCTCGACGAGTCCAGTCCGCTGCTTGGCATGATGTCACCACCGGCGTCGCGATGGGCCGGCAGCGGTAGCGCACCAGCCGACGAAGCCAACCGCATGGACAATGAGCCGATCGATGCTTTCGCGACCTTGCGGGCGGGCATAACGGGGGCGCAATCGAGGGGGGACCGTCGCAATGTTGAAGCCCTTGGCCAGACATTGGACGCCCTGCTGCGACTTCAGGGAACCACGGCTTCGGTCGATATCCGCGCTTGAAAAAGGACTTTCGGATTCACCCCCGGATGCTGAAGTCACGGTGAAAATCATATAACGTCCCGTTCATGGAATGGACCGACGAAGGCATCGTGCTCGGGGTGCGCAGGCATGGCGAATCCTCGGCCATTGTCGAGCTTCTGACGCGCAGCCATGGCCGGCACCTGGGCC
>NZ_JANXTC010000042.1:0-2044 GCF_025356345.1 Tardiphaga sp.
CCAGCCGGGCCGTATCCTGAAGTGCAAGGGCTGGGAGACCGATCCCAACGCCTACATCTATTTCATCACCCAGGCGCCGGTGTGGGAGAAGATCTGCGACGTCATCGGCGAGCCGACCTGGAAGACCGACCCGGCCTATTCCAAGCCGGCTGTGCGGCTGCCGAAGCTCAATGAGATCTTCGCGCGCATCGAACAATGGACGATGACGAAAACAAAATTCGAGGCGATGGACATCCTCAACGAGGACGACATCCCGTGCGGCCCGATCCTGTCGATGAAGGAACTGGCCGAGGATGCGTCGCTACGCGCGACCGGCACCGTGGTCGAGGTCGATCACCCCGAGCGCGGCAAATATCTCTCGGTCGGCAACCCGATCAAGATGTCGGATTCACCCACCGAGGTGACCCGTTCGCCACTGCTCGGCGAACACACCGACGAGATCCTGCGCCAGGTACTCGGCTTCAGTGACCATCAGGTCGCCGAGATCCACGATTCCGGCGCGCTCGATCCGCCGCGCAAGGTTGCGGCGGAGTAGCCTTTCTTAACCTCGCCCCGCTCTTCCGCGGGGAGAGGCCGGAGCCTCGCGCCAGCGAGGCTCCGGGTGAGGGGCGAGGCCATATTGCTTGCGGACTTCTTTGACATGACTCGAACGCGCTTCGCACATTCGAGTCACCCTCTCCCCGCAAGCGGGGCGGGGGAAGAAAGTACCGCGCGCAGCCTCGGTTCATCAGGTCTTGTTGATCGATACGCCGCCATCGACCAGCATCGCGGTGCCGGTCATAAAGCTCGATGCATCGGAAGCCAGAAATAGCGCCGCGCTTGCTTGTTCTTCCGGCCGGGCAAGTCGCTTCAGCGCGTGCATGTTACGCACGAAATCCTTCATCTCGTCCGTGTTGGCCATGATGTCAGCCGCGGCGGTCTGGGTGCCGCCCGGCAACAAAGCATTGATGCGAATGCCCTGCGGTCCGTATTCGACTGCAAGCGCCTTCATCAGCCCGATCATCCCAGCTTTGCTTGCGGCATAGGTCGCCGCTCCGGGCATGGCCGCCGTATGGCCGACGAACGAGCTGACGAAGATCAATGATCCCGCGCCCCGCGCCAGAAGCGCGGGAAGCTGATATTTGGCGCCAAGAAAAGCACTGGTCAGATTGGTCGCCATCGTGTGGTCCCACGAATCGCGGCTTACGTCTGTCGTCAGCATCAACGGCCCGAGGGCGCCGGCATTGTTGACGGCAATATCGAGCCCGCCGAAGCGCGTGATTGCCGCGTCGACAACGGCCCGAGCATGGGATTCGTCGGTGACGTCTCCGGCCACCCCCACGGCGATGCCACCCGCTGCGTTGATCTCGCTGACCAGACTATCCAGCAATTCACCGCGCCGCGCCGTCACGATCACCCGGGCGCCTTCCGCCGCGAAAAGCCTCGCAATTGCTCGCCCTATGCCGGAACTCGCGCCGGTAACGATTGCGGTTTTGTTGTCCAGCGCCTTGTTTGATGGTGTCGCCACGTCGGTCTCTCCATTATTCGGAAGGCAACCGTGACGCGTTGTTTGCGACGCGCGACACCCGATACCAGAGACGTCTCGGACGATCGCGTGCCGCTTTTGCCGTCCCGTACTCAAGCCAGGCCTGAGACTTCCGCCCGGACGGCTTTTCCATGGAACTTTGATAAGAAAATCAAATCGACCGATATTGCACTGCAAAATTATCTTTGCTGCTATGCAAACAAAACAATTGGGACTGGCATCTGGTATACGTACATTGACTTCAGATGATGACGCAGCGCCTTCGCGCTCCATTTGAGGGATCGACAATGTCCAAGACTGCTTCGCTCGGCCTCGCCCCGACCTCCACCCTTTTCGGTCGTCTGATGGCCTCCATCGACAGCCTGTTGATGAGCAGCGCCCGCATCTCGGCGCGCAACGGCGACCTGCCCTACTTCGGTCTCTGATCCAGATTCGGGAGATCGGCGCTCGCCGCCGCTCTCCCGCACGATGTTTCCTCCCAAACTTGGCCCCGGTTTTCCGGGGCCTTTTTTTGCGACA
>NZ_JANXTC010000046.1:0-7699 GCF_025356345.1 Tardiphaga sp.
TGGTCGCAAGGAGCGCTGGGCCGTGATGGGCATCAATGGCGCCGGCAAGTCGACGCTGCTCAAGCTGGTGACCGGCTCGACCAAGCCGGACAATGGCACCGTGGCGCTCGGCGGCAGCGTCAAGATGGGCTATTTCGCGCAGCACGCGATGGACCTGCTCGAGGGCGAGCGCACCGTGTTCCAGAATCTGGAAGATACGTTTCCGCAGGCCGGGCAGGGCTCGTTGCGCGCGCTGGCCGGCTGTTTCGGATTCTCCGGCGACGACGTCGAGAAGAAGTGCCGGGTGCTCTCGGGTGGCGAGAAGGCGCGGCTGGTGATGGCCAAGATGCTGTTCGATCCACCGAACTTTCTGGTGCTCGACGAGCCGACCAACCATCTCGACATGGCGACCAAGGAGATGCTGATCTCGGCGCTGTCGCAATATGAGGGCACCATGCTGTTCGTGTCGCATGACCGCCACTTCCTGGCGGCACTGTCGAACCGGGTGCTGGAACTGACGCCGGACGGCATCCACCAATATGGCGGCGGCTATACCGAATATGTCGCGCGCACCGGCCAGGAAGCGCCCGGACTGCGGAGCTGAGCGGCAACCTGCGCGCAGGCATACCGGTTCTGCGTGCCCGGCAAGTGGCTGCTCCTTCAATGCGTCAGTGGCGTCCCCATATCCCCGGGATGGCCAACAATATATCTCCCGTCACCATTCGTCCGCGTCGCGGCAGTCCGGTCTTTGTCTGCAAAAAATGTCTCGGCCGTGTCGCCGACGGCAAGGAACTGCGGCGGGCGCTGAAGTCTGAAGTGAAACGACGTAGCGAAGCCCAAGGCGTCAAGCGTCCGCGCGTGGTGCTGACGGGCTGCCTCGGCATCTGCCCGAAGCGCGCTGTCGTGGTGGCAAGTGAAGCGACGCTGCGGCGTGGCGAATATCTGCTGCTGGCCGATGCCACATCGGCAGCCGAGGCCGTGACGACCCTGATGCCGCCGGCTGTCGAGTAAGGTTACAACAGCTCCGTCGACGCAGCGCTGGCATGAGCACGGCCGCGGTTGACCGCGCCGGCCATCGCCGTCACGGTGCCGCAACTCTCCCTCCAGCCGAATCTCCATCATGTTCAGCATTGCCGCGCTCTGGATTCCCTTCACCATCGTTGCCTCGCTGGGGCAGGTGGCGCGCAATGCGATGCAGCGCTCGCTGACCGGGCCGCTCGGTATCTGGGGCGCCACCAATATCCGCTTTTTGTTCGGCTTCCCGTTCTCGGTGATCTTCTTCGCGGTGGTCATCGTCGCGACCGGCGACCGGATCCCGTGGCCGGGCGCGGTGTTCTGGCCCTGGCTGCTGCTTGGGTCGCTGAGCCAGATCCTCGCCACCGGGCTGATGCTGGCGGCGATGAACGACCGTTCTTTCGTCGTCACCACGGCCTATCTCAAGACCGAGGCAATCCAGACCGCGATCTTCGGTTTCGTCTTCCTCGGCGATCACCTCACCTTGCTCAAGGTGGTCGCGATCCTGATCGCCACCATCGGCGTGGTGGTCACCGCGCTGCGTCCGGGCGCGGTGCGCGATATTGCCAGCGTGCGGCCGACCGTGCTGGGGCTGGTGGCCGCCGCGGCCTTTGCGTTTTCCGCCGTGGGCTTTCGCGGCGCCATCATCGTGGTGCCTGATGTCGGCTTCGTCACCGCTGCCTCTTACACCCTGGTGTGCGGCCTGTTCGTGCAGACATTGGTGTTGACGGTCTATCTGGTGCTGCGGGCGCCGAAGGTGCTGCGGGATATCCTCGGCCTGTGGAAGCCGTCGCTGCTGGCCGGTTTCATGGGCGCCGCGGCGTCGCAGTTCTGGTTTCTGGCCTTCGCGCTGACCGCGGCGGCCAATGTGCGGACGCTGGCGCTGGTCGAGGTGTTGTTCGCGCAGGCGGTGGCGTATTTTTCCTTCAAGCAACCCTTGTCGGTGCGTGAATTGTCGGGCATCGCGCTGATCGTGGTCGGCGTGGCCCTGCTGGTGTCGGTCTAGTTCCGCTGGATGTGGCGATGCCGCGTCATTGCGATGTCGAGATTGCGTTGGATCGCCTCCGCGTGATTTATTCGAGCGGCGAAGCGGAATAGTTCTGCGATCCGGTCCAAGGCAGTTCGATGCGCATTCTGATCCTTCTCGCCTGGCTCGTGGCCGCCGGCCCGGTCTGGGCGGCCGACGCCATCGTGCGCGATGGCGACACCATCCAGCTCGGCAATATCATCTACCGGATGGCGGGCATCGATGCACCGGAGCTGGACCAGACCTGTCTCGATGAACATGCCGATGTGTGGGCCTGCGGCACCGAAACGCGTGATCAACTCGTCAAGTTGATCGCACAGCGCGAGGTGCGCTGCGAGGATCTGGGTCCCGACAGCGCGTTCAAGAACCGGCGCGTCGGCCTCTGCAGCGTCGTCGGCGAATCGATCAGCCTGAACCAGTTGTTGCTGCGTCAGGGTTTCGCGGTGGCGGTCGATCCCGTCGCCAGCAAGGGATTTACCGTCGACGAGGCGCAGGCGCGGGAGAGGCGGCAGGGATTGTGGAAGGGCTGCTTCGTGGCGCCGGCGGATTTTCGCAAGCACGAGACGGCTGGCGCGCTGCTGGGCGGCGCCTGTCCGGCCGACAAGGACCGCGAATTGCGCGCGGCGCTGTTTCCCGAGGATCTGGTGATGCCGCCGGGCTGCAATATCCGGGCAAAACTCGCCCGCCGCGCCCGCATGACCGGCCATGTCGGGATCTACCTGACACCGCAATGTCAGAATTACGCCACGCAGCCGAAGCCGGACCGCTGGTTCTGTTCGGAAGAGGAGGCCCAGGCCGCGTTTTATCGCAAGGCCTTTAATTGCCGGGCCATCAGCCGCCGCAACTGAGCCGCGCAGCTCTGGACGCCGACGGCTGAACCACGTAGCCAGAAGTGATATGGAAACCGGTCGTCCGGGAAATTCCAGCCCGCGAAATCCGGAGTGAACGCCGTGGCCGAGCCAAGCCCGTCAGCCGCCATCGAAGCCGTGGAACGCGGCCTTGCCGCCGCCGGCTACATCGCCAGTCGGCAGATCGCGACCGCAGTCTATCTGGCGCACAAAATCGAAAAACCGATTCTGGTCGAGGGGCCCGCCGGCGCCGGCAAGACCGAACTCGCCAAGGCGATCGCCTCCTGGCGCGGGCTCGAGATGATCCGGATGCAGTGTTATGAGGGGCTCGACGAGGCCAAGGCGCTGTATGAGTGGAAATACGCCAAGCAGTTGCTTTATACCCAGATTCTCAAGGACAAGCTCGGCGAGGTGCTGGGCGGCGCCGACACGTTGGCCGGCGCGCTCGATCAGTTGCACGATTTCGGCGACGTGTTCTTCTCCAAGGAATTCGTCGAGCCGCGCCCGTTGCTGCGCGCTCTGGAGCAGCCGATGGGTTGCGTGCTGCTGATCGACGAAATCGACAAGTCCGACGCCGAATTCGAATCGCTGCTGCTGGAAATTCTCTCCGACTACCAGATTACGATTCCCGAACTCGGTACGGTGTCGGCACTGGTACCGCCGACCGTGATCCTGACTTCGAACGGCGAACGCGATCTCGGCGACGCGCTCAAGCGCCGCTGCCTGCATCTGCATATCGGCTTTCCCGAACCTAAACTGGAAGAGCGCATTGTCGAGACAAGGGTGCCGGGGATCTCGGCGACCTTGCGGAAACAGCTGGTCGGCTTCGTCAACCAGGTCCGCACCCTCGATCTGAAGAAGCTGCCGTCGGTCAGCGAGACCATCGACTGGGCGCGCGTTCTGGTGCTGCTGGAAGCCGAGGAACTCGGCCATCAGATCGTCAAGGACACGCTCAATGTGTTGTTGAAGTACGAAGCCGATATCGAGGTAACGCTACCGCAGGTGACGACGTTCGTCGCCAAGGCCGGGCGCCAGGGCGTGTTCGGGTAGGCCGATGAGACAGTCGCTGCATCGCTTTTTTCGGGCGGCGCGCGGGGCGGGCGTACGAATCTCGCCGGCCGAAAGCATCGATGCGATGCGGGCGGTCGCCGAAATCGGGCCGGCTGATCGGGCGATCCTGCGCGACGCGCTGCTGCTTACGCTGGCCAAGAACAATGATGAGAAGGCCGCGCTCGGTGATTGCTTCGATACATTCTTCGCGCACCCTGAATTCGAGAACCCGTCGCAGCCGCCGGCAAGCGACGAGACAAGCACCGCACCGGCCGCAGCACCTGCTCCGGGTGAGGCGTCGGGCGAACTCGGGCCGCTGTCACAGATGTTGCTGGCGCAGGATCGCGCCGGCATGGCTGCCGCGCTGTCGAACGCATCCAACGCTGCCGGCCTGTCAGACATCCGCTTCTTCACCCAGCGCGGCATCTTTTCGAGCCGACTGCTCGAGCAACTCGGTATTGCCCATCTGCGTGATGATATCGATGCGCTGACCGCGACCAATCCCGCGCAGGCCGAGCGTTTGTCAGCGGCGCTGGCCGCGTTGCGCGAAAATGTCAGCGAGCGCGTCGCGCAGGCGCTGCTGCTGTATGGCCGCGAGGATAAGGAGACGCTGCGCCACGACATCCTGCGCAACGCGCCGCTATCGCGGCTGGAGCCGCGCCAGGTCGAGCAGATGCGGGCACTGATCCGGCAGATCGCGCGCCGGCTGCGGGAGCGTTTCAGCAAGCCGCGCAAGCGGCAGCGCCGTGGCCATCTCGACGTTCGCCGCACCATGCGCCGCAACGCCGCCTGGGGCGGCATCCCGTTCATGACCGCGTGGAAGCGCCGGCGCCGCGACCGACCGAAGATCGTCGCGATCTGCGACGTCAGCGGCTCGGTGGCGCAGGTGTCTGACTTTTTCCTGCTGCTGGTGCACAGCCTGCATGAAGTGGTGTCCGATGTCCGCACCTTCGCCTTCTCCGGCAATCTGATCGAGGTCAGCGATGTGCTGGACAAGAAGAAACCCGAGGAAGCGATGCGGGATATCATGTCCAGCGTGGGCTACGGTTCGTCCGATTACGGTCGCTCGCTGGCGGATTTCGAAAAGAAGTGGATGAGCGCGGTGACCGCGCAGACCACCGTGATCGTATTGGGCGATGCGCGTAGCAACAACCTCGATCCCCGCGCCGACATCCTGCGGCGCATCGGCGAGCGGTCGAAGCGTCTGGTCTGGCTCAATCCCGAAGGGCGCATGGCATGGGGCTGGGGCGACTCCGAGATGCCGCGTTACGCCACTTTCTGCAACGTGGTGCGCCAGTGCGCCACGGCGCAGCAGCTCGAACGCGCCGTCGCGGACATCGTTTCGACGTACCGCTAGTCCAACTATCGATCAGTCACCATCAGCGCTCTCGCAAAAAGTCGCGACGGTGACATCGATGCGCTTCTTCAGCATGCGTGGATCGAGGCGGTGGCTGTCGTCGATCAGATGCTTGAAATGATCGATGCCCAATACGGAGCCGATGATCATCTCGGCGACCATCCGGGCAGGCAGCTTGCGCAGATGGGGCCGTAGCTTGACGCGCTTGATGCAGTCAATCACGCCTTCCGGGCCATACTGGAAAGCGACATCGGAAAAGATCCTGGCGAAATCCGGCGATGCGACGCGTTCGCCGACAATCAGTCGATGTAGCGCGATCTCTTTCGGAGAGAAGGCGGAGTCCAGTACCCGCTTCAACCATAGCTTCAATTGCTGCTCTGGTGTTCCTGTCAGCGCGGGACCGTCCCAGAATCGAAACTGGCCGGCGCTGCGCAACAGCGTGGCGCGAAACAGGTCGCTCTTGCTGTCAAACATCTTGTACAGCGTCTTCTTCGACATGCCGGCGGCGTGGGCGATATCGTCCATCGTCGTCGCGGCAAAGCCTTTGCGGCTAAATGACGCTTCGGCTGCGAGCAGAAGATTAGCGAGGCGTGCATCGATCGCGGCCGCGCCCTCTGGTACCATTATTGGCGCGGCCGCGGGCGTGCGGGAACGAACCGGCGTGTTGTGGCTTTTGTTTCTCGATGTCGACGTGGCGGCGGCGGTCATGGATCAAATCCCGGGGGCGTATTGTCACGAAAGGTTGCTTGGCGGCGCAAAGGCGGAAATGTCGAGGCCAGCCTAGCGATTGACTTCGCATAAGGAAACTACCAAGTTTCCAATACGAAACCAGAGAGTTTCTCATTCTTCATCAACGGCGACGATCTCCCATCCACGGAGGTCGGGCGCCGTTTGTCATTACGGACCAGTTAATGCATTCCCTCATCGGCCGATTACTGCCCCTCGGCGCGGCGCTGCTACTGGCCACTTCCGTTGCCGGTTGCGGTCCGCAAGCCTCGGAGTCGGCGCCCGCGGCGAAGGCAGAAGTTGGCGTTCTCACGCTGAAGGCCCAAGCGGCGCCGATCACGACGGTATTACCGGGCCGTACCAGCGCCTATCAGGTTGCCGAGGTGCGTCCGCAGGTGACGGGTATGCTTCAGAAGCGCAATTTCGTGGAAGGCGCCGAGGTCAAGGCTGGCGACCTGCTCTATGAAATCGACGCGGCGTCCTATCAGGCCGCGCTGGAAAGCGCTGAGGCCGCGCTGCTCAAGGTTCAGGCGGCCCTGGTCAGCGTGAAGCTGAAGGCAGATCGCAAGATTTAGCTGCTCAGAACCAACGCGGCGAGCCAGCAGGAAGTCGATGATGCGGTGGCGACGTTGAAATCGGGTCAGGCCGATGTGAAGGCTGCCGAAGCCAATCTCGATACCGCGAGCATCGCGCTCGACCGGACGCGGGTGACGGCGCCGATATCGGGGCGCATCGGGAAATCCTCGATCACGCCCGGCGCGCTGGTAACGGCCGGCCAGGCCACGGCGTTGACCATGATCCAGCAGCTCGATCCGATCTATGTCGACCTCGACCAGTCGACCTCGGAGATGACACGGCTGCGCGCGCAGATCGACAGTGGCAAGCTCAAGCAGGAAAACGGCAAGGTGCAGATCGAACTGCTGATGGAAGGTGGCGGCACCTATGACCAGAAGGGCAAGTTCGGCTTCACCGACTCGTTCGTCAACGAAAGCACGGGCTCGGTGAGTTCACGCGCGACCTTCGCCAATCCCGCGCGCAAGCTGCTGCCCGGCCTGTACGTCCGCGCGCGGATCGTGGCTGGTGTCGATGCCACCGCGATTCTGGTCCCGCAGCGCGCGGTGTCGCGAAACCCGCTGGGCAAAGCAACCGCGATGTTCGTCGATGCGAGCGGCAAGGTCGAGCAGCGTATCCTCGAGATCGGCCAGGCCGTTGGCAACAACTGGCTGGTGGCGAGTGGCGCCAAGGTTGGTGATCGTGTCATCATCGACGGCATGCAGAAAGTGAAGGCCGGGGCCAACGCGACCGCGATCGAGGTCGTCGTCGATCCCGCGACAGGTCTCGCGGTCGATCCAGGCAAACGGCAGGCCGAGCTAAGCTCCGATACCAGCGTCCGGAGCGAGTAGACCATGTCGCATTTTTTCATTCGGCGACCGATCTTCGCCTGGGTTCTCGCCATCCTGATCATGCTTGCCGGCGTGCTGGCGATTCGACAATTGCCGATCGCGCAATATCCGCGGATCGCGCCGACGGTGGTGACCATTTCGGCGACCTATCCCGGCGCCGATGCCCAGACGGCCGAGAACTCGGTGACGAAGGTCATCGAGCAGAACATGACAGGCATCGACTTCCTGCAATACATGTCGGCGACGTCGACCTCGACCGGCACCGTGGCGATCACGCTGACCTTCAGCAGCGAAG
>NZ_JANXTC010000062.1:0-10745 GCF_025356345.1 Tardiphaga sp.
CTACAATATCGGAGACGAGGTCAAGTTCGGTGAGGTACTATTCGCCATCGATAGTCCGGACCTTCTCCAGGCCGAGTCGGCGCTGCTGGCGAGCGCCGGGGTGCTCGAACTGCAAAAGCGGACGCTCGCCCGCGCCACACAACTCGTCAGGGCTGGGGGCAGTGCCCAGAAGGATCTGGATCAGGCCACCTCCGATCAGCAGACCGCCGAGGGTAATTTCAAGGCGGCGCAGAACGCCGTTCGAATCTTCGGCAAGTCGGACCGGGACATCGAGCAGATTCTACTGCAACGGATGGTCGATTCAACGCTTGTCGTGACCAACCCGGTTTCCGGGATTGTGATCTCGCGCAACGCGGCACCGGGCTTGCTGAGCCAGCCGGGCTCGGTGCCGGCGCCCTACACGGTCGCCGACATCTCGACCATGTGGATGATCGCGAATGTCATTGAGACCGACGCGCCGTCCTACCGGCTCGGCCAGCCCGTCGAGGTCCGGGTGCCCGCCTATCCGGATCGAATTTTCAAGGGGCGGGTGACGACCGTCGGCGCGATGATCGATGCGATCAGCCATCGGCAACTGGTACGCTCCGAAATCGACGATCCGGAGCATCTGTTGCGGCCGGGCATGTTTGCGAATTTCCTGATTCAGGTCGGACCGCCGGTGCGGTCGCTGGCGATGCCGGCGGATGGTCTGGTCAGGGAGGGCGACGGCACGATGACCGTCTGGGTGACCACCGATCGCCGTCGGTTTGAACGGCGTACCGTCAGGGTCGGGTTGCAGCAGGACGGCTGGAGTCAGATTCTCGAAGGCCTTGAACCGAATGCGCGTGTGGTGACCGACGGCGCGATATTCCTGAGCAACAAGCTCGTTACTGGGGCTGAGGGCTGAGCTTCACCTTGGGTGGGGTCAGACGTCCGCGGGGGTTTCGTGATAAAATCCGTTCTTGAGTTCGGTCTGACGCGCAGTGCCATCGTCGTGCTGGGTCTTTTTGTGTTCTGCGCCGCGGGGCTGGTCGCTTTCGCGAAGCTCAATATCGAGGCCTATCCCAATCCCGCCCCGGTGATCCTGGAGATCACCGCGCAGGCCGCCGGATTGTCCGCCGAGGAGATGGAGAAGTACTATACGGTGCCGATGGAGGTAGGCCTCTATCCGACGCCCGGCGTCGCCAATATCCGTTCGACCTCGTTCTACGGCCTGTCCTTTGTCCGTGTCACCTTCAAATACGGGGTCGATTATTATTTCGCGCTGACACAGGCGTCGATCAGCCTGCAGCAGAACGTCAATCTGCCAGGCAATCTGGTGCCGACGATCCAGCAGTCCAGCCTGGTCGGTGAAATCTATCGTTATCAACTGGTCGGTCCGCCGCATTTCGGTCTCACCAACCTGCGGACGCTGCAGGATTATGTGGTGACGCGAAGGCTGTTGACGATTCCCGGCGTTGTTCAGGTCAATGCGTGGGGAGGGACCACCAAGCAGTTCGTCGTCGAAGCGGATACGCAAAAACTCGAGGCTTATAATATCACCGTCCCGCAGCTGATCGCCGCGCTGGGAAATTCCAACATCAATGTCGGCGGCCGCGAGATCACTATTGGCCAGCAGTCGGTGAATATTCGCGGCATCGGTCTGGTCGACAGCGGCGGTACCGACGACGTCACCAAGGGTTACAAGGTCGCGGATATCGAGAACGTGGTTCTGACCCAATCCGGCGGGCTGCCGGTGCAGATCAAGAACGTCGCCAAGGTGACGGTCGGATTCGTGCCGCGGCTCGGCATCGGGGGGCGGGACAGGGAGGATGACGTCGCCACCGCGATCGTGGTGATGGGGCGTACCCAGCACACCAACGACATCATCCCCTTGATCGAGACCGAAGTTCAGAAGATGAATGCCGACGGCAGCCTGCCGCCGGGTGTGAAGATCGTTCCGTATTACGATCGAAGCTCGCTGGTCGGCGTCACCACCCATACCGTTCTGCATAATCTGATATTCGGCTGTCTTCTCGTTTTCCTAATCCAGTGGATATTCCTCGGCGACCTGCGCAGCGCCATTATCGTCAGCGCCAATATTCCGTTCGCGCTGTTCTTTGCCATCATCATCCTGGTTCTGCAGGGCGAGGACGCCAATCTTCTCTCGCTTGGCGCGGTCGATTTCGGCATCATTGTCGATTCCGCCGTGATCATGATGGAAAACATCTTCCAGAATTTTCAATCATCGCCGGCGCATCGGCAGGGCGTTCTGAAGCGCCTCGCCGAAGGCTATTGGGGCGCTGATCCGACCTCGACCACCGGTCCCAATACGGTCAGTCCCAAATGGTCGGAGCGACTGCGGCTGATTTTTGTCAGCGCGGTTCAAGTCGACAAGGCGGTGTTCTTCACCGCGGCCATCACGGTGACCGCGTTCGTGCCATTGTTCACCATGCAGGGCGTCGAGGGGCAGATCTTCGGCCCGATGGCGCGGACCTATGGTTATGCATTGGCGGGCGCGTTGCTCGCCACCTTCACGGTGACCCCGGTGCTCGCCTCGCTGCTGCTGCCGAAGCATATCGAGGAGACCGAGACGGTCATCGTGCGGGCCCTGCGTGCCGGCTATACGCCGGTGCTGCGCTGGGCGCTGAGCAACGTCAGGCTCGCGGTCATTGTCGGCCTTGTTTTCATGGCGATCAGCGTGCTGGCGGCGTCGCGTCTCGGAAGTGAATTTCTCCCCGCTCTCGAGGAAGGCAATTTCTGGATCCGGGCGTCGCTACCGCCGACGATTTCGCTGGATGCCGGGACGGAGGCAACCGGCAAGATGCGGGCGATCATGCTCCGGCACCCGGAGGTTCTGACCGTGGTGTCGCAGCACGGCCGTCCGGACAATGGCAGCGATGCGTCACCATTCTCCAATGTTGAATTGTTCGCGCCGCTCAAGCCGTTCGACCAATGGCCGGCCGGCCTCAGCAAGGAAAAGCTCACCGAGCAGTTGCAGCAGGAGCTTGCTGAGGAATTGCCGGGGGTCGGCTTCAATTTCTCGCAATATATCCAGGACAATGTCGAGGAGGCGCTGTCGGGGGTGAAGGGGGCCAATTCGGTCAAAATCGTCGGACCCAACCTGCAGGTGCTGGAGTCGCTGGCGGTCAAGGTGATGGCTGAAATGGCCAGGGTGCAAGGTGTTGCCGACCTCGGCATCTTCCGGCTGCTTGGCCAGCCCAATCTCAATATCCGGATCGACCGCGAAAAGGCCGCCCGCTATGGCCTCAATACCGGTGATATCAATACCGTGGTTCAGGCGGCGCTGGGCGGCACCACGGTCACGACCATTCTCGAAGGCGATCGCCAGTTCGGGCTCGCCGTGCGGCTGGATCCGAAATTCCGTGACAGCATCGACGCGGTCCGGACCGTCAAGGTCGCCTATCAAACGCCGAGCGGCATCAATGCCTACATCCCGTTGAGCGAGCTGGCGAGTATCACCCTCGATACCGGCGCGTCCTTTATCTATCGCGAGCGCAGCCAGCGCTATATTCCCATCAAGTTCAGCGTGCGCGGCCGTGATCTCGGTGGCACGGTCACCGACGCCCAGGAGCGGGTCAGGACCAATGTCGTGCTTCCAAATGGATACCAGATCCTCTGGGCTGGCGAGTTCGAGGACCTGCAGAACGCCAAGAGCCGGCTGCTGGTCGTTGTCCCGATCACCTTGCTCCTGATTCTTGTTCTGCTCTATGGCCTGTTCAATTCGTTGCGCGACAGCCTGCTGGCGGTCGCCGGCATTCCATTCGCCATAGGTGGTGGATTGATCGCGCTTTATCTGGCGGGCCTCGACTTCAGCGTATCCGCCGCCATTGGCTTCATCTCGCTGTTCGGGGTCGCGGTCATGGATGGCATTCTCAACATCACTTATTTCAGGGAGCTGACCGCGGCCGGCATGAATGTCGGCGAAGCCGTGTTTCGCGGCGCTGAGCAGCGGATGCGGCCGATGCTGATGACCGCGCTCTCGGCGGGGGTGGGGCTTTTCCCCGCGGCGATCTCGCATGGCATTGGCAGTCAGGTGCAGCGACCGCTCGCAACGGTCGTCGTGGGAGGCATGTTCATCGGGCCTCTGTTGTTGCTCGTTGTCGCCCCCGCGTTGCGAAAGATATTTCTCGCGGCTGAAGCGCCGGTTGCCGTTGATCGCAACGCCTCGCCGGCCGCTGACGGGGCGGGCGAAGCATGATGGGACACCTGATGCGCGGCGTTGATTCAAGGCGGGCGGCGACAGCCTTGGCGCGATCACGGAAACCAGCCCTGCCATCCATGGCCTGTTGGCGGACTAGCAGGCACGCGATGCTGGCGTCGCTGATGGCCGCCGCCGTGTCGGGCTGCGCGGTTGGGCCGGATTTCAGACCGGCGCCGGCGCCCGACGTCAGCGGCTACACTCCGGAAAAGCTGGTCTCGCCAAATCCCGGCCCCGGCGGGCCCCGCGTTGCCGCGCAACATTTTGTTACAGGCGCTGCTGTTTCCGCGCGCTGGTGGTCGGCGTTCAAGTCCCGTCGGCTCGACGACCTCATCCGGTTGTCGGTCGATCACAACCCGACTTTGCAGGGCGCCGAAGCCGCGATCAGGGTCGCCCAGTTCAACGCGCAGGCCCAGCGCGGAATTTCATTTCCGCAGCTGACAGCCAATTCGGCGCCGTCGAGCCAATTATTCTCAAACAATCTGTCGTCGGACCCCGCGTCGCAGCTCAAATATGGCCTCTACACGAACCAGCTGACGGTCAGTTTCGCGCCGGATATATGGGGGGCGAATCTGCGCGCCGTGGAGAGCCTCGACGCCGTCACCGAGCAGCAATTGTTTCAGCTCGAGGCGGCCTATCTGGCACTCACCACCAATGTGGTGACCACAGCCATTCAGGAGGCCTCGTTGCGTGGCCAGATCGCGGCGGTACAGAGCATCGTGGCGATCGAGCGAAACCTGCTGGCGATTCTGAAACGTCAGTTCAACTTCGGGCAGGCCGCGCAGGTCGATGTCCTGGCGCAGGATGCCGCGCTTGCGCAGGCCGAGCAGTTGCTGCCTCCTTTGGAAAAGCAATTGGCTCAGCAACGTAATCTGCTGACAGCCCTTGCCGGTCAACTCCCATCCAACGAAGTTCCGCAGAGCTTCGATCTTGCCAGTTTCCGGCTGCCAGCCAATCTGCCGGTCAGCCTGCCGGGCAAACTGGTGGAGCAGCGTCCCGACGTCCGGGCGGCGGAAGCCAATATGCATTCGGCCAGCGCGCTGGTCGGCGTGGCGATCGCGGCAAGGCTTCCCAACATCACGCTGTCGGCCAATGGTGGCTCGAGCGCCTACAGGCTAGCGGAAAGTTTTACGCCGGGCGTGGGATTCTACACGCTGGTGGCCAGCGCCACGGCGCCTGTTTTCGATGGCTTCACGCTCTACAACAAACAGAAATCCGCGGAAGCCGCGCTCGATCAGGCCGAAGCGCAATATCGGGCGACGGTGATCACGGCATTCCAGAATGTGGCCGATGCGTTGCGGGCCTTGCAATCCGATGCCCGCGCCGTCAAGGCGGCGCGGCGTGCCGAGGAGACGGCGAAAGCCAGCCTTGATATCGTGCAGCAACAGGTCAATCTTGGACAGGTCAACCAGCTGGCTGTCCTGAACGCGCAGCAAACCTATTTGATCGCCGCCGTTACACGCGTGCAATCCGAGGGCAGCAGACTGACGGACACCGCGGCCTTGTTCATGGCGCTGGGTGGTGGATGGCCGGCCGCGTGCAAGGCTTCCGACTGGCGCCAGTGTGCGGATCGCTGATGCGGTCCGGCCTGGTCGACCGGTCTGGCCTTATTGAATCATGCGCTAGGGTCTGTTGGGGTTCAGGATTCCCACCCGGTGTTGGTTGTGATTCAAGCTTTGAATGGACCGATTCGTTTTGACTGACGCCCAATGGACGAGGATGGAGCCGCTTTGTATCGGCAAGCCGAACGATCCCGGTCGCAGCGGCAAGAACAACCGGCTTTTTATCGAGATCGTGCTGTGGATCGCTCGAACGGGCAGCCCTTGGCGGGATCTGCCGCCCTCGTTCGGTCGCTGGAACAGCGTGTTCACGCGCTTCCGCGACTGGGTGAAGGCAGATATCTGGAAGCAGTTGTTCGACGCTGTCTCCGGCGACCCCGACATGGAGTACATCGATGCCACCATCGTCAAGGTCTACCGCCACGGTCAGGGCGCAAAAGGGGAACGCAAAATCAAGCAATCGGCCGTTCGAACGGCGGCATGAGCACTAAAATCCTGGCTCTCACCGATGCACTCGGCAATCTCGTGCGCTTTGTGCTTCTGCCTGGACAGCGCTTCGACACCGTCGGCGTGCCGGCGCTCATCGACGGATTGGCCTTCGACGCGCTCATCGCCGACAAAGCGTTCGACAGCAACGCTATCATCGCCGATCTCGACGCGCGCGGCGCCAAAGCCGTCATCTCCCAGCATCCCTGCCGCGCAACGCCTCTTGCCATCGATAAAGAGATGTATCATTGGCAGCATCTGATCGAGAACTTCGTCGGAAAATTGAAGCAATTAAAACGCTAGGCGCCGTCTGGCCCTCGTCACGACGTCCGGGTCATGACGCGCCGTCTGCGGCGAGACCGCCTCTCCAGTCGCCCGGTAGGCTCCATCCGACGCGGTCTCGCCGGAGGAACAGACAGTTCACTCAAGACGGCTTCAGCGATCTGCTGATGCGCAGGTCCAACCTAACTCTGAATGATCCGCGACAACTATTCCATTTCTCGTTGACATGGGGGGCCGTCAGACCGGCTTCAGTGTGCCGTGCGGGCTCAGTGCTTCGATGACAGCCGGCAAATGTTTCGCGAGGACGCTGAACACTTGATCGGGCGGCATGTTGAGTGTCGTCGAGATCTTCTCGACAACGCCGCCACCGACTGCTTTCTCCAGTTGCTTAGCCGTCATTGGCTGATTGGGAGTATTGCCAAGCCATGAGGCAATCTGAGGAAAGAGTCCGGATTGCCGTAGCTTGTCGAGCAGGCCCTGCAACGGTCCCAGACTGGTCTGGGCCAGCGCCCTCGACAACAACTCCGGAAGCAATTTTGCCTCCAGACCGCCGAGAAGGCCGCTTGTCAGTTCGTCGAAAATTCCATCATTTATGCCGTTGCTGTCCAGCACTACAGAATCACGAGCCACCGTTCCGGTCTATCCGTGCGTCGGCTCAGGCGACTTGGATCTGATGGACCGTCACCGGTTCGCCGGAGGTTTTCGCGCCACAAACTTTCCTGCCGGCTTGCGGGCGATCTTGCCAGGTGGCTTTTTCGCCGGCGCCTGGTCGCCCCTCGCTGTGACCAACGCGGCATGGTCAAGCATGGTCTGTTCGGCATAGGCGATCGCAAAGGACGCGATCGCTTCGTCGATCACTCCGGTCTTGCCCATGTAGCCGGTGATGATGGCGGGATCGCCGGATCGCGCATGGGCGCGCGCCAGGGTACGGCCGCACAATTCGGCATAGTCCGACAGCGCCTCGCCTTCACTGATCTCGCTGATGCCGCCCAGCCGGCGGTTCTTCAGCGTACGAATGTAGAAGTCGCGGCCGGAGGCGGCGTCGCGCGCATAGCCGAGGAAGATGTCGGTAGCCGCCTGCATCATGCGCTGGCCCTCCACAACCCGGCGCCCCTGGTTGCCCTTGTAACGGACCTGCTTGTCCAGCCGCTCCAGGATCGAAGGTTGCGCTTGCTTGATTTGCAGGAATAACGGCTCGCCGTCGCCGGTGATGAACAGCGATACGCAGCAGAATGTTCCGACGGAGCCGACCCCCACCGCCTTGAAGGCCGAGTCCTTCAGGACGAAGCGATCGAGTAGCCGCTGGCGGTCCGGCAACAGATCCTTGTAATAGTCGGTGAACATTCGGGCGATGTCGATGCTGTGGCGGGCATCGGCCGCGGCGTCGAGGTGAAAGATCGTCGGCGGCTTGTCGACAATCCGGGGATCCGCGCCGGCGGCGAGGTGCGGAAAATTATCGTCGCGCGCCAAGCCCTCGTCCCGCGCCTTGGCGATGATCGAGGCCAGCTTGCGGCGCAATCCGCCATGGCCGATGACACCGATCTGTTCTTCCAGATCGATCCGGCTGTGCCAGACATCGAGCGGCGACATCTTCGACATCACGGCCATGTGTCCGCGATAGGCCTTGACCGCGCGGGCGGCGATCAAGCGCGCCTGCTTGCGCGACATGTCACTGCCGAGCGCTGCCACCGCCACGCTGGCGGCGAGGCGCTTGAGGTCGACCGTGAAATCGACCCCGGCCAGCGTCTCGTCGAAATCGTTGACGTCGAACAGGATGTTGTTTTCGGGGGTGACGAAGGCGCCGAAATTCATCAGGTGGCTGTCGCCGCCGGCCTGCACGGCGATGCCCGCCATCGGTTGACGGGCGAGATCGGTCGCCATGACGGCCGCGGCGCCGCGCAGGAACGCAAACGGGCTGAGCGACATCCGCTTGTAGCGCTCGGGCACGAGTTCAGGCACCCGATCGCCATCGCTCTCAGCGAGGATTGCCACCGCGCTGCGGGTCAGCGGACCCTTCAGCTCCGCATGGGCTTCGCGGGGCGTCTTGCGGCGCTGGGCCTTGCCTTGCGCCAGCCGTTCGGTGCGACTGCTTAACGTGGCGGTCGTCTGTCTTTTTCGAGCCATCGCCATCATCCTTTTGCAGCAAGCGGCCGCGCCGTGATCGTCAGCAACATCTGTAGCTGCCCGGGCAATAGCGGCAAGAGCGGCAGCCGCGAGACCAGAAATTTAATCTGCCAGCACAGAGAAAAGACAGCTGAATACGGTGCCTCCTTGTGCACGATATTGACATGGTGAGCCAGCCGGGGCGCCCGGGCTATGGTGCGTCTTTGAAAATAGAACCGCTGCCATGGTCCGAGGTTCAACACGAAGCGGTTGCGCGACGATTGACGGAAGCGCAACCGCTCTTGCGAATACGCGCTACAGCGTCAATTCGTGCCGCCCAACCACCATCCAGTGCACCTCATCGGGGCCATCGGCAAACCTCAGATGGCGCACGTCGGTGTACATCTCAGCCAGCGGCGTCCATTGCGAGATTCCGGTCGCGCCGTGCATCTGGATCGCCTGATCGATGATCTTGCAGGCCCGCTCAGGCACCATGGCCTTGACCATGCTCACCCAGATCCTGGCCTCCTTGTTGCCGAGCACGTCCATGGCCTTGGCTGCTTTCAGCACCATGAGTCGCATCGCCTCAATCTCGCAGCGCGCCTGGGCGATGATCTGGAGATTGCCACCGAGATGCGCGATCTTCTTGCCGAACGCCTCACGCGTCAGGCCTCGCGCGACCATCATGTCGAGTGCCTTCTCGGCCTTTCCGATGGTCCGCATGCAATGGTGGATGCGACCAGGTCCGAGACGTAGCTGCGAGATCTCGAAGCCGCGTCCTTCGCCGAGCAGTATATTCTCTTTCGGAACACGGACGTTGTTGAAACGCATATGCATGTGACCGCGAGGCGCGTGATCGTGCCCGAACACATTCATCGGCCCGAGCACTTCGACACCGGGCGTATCTGTCGGTACGAGAATTTGCGACTGCTGCTTGCTGGGCGCGGCGTCGGGACTTGTTCTGACCATGACAATCATGATCTTGCAGCGCGGATCGCCGAGACCTGAAATGTAGTATTTCTCGCCGTTGATGACCCACTCGTCGCCGACGAGTTCAGCGCGCGTCGACACGTTCTTGGCGTCGGAAGACGCGACATTGGGCTCGGTCATCGCGTAGGCGGATCGGATTTCGCCGGCCAATAGCGGCTTCAGCCATTTTTCCTTCTGGGCCGGCGTGCCAACGCGTTCGATCACTTCCATGTTGCCGGTGTCCGGCGCAGAACAATTCATGCTCTCCGACGCGAGCGGGTTTTTACCGAGCTCACTGGCGATATAGGCGTAATCGAGGTTCTTGAGGCCTTCGCCGGTCTCGGAATCAGGCAGGAAGAAGTTCCAGAGGCCGACTTCCTTGGCCTTGTTCTTCGCTTCACCCAGAATATCAAGTTGCTCCGGGGTAAAGGACCAGCGATCGGTCTTTTTTTCGCCGGCGCGGTAGAACTCCACCGACATAGGCTCGACAATTGTTGTGATGAACCGGCGGACGTGATCGTAGAGCGGCCGGACATTCTCCGACATTCGTAGATCGTTCAGGGTATCTTCGGGGGAAAGCGTGTAAGGCGTGTGCCGGGCGGCATAGGCGGGCTTCATCGTTTCGTTCTCCCTGTACGCGCGTTCTTTTCGCCATCTCGCATGGATGACTAAGCCGCTTTATTGACATGATCAGATCGACTTGTCGAAGGCCATCTGGTTCATCCTCGCGAGGGATGGATTGCGCGCGCGTATATATTGCGAGAATATTCCGTCACGCGCAGCAATGATGACGATGTCACCTGTTTTCCGAGAAATCTCCTCGAGCATTTGGATCACACTGCGGTTCCGCAGCGGTCCCTTGTGCAGCCACGTTCCCAGGAGGGCGACGCGCGGGGACGGCAGCAAACCGCGTCGTTCGGGCAAGTATTCCATATATCCGCGCTCGACGAGCGACCGCAGCAAGATGGACGTCGACGATTGCGGGAATGACGCGCGCTCCGAGACGCGGGCGTCACGTTGGATCACCACCAAAATTATTGGCGTTCCGCAATAGATGCTTCGGGTGCTTGACGCCTGTCCGTTTCCAAAACACTCTCGCCACTCAGTCGCGCGATCAACGAAGAACGCTCGCCTGACGACGAATAAAACAAGAAAATACACTTGGG
>NZ_JANXTC010000163.1:0-14988 GCF_025356345.1 Tardiphaga sp.
CAGGCTCGACGACGCCGTGAAGGCCTATAATGCTGGCCAGTGCGACACCTTCACCGCCGACGCCTCGCAGCTTTATGCGCTGCGGCTGACGCTGGGCCGGCCCGACGACCATGTCATCCTGCCCGACGTGATCTCCAAGGAGCCGCTGGCGCCGGTGGTGCGGCAGCGCGACGACGAATGGATGATGATGGTGAAGTGGACGCTGTATGCCATGATCAACGCCGAGGAGCTCGGCATCACCTCGAAGAACATCGACGCGGCGCTGCAGTCGAAAAAGCCTGACGTGATGCGGCTGGTTGGCACCGAGGGCAGCTATGGCGAGGATCTCGGCCTGACCAAAGACTGGGCGGCGCGCATCATCCGCCATGTCGGCAATTATGGCGAGGTCTATGAGCGCAATGTCGGCGCCGGCTCGAAACTCCGGATTCCGCGCGGCCTGAACCAGCTGTGGAGCGCCGGCGGCATCCAGTACGCACCACCGATCCGATAGCCGGGCGACGCAGCATTTCTGCTTTTCCCCTTGTGGAAAGGCAAGGACAAGCAAGCCGACGCTTGCGCGGTTGTCGTTCAAACCGGTACCCTGCGAAACAACGACAACAACAAAATGCAGAGACATAAATGCGACTGAAATGGCTGGCGCCGGACGAGATGAGCCCGGAGCAGAAAACCGTCTACGACGAATCCATCGCCAGCAAGCGCGGCAGGCCGCCGGAGCCAATGATGGCCTGGCTGCACAGCCCGGAGATGGCCAAACACGCGACCCGGCTCGGCGCCTTGCTGCGCTACGACACCTCGCTGACCCCGGCGCTGTCCGAACTGGCGATCCTGGTGACGGCGCGGCACTGGACCGCGCATTTCGAATGGTACGCCCACAAGAAGATGGCGCTCGACGGCGGGCTGGCACCCGACATCATCGAGGACATCAAGCAGCGCCGCACGCCGACCTTCACCGATCCGAAGGCGCGGGTGATCTACGACGTCGCCAAATCGCTGCACGAGGCACGCAGCCTGTCGCAGCCGCTGCATGACGAGGCGGTGACGCTTCTCGGCGCGCGCGGGCTGGTCGAGATCATCGGGCTGTGCGGCTATTACACCATGGTATCGATGACGCTGAACGCCTACGAGTTCGGTCTGCCCGACGGTCAGATCTCCGAACTGGCGTAAACCGAAACCGACCATGGGCGGAGCCAGCGCTGCCGGAGGGAGACAACATGTCCGGGACATCCACGCCGATCGCCGCGGGCACGCGGATCGGACATGTTCACCTCAAGGTCGCCGACCTCGGCCGCGCGCTGGCTTTCTATTGCGACGTGCTCGGCTTTCAACTGATGCAGCGGTTTGGCGATCAGGCGGCGTTCATTTCCGCCGGCGGCTATCATCACCACATCGGGCTCAACACCTGGGAGAGCAAGGGTGGCGCGCCACCGGCACCGGGCACTACCGGGCTGTTTCACACCGCGATCCTGTATCCGACGCGCGCCGCGTTGGCCGACGCACTGCACCGCGTGCGGCAGGCCGGCATCGCGCTCGACGGCGCCAGCGACCATGGCGTCAGTGAAGCGTTGTATCTGCGCGACCCCGACCAGAATGGCGTCGAACTATACTGGGACCGCCCGCAGGCGGCGTGGCCGCATGATGGCAGTGGCGGGCTGGCGATGTTCACCCGACGGCTCGATCTCGACGAACTGATGCAGCAGCGCGAAATTTAACGCTGTCAGGGCGCGCAGCCAGGGAAACAAATACCGATACTAAGGGGCGTCGTCAGGCGCCGCGCACGCCTCGACGACGCGTGGTTCGGCCGTCCCGCGCGGGTGTATCTTCGCCCGCGTCGCGCTGCGACAACACGTCGCGCTGGGATAGTAACTTAAAACCCGGGAACCGGCCGATTTCTCGCGTGGAAGCGTCAACCGATGCATCACGATGACGCCATGGCGGTCCGGCCGCCCTTGGCGCAGCCTGCCGCAGCGACATATACTCTCGGTACGACATGGAGGAGTTATACTCGTGAACGCCATCGCCGAACTCAGTGAACAGACCGACCGCTCGCTCCTGATTGTGGAGGACGACAAGCCCTTTCTGGAGCGGCTGTCGCGCGCGATGGAGACCCGCGGTTTTACGGTCACATCCTGTGATACCGTTTCCGATGGCCTAGCCCATATCGGCAAGGCGGCACCGGCCTTCGCCGTGGTCGATCTGCGGCTTGGCGACGGCAATGGTCTCGATGTGGTCGCCGCGCTGAAGCTGCAGCGCCCCGATGCGCGCGCCATCGTGCTGACCGGCTATGGCAACATCGCCACCGCCGTCACCGCGGTGAAGATCGGCGCGGTCGATTATTTGTCGAAGCCGGCCGATGCCGACGACGTCATGGCAGCGCTGCTCGCCAGCCCGGGAGAAAAATCCGAACTTCCCAACAATCCGATGTCGGCCGACCGCGTGCGCTGGGAACACATCCAGCGCATCTACGAGATGTGCGAACGCAACGTCTCGGAAACCGCGCGCCGACTCAACATGCACCGCCGCACCCTGCAGCGGATTCTGGCCAAGCGCGCGCCGCGCTGACTCCACCTCGGGCCGGTTGCGCGGAGAGGGAGACAACTACACTTCTCCGGGAAACTCCGCGTGGCCCTGCGGGTCGTGCAGCCGGTTGAGGCGCTGCGCGGCGGTGTTGGCAAAGCGCAGCAGCATCAGCTTTCGTGTCGCGGCCGATAGCCGGTGCTCCGGCGCCTCGCAGCGCAGATGCGCGCCGTAGGCGTCGGCCACGATGAGGCCGGTATCGCCGGGAAACAGATCGCAGGACAGATCCTGGGTGAAGGCAAAGTACAGCCGATCGCAATGCGCGCGGTACTCCGGCCATTTGTCGTCGGCGCGGAGATCCGCCAGCGACGATTTGATTTCCACGATCCAGACCTCGCCGCGGCCATTGAGCGCGACCAGATCGGCGCGCCGCCCCGACGGCAACGACAACTCGCTCAGACAGGAAAATCCGAGGCCGCGCAGCAGCCGCGCCGTGCCGCGGGTGATCGCCAGCGCCGTCTCCGACTGACGGCGGTCCAAAGGGGGCGCGAGCGCTAAGGCAGCTTTCGATTCCATCCGCCGATCATAACGGATCGGGGCCCTCCGCGCAGCGGGATCTTGCCCCAAACTACCCCCTTGGCACCCCGGCAAAAATCAGCATTGTGGCGGCATGAGCAACGAAACCGAAACCAAGGCCGCCGCCGGCGCGGTGATCATTCCCGTCACTTTGTTCCAGCAGAACTGCATGCTGTTGTGGGACGAGGCCACCCGTCAGGCGGTGGTGATCGATCCCGGCGGCGATGTAGCCGAGATACTGGCGGCGATCGCCAAGGCCGATGTCAAGGTCGAGCAGATCTGGCTCACCCATGGCCACATCGACCATGTCGGCGGCGCGGCCGAATTGCGCGACGCTTTGCAGGTGCCTATCACCGGCCCGCATATCGCCGACAAGTTCCTGCTCGATCTGGTGGTGGAGAGCGGCGCCAAATACGGAATGGCGGGCGTGCGCAACTTCGTACCCGACCATTGGCTCGAGGAAGGCGACCGCGTCAGCATTGGCGGACTGGATTTCGACATCCTTCACTGTCCCGGTCACTCGCCGGGCAGCGTAGTGTATTATAACAAAGCGATGAAATTCGTCCATGTCGGCGACGTGCTGTTCGCAGGTTCGGTCGGCCGGACTGATTTTCCCGGCTGCAGCCATGAGCAGCTGATCCAGTCGATCACCACCAAACTGCTGCCGCTGGGCGACGATGTCGGTTTCATCTGCGGCCACGGCCCGGGATCGAGCATCGGCCAGGAGCGCCTGACCAACCCGTTCCTGACCGGCGCCGCCTAGCTGGCGTTGACGCCGATACTGGCCCAGTCCTCGACCTGCGAGGCCGCAATCGTCTGCTTCGGCTGATGCGGATTGAGGGTGCCGGCGCTGGCTGACCATCCTTTGGCGATAATCTGCCGGGCAAACAGCTTGGCGTCGATTTCTGACTTGAATGTCTTGGTCGTCCGAACCGTGCCGGTGGCGCGGGCGTCGGACTTCAGGGATTTGTCGGGGCCGAAGGCCACGTACCAGATATCGGGCTTTGTCATGATCCGTACCAACGCCGATTGCGGCCAAAAGTTGCATCGGAAGATGTCGACGACGCCTGCCGTTGCAATTGCGCATCACCCCGCGGAAAAGCCGCGGCACGCGGTATCGAATGGGGAGGATGCGCGTTAGCGCGGTTGCGGCCTTCCGGCAGCGCTACGCAAGGGGAAAAATTCATGCATCTATCAAACGAGAGTCTTCTGGTTATTTTGTTTGTCGGCCTGGTGGCCGGCTGGCTTGCCGGGCAGATCGTCCGCGGCACCGGCTTCGGCATTATCGGCGATATTCTGGTGGGTATCTGCGGCGCGTTCATCGCCAGCTGGCTGTTTCCGAAACTCGGCATCCATCTCGGCTCCGGGCTGCTATCGTCGATCATCTATTCCGCGATCGGCGCCGTCATCCTGCTGCTGGTGGTGCGACTGCTGCGCACCGGCGGACGGTTCTAACTTCGATAGGACGGGTGGAGCGAAGCGCTACCCATCACTCAAGTGCGCTGACGTGCAGAATAATGGCCGGGCGATAGCCCGGCCAGATTCATGAGGGGTATCGCTTCGCTCCACCCATGCCGCCCCGTCTACTTTGTCAGTTTCCGTGGCGTCACGATGTCCGAGGCCAGGCCAAGTTTTTCCAGCAACCGGATAGTCAGATAGGTGGTGTCGAACTCCCACCAGCGATGGCCATGGCGTGCCGAGCGCTGGTCGGCGTGGTGGTTGTTGTGCCAGCCTTCGCCATGCGCCAACAGGCCGATGAACCAGTTGTTGCGGCTGTCTTCGTCGGTTTCGTAGTTGCGATAGCCCCACATATGGGTGAAGGAATTCACCGCCCAGGTCTGGTGCCAGACGAAGACGGTGCGGACGAATACCGCCCAGACCACAACGCTGAGCGCGAACTGCACCGCTTCCGGCCAGGTTCCGCCCATCGCGAATTCCGCGACCAGCGCGGCGAAGAAGAACACATTGATCTGGATCAGCATGATCTTGAGCTGCCAGGCATTGCGCTCGAGCGCGACGTAGAACGGATCGCGCAGAATATCCTTGGCATAGCGGTCATAGATGCCGAGCCGCGCGAGATCCGGGTTCTTCACCAGCAGCCAGCCGATATGGCCCCAGAAGAAGCCCGCCAGCGGGCTATGCGGATCGGGCTGATCGTCCGACTTCTCGTGATGCCGGCGATGCACCGCGACCCAGCGCGCCGGCGTATCCTCGGCGCAGCAGATCGCCACCACGACAAAACAATGCTCCAGCCATTTCGGACATTTGAAGCCCCGATGGGTGAGCAGGCGATGGTAACCGATATTGATGCCGATCAGGCCGAACAGCCGCGCGGCAATGATCGCAACGATCAGCGCGGTCCAGTTGAAGAAGCCTGGCAGCAGCGCCAGCAAGGCCAGCGCGTGGAAAGTTCCGATGACCGAGACGTTGACCCAGTCGACGCGATAGGGCCGCACGCCTTCCGGCAGCGCGATGCGGGAACCGGCGCTGCCGAGCGCCGGAATCGCCAGCGCGATGGCGGCGGTGGAATCACGATCTGAGGCTGCCACTTCGCTCCGCATCTGGCGGCCCGCAGGACGCCGCGTCGTTGAATTGCACGCCGTTCTCTAGCTGATATCGGGCGATCTGACTACCGGCTCAGCTACGCAACAAATCAGGCCGCCCGAAGGCGGCCTGATCGATCAACGACGTATTGCTTGTGAAATGATTACTCGACGATCTCGACGATTCGGCGTGAGCCGGGCTCAACCAGAACGGTGCGGCCATTGACGACGGTATAGCGGTATTCGCTCGCACCATATTCCCGGGGAACATCGTAATAGGTCACGCCATCGCCGGGCAGCACGGCACCGACGCGGACTTCGTTACTATAGCTGTAGGACGGACGACGCTGATCAACCACATAGCTACGAAAGCGCGGCCGTTGATCGACACCGAGCACGCCGGCAACGCCGCCAACCACACCGCCAATGGTTCCACCGACGATGGCACCGACCGGGCCGGCCGCGCGCTCGCCATCACGGGCACCACGCTCAATACCCACCGGGACACCCTGGGCCTGAGCGAGAACGGGAATCGCCAGCGTGGCGATGATAGCAGTAGCTCCGAGGAAACGACGCATCATGTTGATCTCCAGGTGATTTAAAAGTTGTCGGCGTCGAAATAAGCGCGGTGCGACAAGATGGTTCCTGCGGATATTTTAGCGGCGCGCCGGAACCGGGATTACCGGGCCAGCATGTCCCGCACCCGTCCCGACAGGTCGCCGAGGTCGAACGGCTTGGTGACCATCTCCATGCCCGGTAGCAGAAAACCTTTGGCGATCGCGGCGCTCTCGGCATAGCCGGTGATGAACAATATCTTCAGATCACGACGCTGCTCGCGCGCCTGATCGGCAAGCTGGCGGCCATTCATGCCGGGCAATCCGACATCGGTGATCAACAGATCGATCCGCGAATCCGCGCACAATACGCGCAGGCCGGAGGGGCCATCGACGGCTTCCAGCACGCGGTAACCTTCGTCCCTCAGCATCTCCACAATGACAGCGCGCACGATCGGCTCGTCTTCAACGACCAGCACGGTCTCGCCGGTGACGGCGGCATTGTCATCGCGTGGCAATGTCGCCACCGTCTCGGCGGCCGTGCCGTGATGGCGCGGCAGGTACAGGGTGACCGAGGTGCCCTGCCCCAGCCGGCTGTCGATGCTGACATGGCCGTTGGACTGCCGGGCAAAGCCGTAAATCATCGACAGGCCGAGGCCGGTGCCCTGACCGATCGGCTTGGTGGTGAAAAACGGGTCGAACGCGCGCGCCATGACATCGGCGCTCATGCCGGTGCCGGTATCGATCACCACGATGCGGATGTAGTCGCCCGACGGCAGCGCCGGCGCATCGGCACTCGCCACGTCGATCTGCGCATTGGACGTCATGATGGTGAGCCGGCCGCCGTCCGGCATCGCATCACGGGCATTGATCGCGAGGTTGAGCAGCGCGCTTTCCAGCTGGTTGGGGTCGCACAGCGTGCACCATAACCCGGCGGCGGCGACGATCTCCAGGCTCAGACGCTCGCCGATGGTCCGGCGCAGCAAATCTTCCAGCGAAAACACCAGCGCATTGGCATCGACCGATTTTGGAATTAACGGCTGACGTCTGGCAAACGCCAACAGCCGGTGGGTCAGCGCCGCCGCGCGGTTGGCCGATGTCATCGCGGCATTGATATAGCGGGAAATATTCTCGGTGCGGCCCTGATCAAGCCGGATCTGCATCAGATCGAGCGAGCCGACGATCCCGGTCAGCAGATTGTTGAAATCATGTGCGATGCCGCCGGTGAGCTGTCCGACGGCTTCCATTTTCTGCGACTGCCGCAACGCTTCCTCGGTTACCTTGAGGCGCTCCCGGGCGGCATTCTCTCCGGTGACGTCACGGGCGACGGCGTAGATGCTGTCCTGATCCGGTGCGGCGGTCCAGGACAGCCAGCGATAGGAACCATCCTTGTGTCGCAACCGGTTTTCGAACCGCAGCGTCGCCTGGCCCTGCCCGAGACGCTGCAACTCGGCACGGTTCTTGGCGTGATCGTCGGGGTGCTCCAGCCAGTCCGACGTCCGGTTCAGCATCTCCGCTTCGTCCCAGCCGAGTGTCCGCGACCAGGCCGGATTCAGCGCGCGCCATACGCCGTCAAGATTCAGCACCAGCAGCAGATCCTGCGACACGTTCCAGATGCGATCGCGCTCCCTGGTTTTTTCCAGCACGCGCGCTTCCAGGGTCGCGTTGAGGTCGGCCAATTTGGCGGCAAGCCGGCGCGCTTCCTCCTCGCTCTGGCGTAGCGCGCGCTCGGCATTCACCTCGTCGGTAACGTCGGTATGCGCGCCGACCAGCCGCATTGCGCGGCCATTCTCGTCACGCTCGATCAGCGACTTCACCGAGATCCAGCGCACCTCGCCGTCGCTGGGACGGATGATGCGATATTGAACGCTGTATTCGCGCACGCCGGCTTTGATGGCCTCCCGGAATTTGGCTTCGGTGGCTTCGCGGTCCTCGGGGTGGATGCGGCGCACCCAGTCGTCATGGGTTTCGTTCTCGGCGTCCGGCGGCAGGCCGTGTACCAGCAGATATTCGGGCGACCGGCGGTTGCGAAAGCCGGTCCGCAGATCGACCTCGAGGCCGCCAATGCGGCCGATCTGCTGCACCCGCGCCAGTTCCGCCTCGCGCTCGCGCAGCGCGATGGTCGCTTGGTGCTCGTGCGTGACGTCTCGACAGATCACCAGCACGCCGCCGACGCCGTCGTCCTGGTCGATCGGACTGTAGCCGTAAGTCCAGTAGACCTGCTCGAGTTCACCGTTGCGGGTCACCGGCACCAGCTGGCGTTCATACCAGGTGGGGGCGCCGCCGGACATCACCTGATCGATCTGCGGCCCGATGATCGGCCAGATTTCCTCCCAGCATTCGCGGCCGCGCTGACCGAGCGCCGAGGGATGCCGCTCGGGTCCCATCGTCAGACGATACGCGTCATTGTAGAACTGGATCAGCTCAGGACCCCAGAAGATGAACATCGGGTGGTTGGTGTTGAGCATGATGCGTAGCGCCGTGCGCAGACTCTGCGGCCATTGCGACGTCACGCCAATGGGTGTCGCGCCCCAGTCGAAGGCGCGCATGCGATCGCCCATCTCGCCGCCGCCGGCGAGAAAATCGGCTGATATGGATCGGGGGCTGTTCAGCATCGCGCTATCGATACACCTAAACAGGATGTACCGGAACCTCGCTGCCTGTCAGGAGCGGCGCAACCCGCCTGGATTACGTCACGCTCAGCCTATTTCATCAGGCCGGCGGCGGTGAGCGCACGGGTGATCACGGCATGGATGTCGAGCCGCCGGCGACCTTCCGGACTCCGCGGGGTAAAGCGGCGGTCGCCCTCCGCGCGCGGATTCGGCGCCGCTGTCGTGGCAGCGGGGGCCACGGGCGCTTCGGCGATGGCGGCCGTGACCAGTTCGATATTGCGAGGCGCGACCTGACGGGTCAGGCCGAAGAACTGCGCGATATGATAAGAGGACGAGATGCCAGCCTCGAGGAGGAAGGCGCCGGCGGCGCCATATGGCTCGTCATTGCCGGCGATCGCCAGCGGTGTACCATGCGCCATATTGGTAATCGTGTAGGACTCCACGACGGTCTCGCCATCGCCGTCCCACCATACCTCGCGCGGGTAACCATCGACGTCGGATGCCGACATCGGCGCCGGCGGCAGGCCGTGGAGGTCGAGCCATTGCTTGACGATCTCGCCGGCATTGGCTGGGTTGACGGTACGATCGGCGCTGCCATGCCACACCGAAACCCGTGGCCACGGGCCAGCATGGGGAGATGCCTTGCGGACAAGGTCGCCGAGCTCGTGCGCCGAACGCGGCGGCGAGCGATACATGCCGCCGAGCGCTTCCTGCATATTGTTGGCAATGCCATAGGGCAAACCGGCAATGATGGCCCCGGCCGCGAAAACTTCCGGATAGGCCGCCAGCATCACGGAGGTCATGGCGCCCCCCGCCGACAGTCCCGTGATGTACACGCGCTTGCGGTCAATCGCGTGATCAAGAACCATCTGCTCAATCATCTGCCGGATCGACAGCGCTTCACCACTGTCGCGGGTCGTATCTTCCGGAGAGAACCAGTTGAAGCAGGTATTGGCATTGTTGGCGGATTTCTGCTCGGGCATCAGCAAGGCGAAACCGTAATGTTCGGCGATCGCCGACCAGCCAGCGCCGGAATCATAGCCCGCCGCCTTTTGCGTGCAGCCATGCAACACCACGACAAGAGGAGGCTTGACCGTTACGGTTGCTGGAACGTAACGAAACATCTTGAGGTTGCCAGGATTGCTTCCAAACCCGGTGGATTCCACGACCGGACTGGCGCCGCCGCGCGCCAAACTCCGCGTCACACCCTCCAGGCCATTGATTTCAGGGAGTTTTGGAAGATTGCGTAGAAAATCGATGTTATCTGCTAGTGACACGGCGGCTCCTGATCGTCAGGCTTATACAACAGCACTGCCGCCACATGGTTGCTGCACTGCAAAATAAAATGCAATGGGCTCACAAATACCCATCAAGCTTAAGACAGCGGTACCCCCTGACCGGGATACCGCAATGATATGGCTGTGCCGAATTATCTGGTCGGGACTGTGGCGCAAATGGCACCGGATCTGGCCAGCCGCGCTGGTGCGGCGGCCGGAGCTCAACAGGCCGATCATGGCGCAGCTCGTCCCCCGCGTGATGAAGGCACACCGATCGAGAAAAGCCCCGCATGGCAAAGCCATGCAGGGCTGTTCAAAAACGATTCGATGAAGGCTACTTCTTCATCTCATCTTTCGCCGTGCTGTCTTTCTTCATGCCATCCTTCGACATCGACCCCTTGGCCACGCCGTCCTTCGACATGCCATCCTTCGACATTCCCTGAGTTCCGGATTTCGCCATGCCATCCTTCGACATCGTCGATCCGGTGCCCATTTTATTGCTGTCCTGACCGGCGGGTCCGGTGGCCTGCGCCGAAGCGCCACCTACCGAGAAGGCGCCGATGGCAGCCGCGCACATTGTAGCCAGAATGATATTTCGCATTTTTCGCTCCTGTTGAAGGCTCTTGCTATCAACAGGGGCAATTGCGAAACGTTCCGGCCACGCCAGCCGCGGCGGGTCCGCCATGCCGCGCTCGAAGCCTTACAATGACCGGTGTGAGAACGGCCCGGCACTGTAAGGCCTCTGCGCAACAATTCCGGTGAATACTGAAGGCCCCGGATCGACAGCCATACCAGGTCCGGAGCACTCAGCGTTCGCTGCTGGAACGCAGAGCAAATCTAGAACAATAGCCTTAACTAATTGCCACGCCTACTTGTGGTATCAGGCCCCACTCAACCTGCACGACGCGCATCATGCCCGCATGATCATCAATCAACCCCACGGCCCCCGCGACCGCGGCGCACCATTCCAGGGTCCGCGCGGCGCAGCCGCGCCCGGTGAGCGCGCCGGCGCCTGCACGCCCATCTCGGCCGCCAACTGCTGTAGCGCCGCGATGCGATTCTGGGTCGAGGGATGCGTGGTGAACAGATTATCCATGCCGCGACCCGACAGCGGGTTGATGATGAACATATGCGCCGTCGCCGGTGATCGCTCAGCCTCCTCGTTCGGAATCTGATGCGCGGCATGATCGATCTTGGCGAGCGCCGAAGCCAGCCAGATCGGGTTGCCACAGATCTTGGCGCCAAGATCATCGGCGGCATATTCACGGGTACGACTGATCGCCATCTGCACCAGCATCGCCGCCAGCGGCGCCAGGATCATCAGCGCCAGCGAGCCGATGATACCAGGCCCATTATTGTTGCGATTGCCGCCAAAGAACATGCCGAACTGCGCTACCATCGAGATAGCGCCGGCAATGGTCGCGGTGATGGTCATCAGCAACGTGTCGTGATTGCGGACATGCGCCAGCTCATGCGCGATCACGCCAGCCAGTTCGTCGCGGCTGAGCTGTTCCATCAGGCCGGTGGTGACGGCGACCGCGGCATTCTGCGGATTGCGTCCGGTGGCAAAGGCGTTCGGCTGCGCATTCTCCATGATATAGACCTTCGGCATCGGCAGGCCGGCGCGGTTGGCCAGATCGCCGACCAGGCGATACAGGTCCGGCGCGTTGCGCGCATCGACCGGCTGCGCGCCGTGCATCGACAGCACCATGCGATCGGAATTCCAGTACGCGAAGACATTCATGCCGGCGGCGACCAGCAGCGCCAGCGCGGCGCCGGATGCGCCGCCGATCAGATAGCCCACGCCCATGAACAGAGCGGTCATGCCCGCCAGCAGCATCGCGGTCCTGAAGTAACTCATTTGTCCTCCTGCCCGCGCGGAAGCGCTACGGTGCACTCTTCAAATAATGATGGCGGCGGCGGTCGCGCAAGACGCCGGGCTGCGGCCGCGCGTCGCGGCCATGCACGGTCGCGCATTGACGCCAGCGATCAGTCGCCTAGGCTCGTCGCAAGCAAGAATAGAAAGAGGAAATGTCCATGGCACGCGTCAAGTTCGGAGCCTTTCTGGCTCCGCATCATCCGATCGGCGAGCACCCGATGCTGCAATACCGTCGCGATCTCGATCTGGTCGAACAGCTCGACGCGCTCGGCTATGATGAATTCTGGTGCGGCGAGCACCACTCCTCCGGCTGGGAGACCATCGCCTCGCCGGAAATGTTTCTCGCCGCCGCCGGCGAGCGCACCAAGCGGATCAAGCTCGGCACCGGCGTGGTATCACTGCCCTATCACCACCCCTACAATGTCGCACAGCGCATGGTGCAGCTCGACCACATGACCGGCGGCCGCGCGCTGTTCGGCTCTGGCCCGGGCGCGCTGGCCTCCGACGCGCATACGCTGGGCATCGACCCGATGACGCAGCGCGACCGCCAGGACGAAGCGATCGGAATCATCCGCCGGCTGTTCAATGGCGAACGCGTCACGGCGAAAAGTGACTGGTTCACCATGAACGACGCCGCGCTGCAGATCCTGCCGCTGCAGGAGGAGATGCCGTTCGTGGTGGCGTCGCAGATCTCGCCATCGGGCATGACGCTGGCCGGCAAATACGGCATCGGCATCATCTCGCTCGGCTCGATGTCGACGCAGGGGCTGATGGCACTGCCGACGCAATGGGGCTTTGCCGAGGACGCCGCGAGGAAGCACGGCACGACCGTCGATCGCGCCAACTGGCGCGTGCTGCTGAGCTGGCACATCGCCGAGACCCGTGAACAGGCCGAACGCGAGGCCGGTCCCGGCCTGATGCGCTGGCACAATGAGTACACCGTCAAGACGCTACAGCGACCTGGCGTGAAGGCCTTCAGCTCGCCCGGCGACGCGGTCGAGCAGACCGCCGGTGGCGAAAACGCGGCCTCCACCATCGGCACCCCCGACGACCTGATCAGAACCATCAAGAACCTGATGGCGGTGTCGGGAGGCGTCGGCACCATCGTCGGCTTCGTGCATGACTGGGCCAATCCGGAAAACACCAGGCGCAGCTGGGACATGGTGGCGCGCTACGTGGTGCCGGAGATCAATGGCTACATCGCATCGTTACGCAAATCGCAGAACTACGTGCGGGAAAATCGCGAAGTGTTCGAGCGCGCCGGCCAAGCGGTGATGGCCAAGATCATGGAAAACGACAAGGCCGCCGCGGCACTGTCGCTGACCGGCCCTGGCCGCGTCGCCATCCCGCTGGTGAACGCGCCTGATCTGCAGGCGAAAAAAGCCTGATCGGCTGGCGTGCCGGCCGGTGCCATCGCGGCAATTCCGGCCGGCAAATCAGCTTGCCAAGTACGGCCGGACCATACAACCTTGGGTCAACGAGACTGCGGACGGCCACCTCGCCATCATGCCGGCCGATTCCAGGGATGAGGAAATGCCATGTCCATGCCCGGTTTCGCATTATCCGCGCCGCCGCAACTGATGCCGCCAAAGCGCGCGGCGCTGGCCCACATTCCGGGTAATGAAGGCTGGCCGATCGTCGGTAACACGTTCCGGGTGCTGGCGGATCCCAAAGGCACGGTCGAGCGGGCAGCGGCCACCTACGGCCCGATCTACCGAACCCGGATCCTCGGCGAAACCAGCATCACCATGCTTGGCCCCGAGGCGAATGAGCTGGTGCTGTTCGACCAGACCAAACTGTTCTCCTCGACCCACGGCTGGGGGTCTATCCTCGACCGGCTGTTTCCGCGCGGGCTGATGATGCTGGATTTCGAGGAACACCGGCAGCATCGCCGGGCGCTTTCAGTGGCTTTCAAATCCGGCCCGATGAAATCCTATCTAACGGCGCTCGACGCCGGAATCAAAGCCCGGGTCACGCAGTGGCGGGCACGGCCCGGCGAGATGCTGTTCTACCCGGCCATGAAGCAACTCACCCTCGATCTGGCGGCGACGTCGTTTCTGGGCACCGGGCTCGGCCCGCGGAGCGACGACATTACCCGCGCCTTCGTTGACATGGTCGCGGCGTCGGTGGCGCCGATCCGCAAGCCGTGGCCCGGCACGCAGATGGCCCACGGGGTGCGCGGTCGCGCGCGGGTGGTTAGCTATTTCGCCGAACAGGTTCCGATCCGCCGCGTCAACGGTGGCGATGATCTTTTCTCGCAATTATGCCGGGCAACGCATGAGGATGGCGCGCTGCTCTCGACCCGGGACATCGTCGACCACATGAGTTTCCTGATGATGGCCGCGCATGACACCCTGACCTCATCGCTGACCTCATTCGTGGCGCTGCTGGCCGAAAACCCCGCCTGGCAGCAACGGCTGCGCGACGAGGTGCAGGCTCTCGGCCTCGTCGACGACGCTCCATTGTCGTTCGAGCAGCTCGAGGCGATGCCGCTGACCGAGATGGCGTTCAAGGAGGCGATGCGGCTGAAGCCGCCGGTGCCTTCGATTCCGCGCCGCGCCACCCGCGCCTTCAGCTTCAAGGGTTTTGACTTTCCGGCGGGCACGCTGGTCGGCCTCAATCCGCTATTCACGCATCACATGCCGGAAATATGGCCGGACCCGGACCGGTTCGATCCGCTGCGCTTCACCGACGAGGCGCAACGGGGGCGCCACCGCTTTGCCTGGGTGCCGTTCGGCGGCGGTGCCCACATGTGTATCGGGCTGCATTTCGCCTATATGCAGGCGAAATGCTTCATCCGGCATTTCCTGTATCAGGTGAACGTGGCGTTGCCGCGCGACTACCAGCCGGCCTGGCAGATGTGGCCGATCCCGAAACCGAAGGACGGCCTTCGGGCGATACTCGGAAGGAATTGAAAGCGGAGGATACCTTGGGCGACGATCTCGAACCGCTGATCCTCGATCTGCTCGAATGGATCGATCGCGAACCCCGCACCTATGCCGAAGTGATCGAGTCATGGCGGACGTCGTGTCC
>NZ_JANXTC010000184.1:0-6416 GCF_025356345.1 Tardiphaga sp.
CATGAAGGCGGTGCCGGACGGCGCATCGATCTTGGCGCGATGATGCATTTCGAGAATCTCGATGTCGAAACCCGCATCGAGCGATTGCGCCACGCGCTTCACCAGCGCCGCCAGCAGATTGACGCCGAGGCTCATATTGCCGGCCTGCACCACGATCGCCTGCTTGGTGACGCTCTTGATCACCGCGTCGTCCGACGCCGACAGGCCGGTGGTGCCGATCACATGGACGATGCCGCGCTGCGCGGCGATGGCGACATTGGCGATGGTGGCGCCGGGCACGGTGAAATCGAGAATGCCGTCGGCGTCCTTCGACATCGTCCACAGATCGGCCGACAGCTTGACGCCGATCTCGGCAATACCGGCCAGCGTGCCGGCATCCTTGCCGAGCAGTTCCGAGCCCGGCGCTTCCAGCGCGCCGACGACCACCGCGCCCGCGGTCTCGGAAATGGCGCGGACCAGCGCCCGCCCCATCCGTCCACCGGCGCCTGCCACGATCAATCGCATGTCGGTCATGTCACACCTTTCCAGGTTGTCAGGGCGATATAGCGGCGCCGGCGCCGTGCGGCAACCGATATGGGCCTGCTTGCCCCGGCTCCGCGATGCAATACAAAGTATTGCTTCGCGGAGCCGGGGCCGCGCCAAGCGCCGGCGTTTGGGACGGTCCCGGTTCTGCGCGGCGGCGTTTCACGCTGCAGCGCGCCCGGGACACGATGCCACGCATGATTAGGCTCCAGGCTGCGCGCCGTCATAGCCTTCGATGATTACCAGCTCGCCGTCGGAATGCGGCGCCCGCATCGCCACCAGACGCTGATATTCCGGCGAATGATAGCAAGCCTGCGCGGTCGCGTAGTCCTTGAATTCCAGCACCACGTTGCGCGAACGCGCGGTGCCCTCGGCGGCCTCGTGCTGGCCACCGCGCACCAGGAATTTGGCGCCGAACGCGGCGAACACCGCGCCGTTCTGCGCGACGTAATCCTTATAGCCATCCATGTTGTGTACATCGATCCGCGCGATCCAGTAGGCTTTGGCCATCGGTTTGCTCCCTGATTTTTGCTTGATTCGATACTGACTCATGCCCCGGACGCGACGCAACACGAAGTGTTGCTTCGCAGAGCCGGGGCCGTATCAGGCGACGGCGTTTGGTACGGTCCCGGTTCTGCGGAGCAGCGTTGCACGCTGCACCGCGCCCGGGACAAGTTAAAGATCGCCTAGCCCAGCGCCTGCGTTATCTCGTCGACGATCGCATCCGCCACCGCCTTCGGATCCGCGGCCTGCATCACCGGCCGCGCCACCACCACATGGTCGGCGCCGGCGCGGATCGCATCGCTTGGGGTCATGACGCGCTTCTGATCGCCGATCGCGCTGCCGGCCGGACGCACGCCCGGCGTGACCAGGCGCATCGGTCCGACGATGCCGCGCAGATGCGCCGCCTCCTCCGGCGAGCAGACGACGCCGTCGACGCCGAGGGCCCGCGCCTGCTGCGCGCGCACCTCGACGAGGTCGCGCACCCCGAGCTGATAGCCCGCCGCCTTGAGATCGTCATCGTCATAGGACGTCAGCACCGTCACCGCGAGGATCTGCAGGCTGGAGCCGGCGCGGCCCTGTACGGCGGCGCTCATGGTCTGCGGATAGGCGTGGACGGTGAGGAAGGTGGCGCCGAGCCTGGCGACGCTTTCGACGCCGCTGGCGACCGTGTTGCCGATATCGTGCAGCTTCAGGTCGGCGAACACCTTCTTGCCGGCATCGGCGAGCTTGCGGATCAGCGGCAGGCCGCCGGCGTAAGCCAGCTGGTAGCCGATCTTGTAGAAGGTCACGCTGTCGCCGAGCCGCGCGATCATGGCTTCGGCTTGCTCGACGCTCGGCAGATCGAGGCCGACAATCAGCCGGTCGCGGGGCTCCATGGTCGTCAGGGTCATCTCATCTCACTTCATCTGCTGCGCGACATCGACCAGCTGCCGCACCATCGCCCGCAGCGCCTCGCTATCGGCCGGGTGTTTCAGCCGATCCATATCGTCATAGGCGTCGTCGGCAAAGGATAGCGCCAGCTGGCTGGGAACCACGATAGCGCCACAGGCCGACAGCACCAGCCGCAGCGCCTGCAAGCAGCGCGTGCCGCCGAGCCGGCCGGTCGAGGCCGCGGCGATCGCGAACGGCGTTTCGCGAAACACCTGGCCGCGGCTCTCATGGCTGTCCTGCACGCGCGAAACCCAGTCGATGGCGTTCTTCAGCAGCGGCGGCAGCGAGGCGTTGTATTCCGGGGTCACGACCAGCACGCCATGATGCGCCGATATCATCCGCTTAAGGTTGACCGCCTGTTTCGGCACGCCGACGCTACTCTCGAGATCGCCGTCATAGATCGGCAGCGGAAAGTCGCCGAGCGAGATATGGGTGACGTCGACCTCGGCGCGCACCAGCGCATCGATGGCGGCGGCGGCCAGCTTCGCATTGAGCGAGCCGCTGCGCCGCGAGCCGGGAATAACGAGGATTTTCAGGGTGGGCATGGGTCGCGCTCTTCGTTCCCCGGACGCGGTGCACTGCGCCGCCTGTTGGCGGCGGGGTGCGCCGCAGAGCCGGGGTCCCGGTTGTATGAAGAAGAACCGGGATCCCGGATCCGCGGAGCGGCATAAAGAATGCCGCACCGCGTCCGGGAAACGATCTCATTGCTTCAACAAAGAGGTCAACTAGCCCTTGCGATACACCCAGACGCGGGCGGGCGGAAGGTTCATCCAGATCCGCTCGGAAGCCTCCGTGGAGACGCCCGGCAATGATTTCGGAATCGGCGGCGCCACCGAATAGGTGAACTGCACGAATGGGGCACCGGGGGTCATCGCGACAAAGGCGTCACGGATCAGCTTCAGACGGGTCAGCATCGGCTTGGTGACCAGCGGCAGGCCGGAAACCACGGCAGCAGCCGGCTCTTTCAGCACTTCCCACAACGTGTCGCGCAGCGCATAGGCATCGCCCTGCACCACGGTCGCCTGCGGGTAACGCTCGCGCAGCAGCGCGCAGAAGGTGGGGTTGAATTCGACCAGAACCAGCCGCTTGGGATCGACGCCGTGAGCGATCAGCGCATTGGTGATGGCGCCGGTGCCGGGTCCGAGCTCGATCACCGGGCCATGGGCGTGGACATCGACATATTGCGCCATGGTGCGGGCAAGCACCTTGCCCGACGGCATCACCGCGCCCATCCGCAGTGGCTTTTCAATCCAGGAACGAAGAAACCGGACCTCATCGTCGAGACGGAGCGGTTTCTTTAACGGACGCGCGGACGATTGCAGAGGCATGTCGCTTCCAGGCAGACCGCGGTACGGCGGGACGTCAGAAATTCGTCATGAAGACGTACAGGGCACAATAGAAACGGTCAAGCTTCCCCCGTTAAGTACCGCTACGGGTGCCGAAGAAGTCCTTGACCTTAGTGAAGAAACCGGCGGCCTCAGGTTGCGTCGCACCGGAAGACAGCTTGTCAAATTCGGCCAGCAGCTCCTGCTGCTTCTTGGTCAGGTTCTGCGGCGTTTCAACGACCACCTGGACATACATGTCACCGGTCTGGCGCGAGCGCAGTACCGGCATGCCCTTGCCGGCGACGCGGAAGCGGCGCGCGGACTGGGTTCCGGACGGCACTTTGACCTTGGTGCGGCCGCGATCGATGGTCGGCACCTCGAATTCGCCGCCCAAAGCCGCCGTCACCATCGAGATCGGCACCCGACAATGCAAATCGGCACCATCGCGCTGGAAGAAGTCGTGCGCCGCCAGCGACAGGAAAATATAGAGATCGCCCGCCGGACCACCGCGCGCGCCGGCCTCGCCCTCATTGGCGAGACGAATCCGGGTACCGTCCTCGACGCCCTGCGGAATATTGACCGACAGTGTGCGCTCGCGCTCGACCCGTCCGGCGCCGGCGCAGCCCGGGCAGGGATCCTCGATCATCTGGCCGCGGCCCTGACAGGCCGGGCAGGTTCGCTCCAGCGTGAAGAAGCCCTGGGCCTGGCGGACCCGGCCGGCACCGCCGCAGGTCGAACAGGTCTTCGGCTTGGTGCCGGCCTTGGCGCCGGTGCCGGAACAGGATTCGCAGGTCACCGCGACCGGGATCTCGATCTGGGCGGTCTTGCCGGCGAAGGCTTCCTCGAGGGTGATTTCCATGTTGTAGCGCAAATCGGCGCCGCGTTCGCGACCACCACCGGCGCGCCCGCCGCGCTGCCCGGCCGTGCCGAACAGGTCCTCGAAGATATCGGAGAACGAGGAGGCGAAGCCGGAGCCAAAGCCGGCACCGGCGCCATTGCCCTGCTCGAAGGCGGCGTGGCCATAGCGGTCATAGGCGGCGCGCTTGTCGCCGTCCTTGAGCACCTCATAGGCCTCGGCGATTTCCTTGAATTTGACCTCGGCGGCGGCGTCACCGGGATTCTTGTCCGGATGCCACTTCATCGCCAGCTTGCGGAATGCGCTCTTCAGCCCCGCATCATCCGTGGTGCGCTCGACTTCCAGCGATTCATAATAGCAGCGCTTGGTGGTGGACATCGGTGAGATCCGTCTGACTTGGTCCTCATCGCGAGGAGCATTCCGAGGGACGGCATCGGCTTCGATGCGTCCGTGGATTAACGACATTCAGCTTGATAAAAAATGGCCCCCATCGACCGAGACGCGCGTCGCGCTGCTCAGGACAGGGGCCATCCTCATTCTCGCTGTCAGGCCGACTTCTTCGGCTTGTCGTCGTCGACTTCCGTGAACTCGGCGTCGACCACGTCGTCCTTCGCCGCGTCCTTGGCCGCGTCGGCCTCGGCCTGCTGGGTGTACATCGCCTCGCCGAGCTTCATCGAAGCCTGCGCCAGCGTGTTGGTCTTGGTCTTGATCGCCTCGACGTCGTCGCCCTTCAGCGCTTCCTTGAGGTCGGTCATCGCGTCGTCAATGGCCTGACGCTCGGGCGCGCCGACTTTGTCGCCATGCTCGGTGATGGCCTTCTCGGTCGAGTGAACCAGGGCGTCGCCATGGTTCTTGGCATCGACCGCTTCACGACGCTTCTTGTCGTCCGCGGCGTTGGCCTCGGCGTCCTTGACCATCTTCTGGATGTCGGCTTCCGACAGACCACCGGACGCCTGGATGCGGATCTGCTGCTCCTTGCTGGTGGCCTTGTCCTTGGCCGACACGTTGACGATGCCGTTGGCGTCGATGTCGAACGTCACCTCGATCTGCGGCATGCCACGCGGCGAGGGCGGAATGCCCATCAGGTCGAACTGACCGAGCGGCTTGTTGTCGGCCGCCATTTCGCGTTCGCCCTGGAAGACGCGGATGGTAACAGCGTTCTGGTTGTCCTCGGCGGTCGAGAACACCTGGCTCTTCTTGGTCGGGATCGTGGTGTTGCGCTCGATGATGCGGGTGAACACGCCGCCCAGCGTCTCGATGCCCAGCGACAGCGGGGTGACGTCGAGCAGCAGCACGTCCTTGACGTCGCCCTGCAGCACGCCGGCCTGAATGGCGGCGCCCATCGCGACGACTTCATCAGGGTTGACGCCCTTGTGGGGCTCCTTGCCGAAGAACTGCTTCACGACTTCCTGAATCTTCGGCATGCGGATCATGCCGCCGACCAGCACCACTTCGCCGATTTCAGCGGCGGTGAGGCCGGCATCCTTCAGCGCCTTGCGGCACGGCTCGATGGTCTTCTGAACCAGATCGTCGACCAGCGCCTCGAACTTGGCACGGGTGAGTTTCATCGTCAGATGCTTCGGCCCGGAGGCATCCGCCGTGATGAACGGCAGGTTGATTTCGGTCTGGGTGGTCGACGACAGCTCGATCTTGGCCTTTTCAGCAGCTTCCTTCAGGCGCTGCAAAGCCAGCTTGTCGTTGCGCAGGTCGATGCCCTGCTCCTTCTTGAACTCGTCGGCGAGGTAGCTGACGAGGCGCATGTCGAAATCTTCACCGCCCAAGAACGTATCGCCGTTGGTCGACTTCACTTCGAACACGCCGTCGCCGATCTCGAGGATCGAGACGTCGAAGGTGCCGCCGCCGAGATCGTACACCGCGATGGTGCCGCTCTTCGACTTGTCGAGGCCATAGGCCAAAGCAGCCGCGGTCGGTTCGTTGATGATGCGCAGCACTTCGAGGCCGGCGATCTTGCCGGCGTCCTTGGTGGCCTGGCGCTGGGCGTCGTTGAAGTAGGCAGGCACCGTGATGACGGCCTGGTCGACCTTGGCGCCGAGATGGGCTTCGGCGGTTTCTTTCATCTTCTGCAGGATGAAGGCGGAGACCTGCGAGGGCGAATAGGCCTTGGCGTCAGCCTCGACCCAGGCGTCGCCATTGGAGCCCTTGACGATCTTGTAGGGGACAAGCTTCTTGTCCTTCTCCACCATCGGATCGTCATAGCGACGGCCGACGAGGCGCTTCACCGCGAAGAAGGTGCGCTCGGGATTGGTCACCGCCTGGCG
>NZ_JANXTC010000200.1:0-4163 GCF_025356345.1 Tardiphaga sp.
CGCAGGTACCGAACGTCGTGAACGCGGTGGCGACGCCGTAGTCGATGTCCGCGCGCAGCGTGTGCAGCGGAACGCGACCTTCGCGATACCACTCCATCCGAGCGATTTCCGCGCCGCCGAGGCGACCCGAACAATTGATACGAATGCCTTCGGCGCCGAGACGCATGGCCGACTGCACTGCCCGCTTCATCGCACGGCGGAACGCCACACGACGCTCGAGCTGCTGCGCGATCGACTCGGCGACCAGGGTCGCATCGAGTTCCGGCTTACGGATCTCGACGATGTTGATCACGACGTCGGAGGCGGTGATGTCGGCAACCTTCTTGCGAAGCTTGTCGATGTCCGCGCCCTTCTTGCCGATCACGACGCCCGGACGAGCCGAGTGGATCGTGACGCGGCACTTCTTGTGCGGACGCTCGATGATGATCTTGGCGACAGCAGCCTGCTTCAGCTCCTTGTGCAGGATCTCGCGGATTTTGACATCCTCGTGCAACAGCTTGCCATATTCGTTCTTGCCGGCATACCAACGTGAATCCCACGTGCGGTTGATGCCAAGACGCAGACCGATTGGATTAATCTTTTGACCCATCGTACTCTCCCGCGCCCTGCTTAAGCTGTCGCTGCTTCGACCTGACGAACAACGATCGTCAGCTGCGCGAATGGTTTAAAAATGCGCCCCGAACGGCCACGGCCGCGCGGTGAAAAACGCTTCATGACAATACCCTTACCAACATGCGCCTCGGAGACGATCAGATCGTCGACCTCGAGGTCATGATTGTTCTCGGCGTTCGCAATGGCCGACTCCAGGCACTTCTTGACGTCGACCGCGATCCGCTTGCGCGAGAACTGCAGGTCGGCGAGCGCGGCCGAAGCCTTCCGGCCGCGGATCATCTGCGCAACCAGGTTCAGCTTCTGCGGGCTCACGCGCAACATGCGGGCGATCGCCTTGGCCTCGTTATCGGGGAGGCTCCGTTCGCGCTTTGGCTTGCTCATAACTTAGTCCTCAGCCCTTCTTGGCTTTCTTGTCGCCCGAATGACCGTGGAAGGTCCGGGTCGGCGAAAACTCGCCGAACTTGTGACCGACCATCTCTTCATTGATGGCGACAGGTACATGCTTTTGGCCGTTGTAAACGCCAAAGGTAAGACCGACAAACTGCGGCAAGATCGTCGAGCGTCGGCTCCAGATCTTGATGACGTCGTGACGACCTGACGCGCGGGCGACATCTGCCTTCTTGAGCAGCGAGCCTTCGACGAACGGGCCTTTCCAGACTGAACGAACCATGTCCGGCGATCCTTACTTCTTCCGCTTGTGGCGGCTGATGAGAATAAACTTCGTAGTCGACTTGTTCGAACGCGTCTTCTTGCCCTTGGTCGGCTTGCCCCACGGGGTAACCGGATGCCGGCCGCCCGAGGTCTTGCCTTCACCACCGCCGTGCGGATGGTCGACCGGGTTCATCGACACGCCGCGGTTATGCGGGCGACGACCAAACCAGCGCATACGGCCGGCCTTGCCCATCGAGGTATTCATGTGGTCGGGGTTCGACACGGCGCCGATGGTCCCGGTGCAACGTCCGTGAACCAGGCGCTGCTCACCCGAATTGAGGCGAACGATCACATAGTCATGGTCGCGGCCGACGAGCTGGGCGTAGGTACCGGCAGAACGGGCCATCTGGCCGCCCTTGCCGATTTTCAGCTCGACGTTATGGATGATGGTGCCGATCGGCATGTTGCCGAGCGGCATGACATTGCCCGGCTTCACGTCGACATAATTACCGGCAATCACGGAATCACCAACTGCGAGACGCTGCGGCGCGAGGATATAGGACAAGGTCCCATCTTCGTACTTCAGCAGCGCGATGAAGGCGGTGCGATTGGGGTCATACTCGAGCCGTTCGACTCGCGCAGGCATATCGACCTTAGTGCGCTTGAAATCAACGATTCGATAGGTCTGTTTGTGGCCGCCGCCGCGAAAACGAACAACCGTGCGACCGGTGTTGTTACGACCGCCGCTCGAATGCTTGCCTTCGGTCAGCGTCTTGACCGGCTTGCCCTTGTAGAGCGCCGAGCGATCGACAATGACCAGCTGGCGCTGGCCAGGTGTCGTTGGGTTGAATTTTTTAAGTGCCATCGGATATCCGCCTTATAGCCCGGTCGTGACGTCGATGCGGTGGCCCTCTTCGAGGGTCACGATCGCACGCTTGACATCCGACTGCGAACCGAAATTGCCGCGAAAAACCTTCTTCTTGCCCTTGCGAACCAGCGTATTCACGCTCTTCACCTTGACATCGAACAGCTTTTCGATGGCTTCCTTGATCTGCGGCTTGGTGGCCTTGATCGCGACCTTGAATACAACCTTGTTGAATTCAGATGCAACCGTGGCCTTCTCCGTCACCACGGGGGCGACGATGATGTCGTAATGACGCGGGTCAATATTCTTCATTTGAAGCGCGCCTCCAACGCATCGAGTGCCGCCTTCGTCAGGACCAGTTTATGGCGACGCAGAATGTCATAGACGTTAATGCCCTGGATCGGCAGCACGTCGATGTTCGGGATGTTGCGGGCCGCCATGGCGAAACCGGTATGAACTTCGGCGCCGTCAACGATCAGCGCATTGGTCAGGCCGAGACCCGAGAAATGCCCGAGCAGCGCCTTGGTCTTGGCTTCTTCCAGGGTGGCGTTCTCGATCACGATAAGGCCGCCATCCTTTGCCTTCGCAGACAGAGCATGCTTCAGCGCAAGCGCGCGGACCTTCTTCGGCAGATCGAACGCATGGGAGCGAACGACCGGACCGAAAGCACGACCACCGCCGCGGAACTGCGGAACGCGGGCCGAACCGTGACGAGCACCGCCGGTGCCCTTCTGCTTGTACATCTTCTTGCCGGTGCGCCAGATCTCGGCGCGACCCTTGGTCTTGTGCGTGCCGGCCTGCCGCTTGGCAAGCTGCCAGTTGACGCAGCGCTGAATGATATCAACGCGCGGCTCGAGGCCGAAGATGGCATCGGACAGCTCGATCGAACCAGCGTCCTTGCCCTCAAGCGTGGTGACATTAAGCTTCATCTCACACGCCCTCCTGCTCGACGACGGGTTCTGCCGGAGCAGCCTGTTCGATACCTTCGCCAACCAGGCGGAACTTGCCCGGCTTCGGCGCATCTTTCGGCAAAGCCTTCTTGATCGCGTCGCGTACCGCGATCCAGCCGCCCTTGGAGCCGGGAACGGCGCCTTCGACGAGGATCAGGCCGCGCTCCACATCGAGCTGCACAACGCGCAGGTTCAACGTGGTGATCTTGTCGACGCCCATGTGACCAGGCATCTTCTTGTTCTTGAAGGTCTTGCCGGGATCCTGACGTCCACCGGTCGAACCGATCGAACGATGCGAGACCGAGACGCCGTGGGTGGCGCGCAGACCGCGGAAATTCCAGCGCTTCATGCCGCCGGCGAAACCCTTACCGACCGAGGTACCGGTAACGTCGACAAACTGACCGACCACGAAGTGGTCTGCCTGAATTTCGGCGCCGACCGGGATCAGCGAGTCTTCCGACACGCGGAATTCCGCGACCTTGCGCTTGGGTTCAACCTTTGCGACCGCGAACTGGCCGCGTTCGGCCTTTGGCAAATAAACGGTCTTGCGCGTGCCCGAACCGAGCTGCAACGCAACGTAACCATTTTTCTCGCTGGTAAGGTGACCTAACACCTGGCAATTGCCCAGCTTTAGCACGGTCACTGGAATGTGCTCACCGGTCTCCGTAAAGACCCGTGTCATTCCGACCTTTTGTGCGATCACTCCGGAGCGCATCGGCGTGCTTCCTGTTCTTTCTGTCCGTTTGACCGGACTGGACCTAAAATACTTGTCGTGGGACACCTGCCCCGGTCCTAGGACCGGCGCCCGCTTTCGCGGTTAAGTGTCAGAGCTTGATCTCGACGTCGACACCGGCGGCCAGATCGAGCTTCATCAAAGCATCGACAGTCTGCGGGGTCGGATCGACGATATCGAGAAGACGCTTGTGGGTGCGCATCTCGAACTGCTCGCGGCTCTTCTTGTCGACATGGGGCGAACGGTTGACGGTAAACTTCTCGATGCGCGTCGGCAGCGGGATCGGTCCGCGGACCTGTGCACCGGTACGCTTCGCCGTGCTTACGATCTCGCGGGTCGACGCATCGAGAAT